>NZ_BAAAAP010000001.1:0-316760 GCF_054768215.1 Clostridium sp. CTA-1
TTTATATATATTATAATATTAAAGGTAAAAAATATAAATTATACATAGAATGAAAAAGTATTTAAAAAAATAATATTTATAGTATTATTAATAATGAACTTCATATGTGTATAATAAATATGATGAAAAACCTTAGAAGTTTTGGATTAAGTGCATATTTTTTTCTTTTGAATAAACTTTATTAAAAGTAACAATAATTTTACAAAAAAATAAAAACTAGATTATATACATAATGAATTAAAGAAAGGGGATATAATTTTGAAAAAGATTATAATGACAGGTGGAGGAACAGCAGGCCATGTTACACCAAATTTAGCTTTAGTTCCAGAATTGAAGAAATTAGGATATGAAATTAAGTATATAGGGAGCATAGAAGGAATAGAAAGAAAAATTATAAAAAAAGAGGGTATAGAATACTTCCCTATTTCTAGTGGAAAATTAAGAAGATATTTTGACTTAAAAAATTTCTCTGATCCATTTAAAGTGTTAAAGGGAGTGTTTCAAGCAAAAAAAATAATTAAAAGAGAAAAACCAGATATAATTTTTTCTAAGGGAGGATTTGTAACTGTACCAGTGGTTATAGCAGCTCATTTAAATAAAATACCAGTTATAGCTCATGAGTCAGATATAACTCCTGGTCTTGCAAATAAATTAGCTACTCCTTATTGTACAAAAGTATGCGTTACTTTCCCGGAGTCAATAAAACATATAAAAGGAGACAAAGCTGTATTAACAGGTACACCTATAAGAAAAGAATTGTTAGAAGGAAGCAAAGTTAAAGGCATAGAATTATGTGGATTTAAAGATGATAAACCTATTCTTTTAATAATTGGAGGAAGTTTAGGTTCAAAAATTATAAACGAAATAGTCAGAAAAAATTTGGATGATATACTTTTAAAATTCAATATAATACACATTTGTGGAAAGTCTAACTTAGATGAAAATTTAGAAAATAGAAAGGGATATGCGCAATTTGAGTATGTAAATGAAGAATTACCTGATTTAATGAAAGCGTCAGACTTGGTAATATCAAGAGCTGGAGCAAATGTAATATATGAACTGTTAGCGCTTAAAAAGCCAAATCTTTTAATACCCTTATCTAAAAAATCTAGTAGAGGAGACCAAATTTTAAATGCAGGTTCCTTCGAAAAAAGTGGATATAGTTTAGTTTTAAAGGAGGAGGAGCTATCAGATAAAACTTTAATGGAAAAGTTAAGTTACTTGTATGAAAACAGAAATGTATATATAAATAATATGTCCAAAAGTAAAATGGATAATGGCGTTAAAAATATAACAGAATTGATAAAAAAATATACAAAATAAACATATGATATTAAAATTAAAGTTAAATTAAATTAATCCTGCATAGTTTAATAAATTCAAAAAAATATATATATTAAGTTAAATTATAGAATAATAATTCTATAAAATTATTAAATGTTAATGTATATATATTATTTTTTTATTTTAATGTTAAATGGGAAGATCTTTAAAAATATACCATTGAATTTATTTATTTAAGTATTATAATAAAAATAAGCAACAAATTTTTGAAGCTTATAAAAAACCTTATAAATAAGCCTTTAAAAATTTGTTTCTTAGTCATCTGCTTTATGGTCTTACCAGTACTGGTAAGAACGTAGTAAGACAAAATATATACAATTTTATAATAAAATTTATATGTTTTTAATTCTGTATATGCTGGAATAAAAATGTATTAGTGCTATAATGTGCTTTGTAGGAAAGCTATGAATTTTTCGCAATTTAAAATGATTTTTATGCTTTAAAGTGTTATTTTATGCATAAACACTGAAAAGGATTTTACAGATAAAAATTTTTGGTGTATATTAATAATGGGCTTTGAAGAAAAAGGTCAAATTTTACAAATGTTAATTATTTTGCGGATTTATTCCGTAAATTTTATATAAATTAAAGGGAAAGAAGGGAATTTTCTATGAGAAGAATGAAAACTATGGATGGTAATACTGCTGCAGCATATATATCATATGCATTTACAGACGTAGCAGCTATTTATCCAATAACACCTTCATCACCAATGGCAGAACACGTTGATGAATGGGTAGCTCAAGGAAAGAAAAATATATTTGGACAACCAGTAAAAGTTATGGAAATGCAATCTGAAGCTGGTGCAGCAGGTGCTGTTCACGGTTCTCTACAAGCAGGTGCATTAACAACAACTTATACAGCATCTCAAGGTTTATTACTTATGATCCCTAATATGTACAAAATCGCTGGAGAACTTTTACCAGGAGTATTCCACGTAAGTGCAAGAGCATTAGCAGCCAATTCTCTAAACATATTTGGAGACCATCAAGATGTTATGGCAGCTAGACAAACAGGACTAGCTCTATTAGCTGAAAGCAGTGTACAACAAGTTATGGATTTATCAGCAGTTGCACATTTATCAGCTATAGAAGGAAGAGTACCTTTCATAAACTTCTTTGATGGATTTAGAACATCTCATGAAATTCAAAAAGTAGAAGTTTTAGAATATGATGAATTAGAAAATTTAGTTGATATGGATGGGGTAAAAGCTTTCAGAAGAAGAGCTTTAAATCCAGATCACCCAGTTATAAGAGGTACAGCTCAAAACCCTGACATTTATTTCCAAGAAAGAGAAGTATCTAACAACTACTATGAAAGACTTCCTGAAATAGTTGAAAAATACATGGGAGAAATCTCAAAATTAACAGGAAGAGAATATCACCTATTCAACTACTATGGTGCAGAAGATGCAGAAAGATTAATAATAGCTATGGGATCAGCATGTGATACTATAGAAGAAGTTGTTGATTACTTAATGGCTAAAGGAGAAAAAGTTGGTTTATTAACAGTACATTTATATAGACCATTCTCATTAGAACACTTCTTTAAATATATACCAAAAACAGTTAAAAACATTGCTGTTTTAGATAGAACTAAAGAACCAGGCGCTTTAGCAGAACCATTATACTTAGACGTTAAAAATGCGTTCTACGGAAAAGAATGGCAACCAACAATAGTTGGAGGAAGATACGGATTAGGTTCAAAAGAAGTTTATCCATCACACATATTAAGTGTATATGAAAACTTAAAGAAAGATGAACCAAAAGATGGATTTACTATAGGTATAGTTGATGATGTTACAAATACATCATTAGAAGAAGCAGAAGCTATCAACACAACTCCAGCTGGAACTACAGCATGTAAGTTCTGGGGATTAGGTTCAGATGGTACTGTTGGAGCTAACAAGAGTGCTATAAAAATCATAGGTGACCATACAGATATGTATGCACAAGGATACTTTGCATATGATTCTAAAAAATCTGGTGGTATAACAATTTCTCACTTAAGATTTGGTAAATCACCTATACAATCACCATACCTAATAAACCAAGCTGACTTTGTAGCTTGTCACAATCAATCTTATGTATATAAATACAATGTATTAGAAGGATTGAAAAAAGGTGGTAGATTCTTATTAAATACTATCTGGACTCCAGAAGAAGTAGAAACACATTTACCAGCTTCAATGAAAAAATACATTGCTGAAAATGATATAGAATTCTATACATTAAACGCTGTTAAAATAGCACAAGAAATAGGATTAGGCGGAAGAATCAACATGATTTGTCAGGCTGCTTTCTTTAAGATTGCAAACATTATATCAGTAGAAGATGCAGTTAAATACTTAAAAGATGCCGTTGTAACTAACTACGGTAAAAAAGGTCAAAAAATCATTGATATGAATAACGCTGCTATAGACAAAGGTGTTAATGCTATAGTTAAAATAGAAGTTCCAGCTTCATGGAAAGATGCTAAATGCGAAGGTGCATGTGAAGTTAAAGAAAATCCAGAATTTATCAAAAATATTGTTGAACCAATGAACAGACAAGAAGGAGATAAACTTCCTGTAAGTGCATTCAAAGGAATGGAAGATGGTACATTCCCATCAGGAACAGCTGCTTACGAAAAAAGAGGAATTGCTATAAATGTTCCAGAATGGCAATTAGATAAATGTATTCAATGTAACCAATGTTCATATGTTTGTCCACATGCGGTTATAAGACCAGTACTTTTATCTGATGAAGAAGTTAAAAATGCTCCAGAAGGATTCAAATCAAAACCAGCTGTAGGAGCAAAAGGATTAAACTTCACAATGGCTATAAGCCCATATGATTGTACAGGATGCGGAAACTGTGCAGATGTATGTCCAGCTAAAGAAAAAGCATTAATAATGAAACCATTTGATACTCAAATTGAACAAGATAAGAATTGGGAATATGCAATGAAAGTATCTCCAAAATCTAACCCAATGAAGAAAAATTCAGTTAAAGGTAGCCAATTTGAACAACCGTTATTAGAGTTCTCAGGTGCCTGTGCAGGTTGTGGAGAAACTCCATATGCTAAACTTGTAACTCAATTATTCGGAGATAGAATGATGATAGCTAATGCTACAGGTTGTTCATCAATTTGGGGAGCATCAGCACCATCAACTCCATATACTACAAACCATAAAGGATACGGTCCAGCTTGGGCTAACTCATTATTCGAAGATAATGCTGAATTTGGAATGGGTATGTATCTTGGAGTAAAACAAATAAGAGATAAAGTTACAGAAGATGTAAAAGCTGTATTAGGATTTAAATCAGCAGAAGAACTTCAAAGCTGTGCAATAGGAACAGAAGATTGTTCAGAGAAAGATATGACAGGAACAGTTATATCAGGAGAATTAAGAGCTGCTCTAGAAGATTGGTTAAACAATAAAGATCTAGGAGAAGCTACTAGAGAAAGAGCAGACAAAGTTATAGAATTAGTAGGAAAAGAAAAAGGAAGCGACAAAGTCCTAAATGAAATCTATGAAAACAAAGATTTCTTAGTTAAGAGATCACACTGGATATTCGGTGGAGATGGTTGGGCTTATGACATCGGATATGGTGGAGTAGACCATGTACTTGCTTCAGGAGAAGACGTAAATATCCTTGTATTTGATACAGAAGTTTACTCAAACACAGGTGGTCAATCTTCGAAAGCAACACCAACTGCAGCTATAGCTAAGTTTGCAGCATCTGGTAAAAAGACTAAGAAAAAAGACTTAGGTGCAATGGCTATGACTTATGGTTATGTTTACGTAGCACAAATCGCTATGGGAGCAGACAAAAACCAAACATTAAAAGCAATAGCTGAAGCTGAAGCATATCCAGGTCCATCATTAATAATAGCTTATGCTCCATGCATAAACCATGGATTAAAAGCAGGAATGGGCTGTAGCCAATTAGAAGAAAAGAAAGCTGTTGATTGTGGATATTGGGGATTATACAGATTCAACCCAGAATTAAAAGAAGCAGGAAAGAATCCATTCTCATTAGATTCAAAAGAACCAACAGCAAACTTCAAAGACTTCTTAATGGGAGAAGTAAGATATGCATCACTTGCTAAACAATTCCCAGAAGATGCTGAAGCATTATTTGCGAAAACAGAACAAGATGCTAAAGAAAGATTAGAAAACTACAAAAAATTAGCTGAACAATAATAAAAAGAGCCGCAAGGCTCTTTTTTATTAAGTATAAAGAGCGATATTACTTTAAAATTTATAGCTATATTACAAAAAACTAGCATGAGTGTAAGTTCAATACAAACAATAAGTTTTTTTAATTTCCTATTTAATATAGTATTAATGATTTTAGCTATAATTATTTGTGTAAAATTAATAGAAAACAGGCAAATATTTATAAAGTTGAAATAGCATATAAAAAAAGAAAATACATAAAATAAAGCTATAACTTCTTCTGAAGGGAGATGAAAGTTATGGGAAGAAAAATGAAAAAAAGAAGAGTAGAAAAAACAGTAAACAACATGTTAGATAACGTAGAAAAGGGTTTTAAAAAAATTGCTAAAGAAATGAACAAAAAATAAATAAAAAATTAAATACTACAAAAAGTAAATAAAAATATTTCATTACCAAGTAAATAGTTAATATCAATTATTTACTTGGTATATTTTTATCATAAAATATTTTTTGAATTTATAAATATACAAAGAAAATGATAATGATTATTAAATAATTTTATGAAAAAGCAAAAAAACCCTTTTAAAAAACTCTGTTTAAGGGTACAATTAGAACATAGGAAAAAAGGAGGTGAAGATCCTGGTAATATTATCAGGAGATTTTATGAAAGATGAAAAAATAAATAGTTGCGGTTGCGGTTGTGGCTGCGAAGAAGAAATAGAAAAAGATACTTGCGGTTGCGGTGAAGTAGAAGAAAACTGCGGTTGTGGTTGTGGTGATAACAATGAAGAGCATCATCATGAACATTGCGGTTGTGGCTGCGAAGATGAAGAATGCGGTGAAACAATTCTTGTGGATTTACAAGATGAAAACGGAAATGCTGTTACTTGTGAAGTAATAGAAGAATTTGAATATAAAGATAATGTATATGCATTAGTACAAAACCCAGAAAATAATTCAGTATACTTATTTAGAGAAGAAGGTCAAGGGGACGAAGTTGAACTTGTTAACCCAGATGAAAAAGAATTTGAAGAAGTAACTGCTTACTACGAAAATTTACAATAGTATTATAAAAAGAGTCTCTGATTTGTCAGGGGCTCTTTTAGCTTAATAGGAAATATTAAGATTAAAAAGTTTAGTATAAATAAAAAAGTGAATATATTATAAAAAATCACAAAATATATAGTATAATATAAGAATACAACTTATAGAAGAGGTGGTATTTTGGAAAAATTGGCAATATTTGATGTAGATTATACACTTACCAAACAAGAAACACTTATACAATTTTATAAATTTATGCTTAAAAAGAAACCCTCTCTTATATTTCATGCCCCTAAAATAGTTATATCTGGGCTTTTGTATGCTTTAAAAATATTTGAGGCAGGAAAAGCTAAAGAAATATTTATAGGATTTATAGATGGTATTACAGAGGATGAAATGCAAAGATATGTAAAAGAATTCTATGATAAAAAATTAAGCAAAATATTATACAAAGATGCTATAGATACTATGAGAAAATTGAAAAGTGAAGGCTATAAAGTATACCTTATATCTGCTTCTGCAGAATTTTATTTAAAAGAACTTTATAATATAAAAGAAGTAGATAAAGTAATAGGAACTATATTTACATTAAGAGAAGGGTCATATAAGAGAAAAATAATAGGAGAAAACTGTAAAGGTGAAGAAAAGGTAAGAAGGCTTATGGAAGTTTTAAAAGAAGAGAATATAGAAGTAGATTTTAAGGAATCCTATATGTTTTCAGATTCCTTAGCAGATTTACCTTTATTTAAATTAGTAGGAAAGCCGTATCTTATAAATGCGAAAAAGAAGTACAATAATATAGAAGTACTTAATTGGAAGTAGAGTAAAATTTAATTCATATTGAATTTACTAACTGTAAGTTTAAATTGAAACTAATTTAAGCATTTATAATATTAATACACAATATAAGAATTGTGATGTTTACAGTAAATGGGGGGATATGTTAATGGAATGTTTTAACGAATTTTTTATAGAAAATGAGAAAATAAAAGAAAGAGGTTCATTTGAGGAAAGTTTCCTTAAAGAGGGAAAATCTCTATATGAAGTTATAAGGATAATAGATGGAGCGCCTTTATTTTTAAAAAGCCATTTAGAAAGATTTTATAATTCTGCAAAATTAGAAGGACTAAATTTATGGTTAGCTGAAGAAGAAATAAAAGAAAATATAAATAGACTTATAGAAATAAATAAAGTATCTATAGGCAATATAAAACTAGTATTTAATTTTAACAAGGGAAAGAATAATAACTTTTTATGCTATTTTTTAAAACATAATTATCCAGAGGACATAGAGTATAAAAAGGGAGTAAAAACTATACTTTATCATGGAGAGAGAGAGAATCCAAATGCAAAGGTTATAAATATGGATTTTAGAAAAATTGTAGGAGAAAAGATAAAGGAAGAGAAAGCTTATGAAGCAATACTAGTAGACAGAAATGGATACATAACAGAGGGTAGTAAATCTAACATATTTATGATAAAAGATGGTAAAGTAATAACAGCACCTATAGAAAAAGTATTACCAGGAATAACAAGACAAAATATAATGGATGTATGTAAAAATCTAAATTTGAAGGTTGAAGAAGAAAAAGTACATTATAAAGATATAGATAAATTAGAGGGATTATTTGTATCAGGTACATCACCAAAGGTTTTACCAATAAAATCTGTAGATGAAATAGAATTTAAATCTTCAGAGAATAAATTGATACTAAGTATTATGGAAGGCTATAATAAAGCCATAGAGGAAGATGTAAAAAGTTATAAAAATAAAGAATAACTACTTTAAAAATCAAATCAATATTGTGGTGTGATTTTATAAGGTAGATAGCGTAGCAGGATTTGTTAATACATTGACAAAATATTGGATAAAAAATATAATTTTATATTATGATATAAAAATCAGTTCATTTCTAAAGACTTTGTAATAGAAAAATTAATAAATTTTATAATTATAACATAGAGGTAGGAGTAGAAGATTTAATATTATGTTAAATATAAGTTTGGAAAGAAAAAGGTTTGGAGTGTTAAGATTTGGAGAACTATACAGTAAAAAAGGTTCTTAATAATAATGTAATAATAGCTAATTGGCAAGAAGAGGATGCAATATTAGTCGGGAAAGGTATAGGATTTAATTCTAAAAAAGGAGAAACTCTTTCTAAGGATAAAATAGAAAAAGTATATATAAAGACCACCTCAAAAATGTCAGAAAACTATAATAAAGTTTTAGATAATATAGATAATAGAATAGTAGGTATTTCCGAAGAAATAATAAATTTTTCAGAAAAGGCTTTAAATACAAAATTAAATGAAGGAGTTCATATTTCTTTGCCAGACCATATAAATTTTGCATTAAGAAGAATAGAAAAGGGGATAAATATAGAAAACCCTTTTTTAGAAGAACTAGGCATAATTTATCCAAAGGAATATGAAATAGCTATGAAGGCTCTTAATATGATAAATGATAGATTAAAGGTTAACCTTCCAAAGGATGAAGCGGGATTTATATGTCTTCATATAAGAGCAGGTATTACAAAGCAGCAGGTTTCAGAATCCCTAGCCTATACTAAAAAGATAAGCAAAGTAATGGAACTTATATCTAAATTAAAAGGAAAGCCTTTAGATAAAAATTCTCTTTCTTATGTAAGAACTTTGACTCATTTAAATTTTATGATAGAAAGAGTTAAAGAAAATAAAACTATAAAAAATGAGCTATTAGATAGTATAAAAGAAGAAATGAAAAGTGAGTTTGGTATTGCCATTAAAGTAGCCATGCTTATAGAAAAATTATTTGAAATAAAAATACCAGAGGACGAAATAGGATATATCGCATTACATTTAAAAAGGATAGGGCAATATTAAGGTATATTAAATATATAAACTAAAGAACCTTGCTTTCGCAAGGTTTTTAAAGTATAAGCTAGCTTAAAGGTGGTGTGCAAAATTGAAAAATATTTTAACTGTTCTTCAGAGGGTAGGAAAATCTTTAATGTTACCTGTATCCGTATTACCTGCAGCAGCTCTACTTTTAAGATTAGGGTATCCAGATCTTTTAAATAATATATATATGTTAAAAGCGGGAGATGCTATATTTAGTAATCTTCCATTAATATTTGCTATAGGAGTGGCTATAGGCCTTTCAGAGGGGGAAGGAATAGCAGCTTTAGCTGCTATAGTAGGGCAATTAATATTGCAAGGTATATTGGATGTTGGAAGTTCAAAGGCTGCTAAAGAAGCGGCTATAAAAATAGCTGCCCAAAGAAATATGACATTAGAAAATTTTATGAATAGTAAATTTTATGATGATATATTAAGAAGTACCAATATAGATTTAGGTGTTTTTGGTGGAATAATAATAGGAATTATAGCTGCAATTATATACAATAAGTATAAAAACATAAAGCTACCAAGTACCATAGGCTTTTTTGGAGGAAAACGTTTTGTGCTTATTCTTACAGCTATAATTTCCTTCATGTTTGGAATGATTAATGTGGCAATATGGCCAGAAGTACAAAAAAATATTGATACTTTTGCTAGATTTGCAAGCACATCTCCTTTAGGGCCAGGTTTTTATGCAGCAGGAAAAAGACTTTTAATTCCACTGGGACTTCACCATATATACTATCCACCTTTTTTATATCAATTTGGTAGTTATGTAGATCCTAGTGGAATTAAATATTTTGGGGATTTCTCAAGGTATTTTCATGGAGATCCTACAGCAGGAGTTTTTATGGCTTCAGAGTTTCCTATATTAATGTTTGGCCTTCCAGGAGCAGCTATAGCTATGATTTGTGCTGCAGAAAAAAACAATAGAAAGAAAGTTCTTAGCATAATGTTGTCTGCAGCTTTAGTGTCTTTTTTTACAGGGATTACAGAGCCTATAGAATTTGCTTTTATATTTGTAGCTCCTATACTTTTTATTTTTCATGTTTTAGCAGCATTTACATCAGGTATAGTAACTAGTATTTTTAATATAAGACTTGGTTATACTTTTTCAGCCTCCTTTATAGATTATATTTTAGGATATAAATTTTCAGGTAATGGGTTGTTAATATTTCCCATAGGTATTTTTTATTTTTTATTATATTTTATAGTTTTTTACTATTTAATAGTAAAAAAGGATATAAAAACTCTAGGTAGAGAAGGTACAGTACTGAAGGAGAATAAAGAAATAAAAAGTAATGAAAAAGCAGCTTTAATATTAGAAGCTCTAGGAGGAGAAAAAAATATAACAAATTTAGATTGTTGTATAACCAGGCTTAGGGTAGCTTTAAAGGACGAAAAAAAATTAGATAGGGTGTATTTAGAAAAAATAAATTTATTAGGTATAGTACAGACAGGAAAGGTAGTACAGATAATATTAGGTACAGAAGCAGAAAATATAAAATATAGTATAGAACAAATAATTAAAAAAGGAATGAATCCAAAGGAAATAATAGAATATGAAAGATCATTAAAATTAATGAATCCTATGGAAGGAGACATAGTTTTATTAGAACAGGTACCAGATGAGGTTTTTTCAGAAAAACTATTAGGAGATGGATTTGCTATAAAGCCCTATAGAAATAAGGTATATTCCCCTATTGACGGAACTATAAAATTTTTATTTCCTAGTAATCATGCCTTAGCTATAGAAACTAAAGAAGGTTTAGAGATTTTAATACATATAGGTATAGATACTGTAAAACTTAATGGGGAAGGATTTAAAGTTTATATAAAAGAAAAAGAAAAGGTTAAAAAGGGGCAACTTTTAGTAAGCTATGATAAAGAATTTTTAGAGGGGAAAGTTAAAAGCTTAATATCACCTATAGTAATAACGAATTTAAAAGAAGATTCACAAATAAAAATAGAATATGGTTATAAAAAAGAAAAAGAAATAGTAGCCTATATTAAGAATTAATATGAAAATTGTTAAAATTATAATGATTATAATAATTATTTTATAATTAGTCTCTACATTATTCATTAAGAATTACGAAAATAATAAAAGAGTATGTTTAATTTATTAAGTATAATATTTCCTTTGTAAATAATTGAAATAAATTGTAATAAATTATTATATGATATAAAATATAGTTATATATATCTATATTTAGAATTTATATATTCCTCAAAATAGGGGGCGGGATAATATAATTTAAGGGGGATTAATATGAAAAAGACAATTTATAGTTGCTCTACATTAGATAAATGTATAAATAAGGCTTGTAAAGAATTAGGAGTAAAAGAAGAGGAATTAAATTATGAAATTATAGAAGAGAAACAAGGCTTTTTCATGAAAAAGACTACAATATTAGTTAATGCAGAAGAAAAATTAATGAACATGAAAGAAGATAAAGTTAGTATAGAAGATAGTGTAGAAGAAAATATAGAACATAATGATGAAAAGATAGAAATAGAAAAGGAGTCAATAGCTAAAGAAAGTATAGCAGCTAATGATGGAAAAGTAAAAATAGTAAAAAACCAAGTAATAGTTACAAATCCTAAAGAGGGTGGAAAACCAGCAGCTATAGCTCCAGGAGATAATATAACAATACTAGTAGATGGAGACAGAATAAAATCTAGAAAAGAAGTCTTTGAAGAAAATAAAATAGAAGTTATTTTTGAAGAAGTTAAGGCTCATAGAGAGTTAAATGTTAAAACGGATCAAAATAATATGGAAGCTTATATTTCAGTAATATATAAGCCAGAAATAAAGTATGGATCGAAAGATATAGAAGATAAAAATTATTTAATACTAAATTCTTGTAAAATAGAAGAAAAAGATCCTCCTTATTATACTGAAGAAGAAATTATAGAAGCTTTGAAAAAGATGGGCATAGTTTATGGAATAGTAAAAGAAAATCTAGAGCAGTGTACAAAAAATAACTGTATAGAATTGTTAATAGCTAAAGGAAAGGAAACTATTAACGAAGAGGATGAAAGTATAGAGATTAAATTTACAACAGATAATCAAGAATTAAAATTAACAGAGGATAAAACAGGAAATGTAGACTTTAAAAGTATAGGTTCCATAGAATCTGTGAAGCCAGGAGAAGTATTAGCTGTAAGAAAAAAAGGTAAAGAGGGACAAGATGGAATCGATATAAAAGGTATAGTAAAAAAACATAAACAAGGAAAGAAAATTATATTAAAACCAGGTCAAGGAACAGTTTTAAGGGATGAAGATACCATAGAAGCTGCTATGGAAGGAAAGCCCTGCGTAAAATCCAATATATTTTATGTATATCAAGTCCATGAAGTTAAAGGTGATGTGGATATAAGTACAGGAAATATAACATTTGTAGGGGATGTAGTAGTCCAAGGTTCTGTAAAGGAAGGTATGAAAGTACAAGCAGGAAACTCTGTAGAAATAAAAAAACACGTAGAGAGATCAGAAATAATTTCAAAAAGTAATTTGAATATAGATGGCAATATAATAAATTCTGATATATACGGTGGTGGAGAAGATACTTTAAAGGTAATGGTGTTAAATAAATTAGAAAAATTAAAGGATACTCTTACAGAACTAATTTCTGCTGTGGAAGAAATAAAGAGATTTAATTTGCTTGGAGAAGGTAAAAAAGACGGAGAAATAATAAAGATTTTAATAGAGAATAAGTTTAGAAGTTTGACCAAAATATGTATAGCTATAATGGCTAATATAAATATGTGTAGAAGTGATGATGAAGAAGATGAATTAGTAGGAATTATAAGGAAAAAATTAATAGGATTAGGTCCTGTTCATATAAAAAATTACAGAGAATTAGAGCAAATAGTAAATCTTATAGAAGAAAAAATGAAAATGTGTAAGGATGGATTATCACTACCCGTTAATGTTAATATTAGTTATTGTCAAGATTCTAAAATACAAAGTACAGGAGATATTTATATAACGGGTAAAGGTGAATATATATCAAAATTAACAAGCAATAATAATGTTTACTTTACTAAAGATGGTAGTGTAGCAAGAGGTGGGCACATAACAGCTAAAAATGAAATAAGGTGTAAAGAGGTAGGAAGTGAAGCAGGAGTTATTACTAAACTACAAATTTTACAAAAGGGAGACATATATGTAGATGTAGCCTATCAAAATACAGTATTTATTATAGGTGATAGAGAATATTTATTGGAAACACCAAGTAAAGATATACATGCTTATTTAGACAAAAAAGGAGAGATTACCGTAGAAAAGTTTGTATTATAGGAGGTTAATTTAGTAATGGATATAAGTGAAGCTAAAGTATTAATATTTAAAATAAATGGAGAATACTATGCCGCAGATATCATGGAAATAGAAAGAATACTAGGTTATGAAGAACCTACAAATTTACCGGATGCACCAAGTTTTGTTCAGGGAGTTATAAACTATCAGGGTAAAATATTACCTGTAGTTTCTCTTTCTAGAAAATTTAATTTAAAAGAAGAAGAAATTAAAAATGAAGCTAAAATAATAGTAGTTAAAGAAGAAGAAAATAAATTAGGTATAATAGTTGATGTGGTTTCAGAGGTTAAAGACGTAAAATTAGATAATATAGAACAGCCACCAGAAATTGTAGCAGGTATATCCAAAAGATATATAAAAGGATTAATAAAAATAGAAAATGAAATAATAATATTTTTAAATTTATCAACTATACTAACAGAAGAAGAAAAATCAATGATATAGTTGAGGGAGTAATTATATGGATATAAAAGAGATAAAAGTGGGTATTGCAGATTTAAATGTAGGTAAAAATCCTGACAAGATAATAACAGTAGGACTAGGATCATGTATAGGAATAGCATTATATGATGGAATAAAATGTGTAGGAGGGCTTTCACATATAATGCTACCAGATAGCACTCAATTTAGTAAAGTTACAAACCCCATGAAGTTTGCAGATTTAGCTATACCTATATTAGTAGAAAAAATGGAAAAATTGGGAGCAAGAAAAAATGGATTAAAGGCTAAAATATGTGGCGGAGCATCTATGTTTAATTTTTCAGATAAAAGTATGGTAATGGACATAGGAAATAGAAATGGAAAAGCAGTAAAGGAAAAATTAAAGGAACTATCTATACCGTTGCTTGCAGAAGATATAGGTGGAAACAAAGGAAGAACTATGATATTTGATACCTCCACAGGAAAAGTATATATAAAAACTGTAGGCTTAGGAACTAAAGAAATATAGATAAGTTATTGGAGTGATTCATTTGAATAAAATTAAAGTTTTAGTAGTAGATGACTCGGCTTTAATGAGAAAAATAGTATCAGATATGATAAATGAAGAAAATGATTTAGAAGTAATAGATACAGCTAGAAATGGGGAAGATCTCTTAGAAAAATTAAAAAAGATAAAGCCAAACGTAATAACATTAGATGTAGAGATGCCTAAAATGGATGGAATAGAAGCTTTAATAAATATTAAAAGGCTTTATAGAGATATACCAGTTATTATGCTTAGCAGTTTATCTAAAAAAGGTGCAGGCTTAACTATGGATTGTCTTCAAAAGGGAGCCTTTGATTTTGTGCCTAAGCCATCAGGGGCTATATCTTTAGATATAAATAAAGTAAAAGAAGAGTTAGTAGAAAAAATAAGAGCAGCTACCAATGCTATAAAAAATAATTACACTTCAGATATTTTAAAAACAGACGAAAAAATTAATGTTAAAAAAGTGGAAGAAAAGAAATACCCTATAAAAAATACTATTTCTTCAAAAAAAATAGAAGCTGTAGTTATAGGAGCTTCAACAGGAGGTCCTAAAGCATTATACTCTGTAATAACAGCTTTCCCAGAAAGAATAGGTGTGCCAGTATTTGTAGTTCAACATATGCCAAAGGGATTTACAAAAGCTTTTTCAGAAAGATTAAATGCTAATAGTAAATTAAAAGTTGTAGAAGGGCAAGATGGACAAACTATAGAGAAGGATACTGTCTATGTAGCTCCAGGAGGATTCCATATGGAGGTAGGAAAGGACAGAAAAATACATCTAAACATAGAACCAACCCTGTGGGGAGTAAGGCCAGCTGTAGATAAGTTATTTAAATCAGCATCTGAAGTTTATGACAGCAACTTAATAAGTGTTGTATTAACTGGTATGGGAAGAGATGGAGCGGATGGCACAGCTTATATAAAAGATAGAGGTGGCATAACCATATCAGAGGATGAATCTACCTGTACTATATATGGTATGCCAAAAGCAACTTACGAAACAGGAAAGGTGGATTTTGTAGTACCACTTTATAATGTTACAGATACAATACTGAAAAATATTTAATTTTGGAGGTAATTATGGATTTAGAGTATTTCGAGGAGTGGGTATTAAAGGATTTTGGAATAAATTTAAAAGCCTATAAACAAAATCAGCTTCAAAGAAGAATATTAAGTTTGATGTCAAGGGTTGGCGTAAATTCAGTAGAAGAATATATTAACTTATTAAAGAAAGATAAGGATCAAAGGATAAAATTTCTAGATTTTATTACTATAAATGTATCTGAGTTTTTTAGAAATCCAGAAATATTTGATGAATTGGAGAAAAAAATAAAAGTAGAGCTTTTAAATAATACATCAGTGTCTCTAAAAATTTGGAGTGCAGCCTGTTCAATAGGGGCAGAACCCTATTCTTTATCTATAATAATGGATGAAATATCACCTAACAAAAAACATAAAATAATAGCTACAGATTTAGATATGACCATATTACAAAGGGCTAAAGAAGGTATATATGCACAGGCAGAAATTAAAAATGTAAAAAAAGAAAGACTAGAAAAATACTTCACAAAAGAAGGAGAAAAATATAAAATAAAATCATCTATTAAAAATGTAGTTACATTTAAAAAACATGATTTAATATTAGATAATTATGAAAAAGATTTTGATCTTATAGTTTGCAGAAATGTGGTTATATACTTTAATCAGGATATAAAGGACAATATATATAAGAAATTTTCAGAGTCACTAAAAAAAGGGGGCTTACTTTTTGTAGGAGCTACAGAAAGCATTTATAATTATAAAGATTATGGTTTTGAAAAGGTGTCTACATTTATATATAGAAAAATATAAGGGGGAAATAACATGGATACATCACAATACATGTCAATGTTCCTAGAAGAATCTATGGACAATTTACAAACATTAAATGACTCCTTACTTCAATTAGAACAAGAGCCAGATGATATAGATAAACTAAATGAAATATTTAGAGTTGCCCACACCATAAAAGGAATGGCGGCTACTATGGGCTTTAATGAGATGGCAGAGCTAACTCATAAAATGGAAGACGTACTTTCTAATTTTAGAGAAGGAGATTTAAAAGTAACACAAAATGTAGTTACTGTACTTTTTAAATGTCTAGATACTCTAGAACAAATGGTAAATAATATATCAGAAGAAGTAGACGAAAAAGTTCCAATAGACCATATAATAGAAGAACTAGAAAAGGCAGCAAAGGGAGATATAAGTTCAGAAGATCAAAAGGAAGAGGCTATAGAAACTATAGAGGAAAATAAAAGTGAAGGAAATTCTACTATACCACTAAATGAGTATGATTTAAATGTTATAAAACAAGCAGAAGATAAAGGGTTTAATGCTTATGAAATAAAAATAATATTAAGTGAAAATACTCTATTAAAATCTGCAAGAGCTTTTTTAATATTTAAAAACTTAGAAGAGTATGGTGAGATAATAAAATCATTACCTATAGCAGAAGATATAGAAAATGAAAATTTTGATTTCGAAATAGATTTAATATATTTAACTACTAAAGGTAAAGAGGAAATTTATGATATTTTGGCAAATATATCTGAAGTAGATAATGTTATGGTCGATAATGTAGATGTACAGTTAAAAAGGGAAGAAAAAATAGAAAGTAGAGAAGTAAAAGAAAAAGTAAAAGAGCAAATAAATAATATAGATACAAAAAAACCAGAGGAAGAAAATATAGATAAAAAAACTAAAGTAGAAGAAACTAAACCAAAGGCTAATAAAAGGGTAGCAAAACCAAAGGATAATAATCATAAAAAAGCTCACCAATCCGTAAGAGTAGATCTAGAAAGACTAGATAAGTTTATGAATATGGTTTCAGAGCTTGTAATTCACAGAACTAGATTAGAACAAATAAGTACTAATCACAAGCTGACAGATTTAAATGAAACTTTGGAGCAAGTAGCAAGAACTACCTCTGACTTACAAGATTTGGTTATGAAAATAAGAATGCTTCCTTTAGATATAGTATTTAACAGATTCCCAAGAATGGTTAGAGACCTTTCCGTAGAATTAGATAAAGAAATGGAACTTATAGTACAAGGGGCAGACACAGAATTAGATAGAACAGTAATAGACGAAATTGGAGAGCCATTAATCCATTTAATAAGAAATGCAGCAGACCATGGTGTAGAACCAAGGGAGGAAAGAGTAAAAAAGGGTAAAGATCCTATAGGTAAGATAAGATTAATAGCTTATCAAGAAGGAACAAAAGCTGTTATAAAAGTAGAAGACGATGGTGGCGGCGTACCTGTTGACAAAGTAAAAGCTAAAGCAGAAAGAATAGGTATAAATACCGAGGGAATGTCAGATAATGATATAAGAAATTTAATATTTGCTCAAGGATTTAGTACTAATGAAAAAGTAACAGACATATCTGGTAGAGGGGTAGGTATGGATGTAGTAAAAACTAAAATCACTGCATTAGGTGGTACTGTAGATCTTATAAGCGAAGAAGGAAAGGGCTCCTCTTTTATAATAAGACTTCCGTTGACGCTACAAATAATACAAGCTCTTTTAGTTGAAGTTGGAAGTGAAACTATGGCTATATCCTTAGGCTATATAGATAGAGTAATAGATTATGAAAAAGATATAGTAAAGAAAACTAATAATAAAGAAGTTATAATATATAGAGGTAATGTAATACCATTTGTTAGAGTAAATGAAAAACTAGGACTTAAAGAATCAGAAAATGATAAAAAATATATAGTAATAGTTAAATCTGGTGAAAAAACTGTAGGGCTTTTAGTAGATGGTCTTTTAGGTCAAAAGGAGATAGTTATAAAACCATTTGGTAAAACACTACAAGGACTAAAAGAATATATAGGAGCAACCATATTAGGAGATGGACTTGTAACATTAATCTTAGACGTGGCAGCTTTAGTATGATAAAATCATAGGAGGGCTTATATATATGGATTACAATAATATGACGCCTCTTCAGTTAGATGCACTTAAAGAAGTATCTAACATAGGGACAGGAAATGCGGCTACAGCATTATCACAACTTTTAGGTAGAAAAATAGATATGAATGTACCGGATATAAATATAGTTCCTTTTGAAGAGGTAATGGCAGAAATAGGAGAGGAAAAAGTAGCTGTAGGAGTATTAGTAAGGGTACTAGGAGATACTCCGGGGAATATATTGTTTGTATTTGAAAAAAGTACAGCATTAGATTTGGTTCATAGATTAACTGGCATGCAAGAGGAAGAATTAAGTGAGATGGGAAATTCAGTAATGTGTGAAATAGGAAATATAATATCCGCTTCATATATGAATGCTATAGCCAGATTCACTAATTTAACCATAACACCATCCGTTCCAGCAGTATCCTATGATATGTTAGGGGCAATATTGTCTACTACCTTTATAGAAGCAGGACAATATAATGAGCATGTTTTGGATATTGAAACTGTATTCAAAGAGGATGGATCAGAAATAAGTGGGCATTTTTATTACATACCAATGCCTGGTTCATTAGAAAAAATATTAAATACATTAGGAGTAAGTTAATTTGTATTAATTTGGAGGGAAAGAAAAATGGCAAAAGTATTAATCGTTGATGACGCTGCATTTATGAGAATGATGATAAAAGATATATTAGAGAAAAATGGATTTGAAGTTGTAGGAGAAGCTAATAATGGATTAAAAGCTGTAGAACTATATAAAAAGGAGCAACCAGATGTAGTAACTATGGATATAACTATGCCAGATATGGATGGAATAGAAGCGGTAAAAGCCATAAGAGAATTTGATGCTGCTGCAAAAATAATAATGTGTAGTGCTATGGGACAACAAACTATGGTTATGGATGCTATAAAGGCAGGAGCAAAAGATTTTATCGTAAAACCATTCCAAGCAGATAGAGTTTTAGAAGCTATCAAAAAGGTTATAGGATAAAGTATAAAAGAAATTTAATTTCTTAAAGTTTAAAACTTATAGGTGCATTAGGTAAATATCTTAATGCACTAATGGTTTATTTTGAGAGGAGGCTTTCCTTTGCAAGTTGTAATATTTAAATTAAATAATGAACAGTTTGCAGTTCAAACTGATAAAATACAAAGTATAAACGATGCTATGGAAATAACTAAGGTTCCAAAGGCACCAACTCACATAAAAGGACTTATAAATTTAAGAGGAAATATTATCTCACTTTTAGATATAAATCTTTTATTAGACATACCAAAGGGAGATAAAAGCCAAAATAATATAATAATATTAGAAATGGAAGATGAACTAGTAGGAATAGCTGTAGATGATGTATATGAAGTTTTAGATGTAGAAGAAAAATTAATAGAAAGATCCTCAGATGAAAGAAGAAAAGAATATATAGAAGGAATAATTAATTTTCAAGATAGAATAGTAACATTAATAGACATAGATAAATTATTATAATTCTCAAAAAGGAAATGAGGGAAATATATGGCAGAAATATTATCCCAGGGTGAAATAGATGCCCTTTTATCTGCTCTATCTTCAGGAGAAATAACACCAGACGAGGTTCCCAAAGAAGAGGAAAAGCAAAAAGTAAAACCCTATGATTTTAAAAGACCTCAAAAGTTTTCAAAGGATCACATAAGAACCTTAGAGCTTATACACGATAATTATGCAAGAATAATATCAAATTATTTAACAGCTCAAGTTAGAAGTAATGTGAAAGTTAAGATAGAATCAGTTCAGCAGATAACTTATGAAGAATTTATTCACTCTGTGCCAAATCCAACAATTTTAACTATATTTAAAATGCCACCTTTAAACGGTTCCGTATTATTTGAAACAAATCCTCAATTTGTATTTCAAATGATAGATGTACTTTTGGGTGGTAATGGCAATGGAAACTACAAAATGAGAGAGTTTACAGATATAGATAAAAATATAATGAAACAAATAAACACAGGACTTATAACAAATTTAAAATTAGCATGGGAAGATGTAATGGAAGTGGATGTTGAAATAGAAAGCTTAGAAACTAATCCAGCTTTAAATCAAACCCTAGCTCCAACAGAACCTGTAGCTTTAATAACTTTCTCGGTAGAAATGGGAAAAAGTAATACTTTTATAAATATTTGTATACCATATTTGAGCATAGAAAAAGTTTTAGAAAAACTAGTAGTTCAATACTGGTTTAGAGAAAATGATGAGGAATCCATAGAAGAATCTTCATCTAAGATAAAGGAAAGAATAAATATAGTTAGCATGGAACTAACTGCTGAATTAGGAAGAACTTCAGTTACAGTAGAAGAATTTTTAAGATTGGCTGTAGGGGATGTGGTAGCCTTAGATACTAAGACTGAGGAACCTGTCCATTTATTAATAGAAAAAGAACCAGGTTATTATGCTAAACCAGGAGTTATAGGCAAGAATATAGGGTTACAGATACTAGATCAAATAGATAAGGATGTGGAAAGTTATGAGTAACGGGTTTCTTTCACAGGAAGAAATAAATGCTCTTCTAAATGGAGAGGGAAGCCAAGAGGAGGAAGAAAAAAAAGAAGCAACAGATACTGAATTACCAGAATTGCCTGATCTTACAGATCTTGAAAAAGATCTTTTAGGAGAAGTAGGAAATATATCTATGGGTTCAGCCTCCACAGCGCTTTCAACTATAATAAATCAGCAGGTTAATATAACAACGCCTGTGGTAAGTGTTACAACTTTAGAAAGATTAAAAGATTCTTTTGAAATTCCTAATATAGCTTTAGAGGTAAAATATACTAGCGGTATAGTAGGAGAAAACCTATTAGTTATGAAAATTGACGATGCCGCTGTAATATCAAACTTAATGATGGGTGGAAATGGAATTGTTGAAGGAGAAATAAAAGAATTATCAGAAATAGAAATAAGTGCCGTATCAGAAGCTATGAATCAAATGATAGGTTCAGCAGCTACATCTATGGCCACTATGTTTGCAAGAGAAGTAAATATATCACCACCACTATCAAAGATTTGGTCAGATTTAACAGCACCACTAGCTGAGGGAATAAGTGATGATGAACCAGTGGTTCTAGTATCCTTTTCTTTAAATATAGGTGAGTTAGTAGATAGTAGTATAATGCAACTTTTACCTATGAAGACAGCTAAAAAAATAGTTGCTATTATGATGGGAGAGGAAAGCATGGATGAACCATCAGTAGAAAATAATTCAACTCCAGCACCAATTGTAGAGGAGAAAAAGTCTGCTAAAGCAGTAGAAGCACCAAAACAAGAAATCGTATATGAGAAACCAATAGAAAGAGAAGCTCCAAAGGTAGAAGTAAAGCAAGCTTCCTTTGAACCATTATCTGTAAGGGAATCTGCAACTACTATGCCTAATAATATAGACTTAATATTAGATGTACCACTTCAAATATCCGTAGTATTAGGAAGAACAAAAATGAACGTAAAAGATATATTAAATTTAGGAAATGGTTCTTTAATAGAATTAGATAAATTAGCAGAAGAACCAGTAGAAATACAAGTAAATGGTAAAAAAGTGGCCTATGGAGAAGTGGTTGTAGTAGATGAAAACTTTGGAGTAAGGATAACTAATATAGTTAGCAGTCAAGAAAGAATAAAATCCTTAGGAAAGTAAAACTAGGTATATAATAATGAGGTTGCCTAAGAATAAACTAAATTTAATTTTAACACTGCAAAGATAAAAAATACATTTATAAACCAACTTAGTTAACTAATAAATTTATTACATATATTTTTATCTTTGCTATATTAAAATCAAATTTATTTTGAGATATCCTTATTTAATAGTTGAAAGTAAAAGCTATGAATTTAAAAGTATAATATTTTAAATTCATAGCTTTTAAATTTAAAAAGAAAATGTATATTTTATTAAATTTTAGGTTTTTTATAAATTGATATATACTTTATTACTAAGAATATAATATAATAAACTAGGCCTCTATGGATATTTTAATAAAAATAAATTTATAAATAATGGTAATAATATAAATGGATATTAAATGAGCTATATTACAACTATATTATAAGAAATTTAATATAATTAACTTTACAATTAAAGCAGAAAAATAGAGGGACATTGAAAGATAAAAAGCTATTTTATCACTACTAAAGGGTATAAACCTTAATATAAGCTTTTCGATAATAGTAGTACAACAGCGTAAAACCACAGTTAATTGTAGGTTAAAAATATATTTGGGAGTGTATATATATGAAGATAAATGGAGTAGGTATAACAAATAGTATAAATGCTTACAATGCTAACAAAAAAATAACAGAAAAAGAAGAAGTAAAAAGCTTAAAGGACAAAATAGAAATATCTCATTTAGGTAAAAGCTTAACTACTTATTCTTTAGATGATAAGTTTTTAAACGAAAAAGAAAGATTAGATAGAGTAAATGATATAAAAGATAAAATAGAAAAGGGTACTTATAAAGTTGATTCAAAATTAGTAGCAGAAAAGCTATTAAATAATATTAAGGAGAAATTTTAATGGAAGAAAAAATAAAACAATCATTAAAAGAAGAGATAAAAGTACTAAAAGAGCTTTTAAACCTTCTAGATGATCAACATGAATTTATTTCCTTTAAAAAAACCTTTGAGTTAGATAAAATAGCCATAGACATAGAAGAAAAATGTAAAGAGTTAGCTAAGAAAGAAATGGCTAGGCGTAATCTAATAGGAGATACTTCTATGAAAGAATTCATAGCTAACGCAAAGGATGAAGAACTTAAGTCTGTATATAAAGAAGCTACAAATTTACTAGAAGAAATAAAACTTCAAAAGGATAGTAATGATATGCTAATAAAACAGGTTATATCATTAACTACTAATATGCTGAGCATATTAAATCCAGATAGGACACCTAAAACCTATGGACCCTATGGAAGGCGATAAAACAGGCAAGACAAAAGGCTATACAGCCTTGCATAGTCTTTGCCTATTTTTATACAAAATATTAGTTACAATAATCAATTATAAACTAAAAATTGATCATTAATTAAGTATTGAGCATTTAACAATGATAATTGACAATTATACTTAATCCTACCAATACACAAGACATTAATTAATTATAGACAAGCTATATTATTAAAGCTTTTATAGTATAACTACGAAAATAGACATATAAACAAATAGATAGGGAGATGAGAGAGATGTCCGGATTATTCGGAACTTTGAATATAGGTAAAAGTGGTATGTTCGCACAACAGGGAGCTATAAATACCACATCCCATAACATAGCTAATGCAAATACCGAAGGGTATTCAAGACAAAGAGTAGAACTTCAAACCACAAGACCTTACTGCATGCCGAGTATGAACAGTACTGTGGGACCAGGACAAGTAGGTACAGGAGTTCAAATAGCAGCTATAAATAGAGTAAGAGATAGTTTTCTAGATTATCAAACAAGAGTAGAATTAGGAGTACAAGGTCATTTTTCCAGTAGACATAAATTTTTATCCCAAATAGAAAATATATTAAATGAGCCTACAGATGTGGGTATATCAAAATTGTTTGGAAAGTTCTTTGATGCTTGGGAGGATTTATCTTTAAATCCACAAACCTCAAATGCTAAATCAGTAGTAATGCAACAAGCATCAGCTTTAGCTGATGAATTAAGGCATACCTTTAATGAACTTTCAAAATTAAAAGAAAATACTCAAATGGAAATACAACAAACAGTATTTGAAGTAAATAGTATACTAGATCAAATAAATCAATTAAATCAAGAAATTATACAGGTAAAGGTAGCAGGACAACAACCAAATGACTTAATGGATAGAAGAGACTTATTATTAGACAAGCTAAGTGCAAAGTTTGGTATAGAAATTGATAAAGAAAATTTTGAGGGAATAAAGTTAACTACATCTAATCATTCAAAGGATTACGAAAAGAAAACATCACCCTTTGGAGGAGAACCACCTCAAATAAAGGATAAAGACGGTAAATATCAGGATGCAAATTTAGTGCAAAGGACAGAACCAGGAGAAGTATACAGATTTTCATATATCAAAGATATAAAACCTAAGGAAGATGCTACTAAACCGGGAGAACCTGGTGAATATACAGTAACCTATTATGTAGGAGGAGACACAAAAACTGAAGATAATAAAAGAACATTGACCATTAAGATAGAATCTGAAGAAGATTTTAAAAGATTAGATGAATGTAAAGTGCTTTGGACAGATAAGGATGGGAATGCGGTACAGATTAAAGATAATAGTGGTGAAGGAAAAGATGATAATAATGCCATTGGAGTTCTAAAAGATAATGATAAATCAGATTTTAAGAATTTAAAATTATTTGAACCACCTTCAGGAGAGTTAAGGGGACAAATGTCTGTACAGCAGGATATAGATAAATACGAAGAACAGTTAAATAAATTAGCTAAAGCCTTAGCTTTTTCTGTAAATGCTGTTCATACACAAAGCTTGGATCCTGCAAATCCTAAAGATGGAGCGCTAAACTTCTTTATTAACGGCAAAGATCCAGACAATGAAGAAGAAATAACAGCAGAAAATATAGCAATAAATCCAGATATAAAAAAGAATCCTATGAAAATAATGGCTGGAATAACGTCAAACTCTGGTGAAGGAGATGGAAAGAGAGCTTTAGCCATATCTCAAATAAAGGATGTATTTATGAGTATACAGGGCATAGATAAAAATACAGACAGAGAAACATTTTTAAAAGAATTCTTTAAGCCAAATGATGAATTCGAATTTAATGGTACCAAATTGAATACTATACAAAAAGATACTAATGGTATGACTATGAACACTTTTTTTAATGATATTATAGGTGGCCTTGGAGTAGATGAGGGAGAGGCTATAAGAATGGTTAAAAACCAAGCTACTTCATTAGCGGGGTTTCAACAAGCTAGAGATTCTGTATCAGGGGTATCATTAGATGAAGAATTTTCAAACTTAATACAGTTTAATCATTGTTATCAAGCCAATGCAAAAATAATAAGTACTGTGGACCAATTATTAGATGTGGTAATAAATGGGCTTAAGAGATAATGGGTTAACAGAGTAAAGAGTATAGAGTTTGGAGAATTGATAATTTAGGAAAGTTGCTTTAATAAGGATAAAGGCTAGTTTAAAAAATTAAAAACTTTTGGGAAAAGTTAAGAAAAGATATCAATAATTTTTTATTTTCAATTTTAAATTTTAAAAAATAAGAGGTGAGGATTTTGAGAATAACAAATAAAATGATGGCAGATTCATTTATGACAGATATGAATAATAATTTGGAAAATTTAGATAGAATTAGACAACAACTAACTTCTGGTAAAAACTTCTCTAAGCCATCCCATGATCCAGCTGGAGTTATAAGAAGTATGCAACTTTATACAGGCATAGATGCCAATAAACAATATAACAAAAATATAAATAATGTAATAAATTGGCTAGATGTTACAGATACAGCTTTGGATCAAATAGGAAAGCAGTTAGGGAATATAAGGGATAAATTAGAGGCTGCAGGGGATCCAGTATTTGGTGAAACAGAAAGAAAGGCTTTAAGGGATGAGATAAATGGGATTATAGGAAGTATGTCCCAAACTCTAAATACTACCTTCGATGGTAAATATATATTTTCGGGTACAAGGGTTACTTCAAAACCAACAGGGGTAGAAAAAAACAGTAAAAACAATGACCTTGTTTATCTAAAAAATGATCAGAGTACATTATTATTAGATGAGACTTTAAAGGCTGTAAGTGCGGCAGAAAAATTATCAGGGAAGAGTATAAATGAAATAAAGGATTCAGAATTATTAGATTTGAAAAGTTTAGTAAGTAAAGATCCAAGTGCTCTAACACCGGAAGAAAAAGATAAGGTAAATAAGTTAAGTAGTGAAGAAATAGATGCGTTAAAAAATTTATCAGATGATGATTTAAAACATTTAGGAGAATATAATCAAATGAGTGCCAAATTAAAGGCAGAAATATCTGAAGGGGTAGTAATGGAATATAATGTAACTGCTACAGAGGTTTTAGAAGGTGGAGGAGATCTAAGGCAGTTACTAAAAGACATAGTAAAACATTTAGAAAGTGATGATCCAAAAGAAATAAGTAAACTATATGGTGAGGATTTAGGAAATATAGATAAGGTTTTAGATAATGTACTTAGAATAAGGTCAGAAGTAGGAGCAAAACAAAACAGAATGGAAGCAGCACAGGAAATGAATAAAGAAACAAACTTTAATATGAAAGAAATTTTATCTCATACAGAGGATGTGGATGTAGTAGAAAAAAATATGGAATATGCTATACTTCAATCTGTATATATATCATCCCTTCAAACCAGTGCAAAAGTTCTACAACCAACATTGATGGACTACTTAAGATAGAGAACAACTAACAGATTACAGAGAAAAGAGTATAGATAGTAGAGTATGATTAAGGGCGTATAGACAACAATTAATATAGAATAATTGATTTTAGTATAGAGAGTGGGGTAAGTATGAATTTAAATACGAAATATCATGGATGTATAGAGTATGAAGAAAAGGATGTAATTTATTTTGAAAAGGGTATACCAGGATTTGAAGAATTAAAGAAATTTATAATATTTCCTGTGAAAGATAATGATGTATTTTCAGTTTTTCATTCCATAGAAAAGGAAGATATGGGTATTATAGTTACTTCTCCTTTTAATATAGAAAAGGAATACGAGATACAATTGGAGAAAGAACAAATAGCAAATCTTAAACTGCAGGATGAAAAAGATACATTAGTTTTAAATACAGTTACCTTAAATTCAGACATAAATAAAATAACAGCAAATTTAAGAGCTCCCATTGTTATAAATATAAAAGAAAAAATAGGGGAACAAATAATAATAAATAGTGATAAATATAAAGTAAAACATCCACTATTTAAGGAGGAAGCTTAATGCTGGTCATAACTAGAAAAAAAGGAGAGTCTTTTTTAATTGGAGATGATATAGAGATAACTGTAGTTAAATTAGATGATGGTTCTGTAAAATTAGCCATAGATGCCCCTAAAAAATTAACTATACTAAGAAAAGAACTTTATAATGAGGTGCAGGAAGAAAATAAAAAAGCTACTAATTTCAATCCTTCTATTTTGAAAAATATAAAAACTAAATAAAAGGAAGTGTAACACATGGAAGTAAAAGCTATAAGTCAAGGAAGACATCAAGCGTATAATTCTGAAATCATAAATAATGATATAAATTTAGATACCAATATTGAAAAAATTAAGTTGAATGAAAAACATACTACCTTGGATAAAGAAAATACAAAAGAAGTTAAAAATTCTGTAGATAAATTAAATAAGTTATTAGAAGGGCAGGATATACGTCTAGAGTACGAAATTTATGGTAAGTTTAGAGATTTAACCATAAGATTAATAGATACAAAAACAAAGGAAGTAATAAAAGAAATACCACCTAGAAAAATAATAGATATGGTAGCCAAACTATGTGAAATGGCAGGAGTTTTAGTAGACGAAAAGGCATAGTATTGGGAAATAAAAAAACATTTCAACCATTTTAAATTTTATAAGGTGGTGTGGTTATGGAATTTAGATTAAATAAAATAGACTTAGAGGTAAGGGATAAAATAAAGGAACAAACCAAAGAAGGAAAGGTTCATTCTAAGCAAAATATAACCATAAATAAACAGGACAGAGATAATAATTCAAAGGATAGAGGATTCTATGAACAACTAAAAAAACAAAAGAAAAATAAGAATAAAAATATAAAAGTAAAGGCAGTAAAATATGTCAAAGGTGAAAATTTAGACATAGAAGCTACAAAAGAAGAGATAGAAGGAAAAGCTACTATAGTAGGAACTATAATAGATACTAAAAAATAATTTAAAATTTTCCAATATAAGAGGAAGGTGTATTTAATGTATACAGCTAATGCATACAATACTTATAAAAATAACAGTGTTAACTTTGCTTCAAAGGATCAACTACTTTTAATGCTAGTGGATGGGGCTGTGAAATTTTCTAAAATAGCGAGACAAGCCATTTTAGATAAGGATATACCTAAAGCCCATGAAAATTTAGTGAAAACTCAAGATATATTCTATGAATTAATGGCAACTTTGGATGCTAATCAAGCTGGGACTTGGGGACATCAACTTATGTCAATTTATGAGTTTATAGTAAGAAAACTTGGAGAGGCTAATATAAAAAAGGATGTTAAAATAATGGATGAAGTTATTCCATTAATAGAAGATATAAGAGATACATGGTATGAAGCTGATAAACTATCGAAAGAAATGAAGTAAAACAAAAATTAATAGGTAAGAGTTAAAAGATAAAGAATTAAATATATATATTAATTTTTAAATAATAAAAGATGAGGGGGAATACTTATGCCTATGAGATTACCTGGACTTGCTACAGGAATGGATACAGACACTATGATAAAAAATATGATGAAACCCTATACTATGCGTGTAGATCAAATGAAACAGAAGTCACAAATATTAGTATGGCAACAGGACGCCTATAGAAACGTAATGGATGGAGTATCAAATATAACAAAAAAATATTTTGATTTATTAAATGGAGACAACTATATGTTATCTTCAAAGAATTTTTCTAGTTTAAAACCATCAGGAATACCAGATACTTCAAATATTAAAATAAATGCAGGCAGCGGCGCTATATCAGGAAATTATTCTTTAAAGGTTACAGAATTAGCATCTAAAGCTGAAGCCATAGGAACTAAGGCTGTAAATATAAAAACATTAAGTGAAGGAGATTATGGTATAAAGGTAGATGCTTCTAATAATAAAATAGTTATAGAGGGCAATGAAATAACATTAAGTGGAAGTAGATATAATAATGTATCGGATATAGCAGCTGAAATAAATAGCAAAATAAATGCAGATGGATCTGTTTTAAAAGATAAGGTAAAGGCTGTAGTTAAAGATGGAAGTATAAAGATAGAAAATTTATTTAAAATAGATGATACAAATAAAGAACTAAAAGTAACAGTAGATGGAAAAGAGTATACTGCACAGCTAACTACGGGAAACTTTACTTTAGAAGAATTAACAAAAGATATAAATAATAAATTAAAAGTTGCTAAGGATACTGATGGGAATGTGTTGTCAGAGGACAAAGGAGTTAAAGCATCTTTATCAGCGGATGGAAAGAGCATAGAATTTACAGGAACAACAGCTCAACCTAATTATTCTGTAGCTGGAGTTAATTTGGGAGGAACAGCAGAAGGAAGTGGAATTACAGGTACAGATGTAACAGTAGCTGGTAATTCAATAACTTATGCAAAGGAAATAATAGAAGGCTTTAATGATACATTTAATGTACAAATAGGTACTGATGCTTCAAAAACAGTAAAACTAGCAGCAGGAACTATAATTACATTAGCAGATTTAGAAACAAAACTTAATAATGCCTTTGCTAATGCAGGACTAAATAGTACTTTAACTGCAACAGTAAAAGAGGGAAAAGTAGTTTTATCATCTAATTCAGATAAACAAGTAATAATTACAGGAGAAACAGGGAAAAGTGCTACTTCTTTATTAGGATTACCAGATAGATATGAAATGTCCATGAGTACTTATGAAAAAATGTCTAATATAATAGATGGACCAGTTAAATTTACTATAAATGGTGTAGACTTTGATTATGATTTTACAAAAGATTATGATTCAACTACAGCACCAAATGGAGCTAAAAATAAAACTATATCTCAAATATTAGCAGACATATCAGACAAAGCTAAAGTAGATATAAGCTATAGTGAAATTAATAAAAAGTTCACTATAAGGTCTAAAGCTGAAGGCTCAAGTGAAAAAATAGTTGCTAGTGATACTTCAGGAGATTTTTTACAAAATCTATTTGGAAATAGCTCAATAAGTGAAAAGGGTAGAGATTCAGAATTTAATCTTACAACGCCAAATGGAACTTCTACAATAACTAAACCTACAAATAATTTTGCTATAGATGGTGTAAGTTATAATATATCTGGAGCTAAAAAAGATGAAGAAATAAGTTTTTCATTAAATGGTGATACAGGGGAGTCCTTTAATAAGATAAAAGGATTTATAGATGATTACAATAAATTAGTAGATGAATTACAGAAAAAAGTTATAGAGAAAAAATATAGAAAATTTGAACCATTAACGGAAGAACAGAAGAAAGACATGAAAGAAAATGATATAAAGCTTTGGGAAGAAAAGGCCCAGTCTGGTATATTAAGAAATGACTCGGATATACAAAATATGCTTTCCAGCTTAAGAAGAGCTTTCTTTGATTCTGTAGAGGGGGCAGGTCTTTCTTTAAGAGAAGTAGGATTAAACACATCTAGTGATTATACACAAGGTGGAAAAATAATATTTGACCCTATTATAGATAAGGATGGTAACAGTGGAGAAGAAAGACTTAAAAAACTTCTTAAAGAAGATCCAGATAGAGTATTTAAAATATTTTCAAAACAATCTGATAGCTATCCAAGTTATAGTCCAGATCTAACTTCAACTGAAAGAAATCAAAGGTATAAAGAAGAAGGAATACTTCAAAGGATAAATGATATATTTAAAGACTATACAAGAACCCAAAAAAATGTCAATGGTAAGATGGGGATATTTGTAGAGAAAGCAGGTATAAAAGGAACCACATCTGAAATAAATAATAATCTTTATAAAGAATTAGAAAAGAGAGAAAAAACTATAAAAGAAATGGAAGATAGACTTGTAGAACGTGAAAATAGATATTATTATCAATTTGCCCAATTAGAAAAATATATGAATCAAATGAATTCTCAATCTTCATGGCTTGCTCAACAATTAGGTGGAGGAAAATAGAAATAAAAATGAATGAATTGAGAAATAAATTAATAAATTTTAGAGAAATAACACTAAATATAATAGATTCTTTAGAAAAGGAAGACTATGATTCTCCAGAAAGGTTATTAGAAGAAAGGGAAAATATAATAAAAGAAATAAATAATTTAGATTACCAAAAGGAAGAGTTTAAAAAAGTAGATGAAGAGCTAGAACTATTAGTAATAGAAAAAAAGCTACAAAATCTTATGATAGATAAAAAAGTAAAGATAAAATTAAGACTAAAAAAAGCTTCAGAGAACAAAGAAGCAAATAAAAATTATAGTACAAAACAATTTAACACACAAAGTATATTAAATACAAAAATATAAAAATATAAAAATAAATATAAAAACTATAAAGTATAAAAAAAGAAATTCGATATAGTTAATGTAAGATAAATAAAAAGAAATAAGTTATGAAAAATAAATAAAAATATATAAAGTTTATAAAAATATATACGAGATATAATGCATAAAGAAAAGTAATTCAAAAAATGCTAGTAAACCTAAATGGTTTATCTATAAATAAAAAAATTGCACAAGGAAGTGCATGTAAAAAACAGGGAGGAATTTAAAATGATAATTAATCACAATTTAAACGCTATGAACGCTCATAGAAATATGGGAATCAACACTGGAAATTCTGGAAAGGCTATGGAAAAATTAAGCTCAGGTTTAAGAATAAACAGAGCTGGAGATGACGCAGCAGGACTAGCAATTTCTGAAAAAATGAGAGGACAAATAAGAGGATTAAACCAAGCTTCAAGAAACTCTCAAGATGGTATCTCTTTAATCCAAACAGCAGAAGGTGCTTTAAATGAAACTCACTCAATTCTTCAAAGAATGAGAGAATTATCAGTACAAGCTGCTAATGATACTAACGTTACAGTTGATAGAGATGCTATACAAAAGGAATTAACTTCATTAACATCTGAAATTGATAGAATAGCTACTACAACTCAATTCAATGAAAAGAATCTTTTAAACGGAGATTTAGGAACAACTGGAGCTAAACTTCAAATAGGAGCTAATGCTGATACTGCATTAACTTTAGAAATAAAAATAGCTAAGATGGATTCAACAGCATTAACAATTAAAGCTTCTGATGTTAAAGTTGGAAATAATACAGATGCTACAGCGTCTATAACTAATATTAATAACGCGATAAAAGAAGTATCAACTCAAAGATCAGGTCTTGGTGCATACCAAAACAGATTAGAGCATACTATAGCTAACTTAGATAATGCTTCTGAAAACTTACAAGCAGCAGAATCAAGAGTTAGAGATGTAGATATGGCTAAAGAAATGATGAACTTTAGCAAAAACAACATACTACAACAAGCTGCACAAGCTATGCTTGCTCAAGCTAATCAAGCTCCACAAGGTGTTCTTCAATTATTAAGATAATTGTAACTTGATTTTAAAAGAAGTCAGAAATCATTCTGACTTCTTTTTTTTTTTTTTAATAAAAAGCATTGTATATAGGAAAGTTGTTCATTATATAAAGAAAATATTCTTAAGTAATTTTTACAAAGTTCGATAAATAAAATAGGTAAATTTTATATTTAGGAGCGAAAAATAATGAAACTTAGCATCGCTATGATAGTTAAAAATGAAGAAAGAAATTTAGAAAGAACATTAATACCTTTAAAAAAATTACAGGATTATATAGATACAGAAATAGTAATAGTAGATACTGGTTCTACAGATAACACCGTAGAAATTGCTAAAAATTATACTAATAAAGTTTATTTTCATAATTGGAATAATAACTTTGCAGCTATGAGAAATATATCAATTAATTATTGTACTGGAGATTGGATATTAATATTGGATGCGGATGAAGTTCTTTATGACATAGATGAATTAATAAATCTATTAAATAGTAACAGCTTAAATGATTTTAATGCTGTTTTACTAAAAAGAATTGAATTTTTGAAAAGTGTAGAATACTCAGTTTCTAATGGGTATATATCACCCATACTTAGGTTGTTTAAGAAAAACACTATTTCTTATGAAGGGACTATTCATGAACAACCTAAATTTAACTATCCAGTTATGGAAAGTAGTGTTAGATTTATACATTATGGTTATGACAATAATGATTATGAAGTTATGGAGTATAAATTTAAGAGAAATTTAAGTTTGCTTTTAGGAGAACTAAAAGATGATCCTGATAGCGTATATATTAACTTTCAAATAGCAGTGTCTTATACAATGCATAATCAATTAAAAGAGGCATCGGAATATATTGAAATAGCATATGAAAAAGGGAAAAAGGATATTAACAAATACCTTTATGTAATAGATAAATATTGTTTTATTTTATACAATATGGGCAATTATAAGGCACTAATAGACAAAGCAATTGAAGGAATAAAATATTGTAATGATTTTTTAGATTTTTATTTTTATTTAGGAGAAGCATACTTTAATTTAAAGCAATACCCTAGTGCAATAGAAATATATAGTAAATATTTAAAAATTCACGAAGAATTTAATGATACTTTAGTTATGCCAAATAACACTTTAGCAGTAATGACAAGAAGATATAAAGAAAATATAATTTATAACTTAGCATTAAGTTATTATAAAAATAAATGTTTTAAAGAATCATTAGATACTATAAAAAAAATTGAAGATAGCAATCTTGTAAGAGAAAAGATAGTTTTTTTAATGAAAATTATTGTTGAAGGAAAATTATATAATGAAATTAATATAGTAGAAAAATATATTGATAAATATAATTATGAAAATTTACTATTCTTTGTTTATAAAGAGATTTCTATAGAGAATTTAAAAGAGCTTAACAATATAAAATTACATGAAAACTTATATGAAATATTCTCTTTAGTAAAATACTTTAAAGAAAATAATAATATAGATGAAAAGATTGCAGAATATATAAGAAAGATAATTGATAAAGCGCAAACACCGTATTCAATTTATATATATTATATTTTGAAATATGATATATATGAAATTAAAAATTTGATTAATTTTGGTAAAGATAAAATTGAAAATGTTTTAATTAACTTGTGCATTACTTATTTTGATTTTAATGGAGTGATATTACAAGGGTTGAAAAAAATTAGACCAAACAACATATCAAATATATTAATAAGGACAGTAATGGAGAAATCTCTAATTGTAGCTTCTAATTTACCTACAAATGAAAGGAAAAATATATTTTTGAATTATATAGCAGATAAATATTTTGTAATATTAAAACTATATAATGAAAGCTCTATTGAAAGATATTGTTGGATACTTCCTTCAGAAGAAAGGTTTATAATAAAGCTAAAAGAAGGGGTAAGTTATAAATATAAGGATCCTCTAAAATATATCCAATATATGAAAGATATTATAAATGAAGAGAGAATTTATATTGATTATGTAAAAATTTTAATAGAAGAGGATTGTGATTTTGTATTAAATAATGAACTTAAAACCCTTATTCCAGAACTTATAAGTAGCATACAATTACTTATAAACAACGAAAAATATCAAGAAGCTTATAGTACCATTGAAGAAGGTTTATCCTTAGTGAAATTTGATTTCGAGTTGATGCTATTAAAATATAATTTGCTGTTAAAATTTAATTATGAAGATGAAGCACTAAAGTGTTTAAGAGATGTAATTCTTTATGGAGATAGAGAAAAGGTTAATAAATTAATAAAAAATATATGATTAAAAATAAGAGGTACTATTAATGGAGATAACTTTATGTATGATAGTAAAGAATGAGGAAGAAAATATTGAAAAATGTATTACCAGTGCATTTCATATAGTGGATAATGCTGTTATAGTGGATACTGGTTCAACAGATAGTACAAAATATATAATAAAAAAATTTGGAGAAAAGGTAAAATTAATTGAGCATGAATGGAAAGATGATTTTTCGGAAGCTAGAAATGTAAGTATAGAAAATGCAAAGGGAGATTGGATACTTGTTCTTGATGCAGATGAGGAAATCTTAGGATATAAAGAACCAATATTAAAACAAATTACTAATACTAAAAAGGAGTCCTTTAATATCAAAGGGATAAATAAAATAGATGAAGAAGGCGGATTGAATTCTTTCTTCTACAATAGACTTTTTAAAAATAAAGGTTACAAGTATTATAGAGCGATACATGAGCAACTTAATATAGATGAAAATAAAGTAGGAGTTTTAGATGAAAAAATATTTAAAATAATACATTATGGATATTCAAAGGAAAACTTTATAAAAAGAGATAAAATGAATAGAAATTTAAGGATTCTAGCAAATGAATATAATAAAAGTCCAGAAGATCCTTTCATATGTTATCATCTTGGAGCAACCTATGCTTCTTCAGGGGATTATAAAAATGCTTTAAATTATTTTGTGAAAAGCTACCAAATAGGTTTGACTAAAGGATTCGGAGGCTATTATTACGAACTTTTAAAAAGAATGAGCCAATGTATTTATTTATTAAAAGATTATAGACTTTGTATAGATTTTTTAACAGGAATTTTAAAAGATGAAAATCTTAAAGGTTTTACTGACCTTTATTATATACTTGGAAGTTGCCTTTATGAGATTAAAGATTATGAAAATGCTAAAAAAATGTTTAATGAATGTATAAAGTTTGGAGAAAAAACTAAATTTCCCACCTTTACAGGAAGGGGCACTTTCCTTGCTGTACTTATGCTTGCTAGAATATATTTAGCTTTATCTAATAAACAAGAGGCTCAAAAATATTATCTGAAGCTTTTAAATTATAAAGAAAAATTATCAGAGGATATTATAGAAGAAATAAACTGTTATACAAAAAATGTAGAAACTGGAGGATTATAATGGAAAAATCATTAGAAGAACAACAAATAGAAGCCTTAGAAACAACAAATGAATATATACCCAAACTAATCAATGGCATCAATATGTATACGGATAGTGTAAAAGATGGTAAACAAGATGAAGCATTGAATCTACTTTCATATATAGTTGAAGGTATAGAATGGATTAATGAAGTAGCTAGATTAACGAAAGATATTCAAAAGACAAATATGGATGAAGAAATGATGAAAGAAAAGTTAGAGGAAATATCTAATTGTATAGATAAAAAAGAATATGATAGAATTTTTCATATATTAAAAGATGAAATATTGTCTATACTAAGTCTTTGGCAGGACAATGTAAAAAGATCTATATTAAATTAATAAAATTCAAATATTAGATGAAGTTCAAATTTGATTTATGGAGTGAAATAATAGTGGATAATAACTTGCTTCAATATCAGAAAAAATTCAAAGAAAATATAAGTTCATTAATTGAATCAAATAATTTGCAAGAGGCTAAAAATTTAATAAAGGAATATGAAAATATAATAAATAATGATATAGAAATATACTCTTTTAAATCAGTAATTTCAATAATGGAAAATAAATTAGATTATGCATTAGAAATTCTAGAAAAAGGAATATTAATAGATTCTAATAATTTTGACCTTTTATATAATAAGGCATATATAGAAGAAATGATGGAAAATTATAAAATAGCATATAAATATTACAAAAGGTGTTTAGATATTTCAAAAGATGAACAAATTAGATTAGAAATCAAAGAAAAACTAAATTATATAAAAAGTATTGATTCTAACTATGAATTATACGGAAATATAAGCTTATTACAAATAGAAGATAGATTAAATCCTAAATTTGATAATTATATAATTAATTCTTTCCATGAATTTGGATTTACTATATTAAGAGTTATAGATGAACCAAATATTGGCAAATTTAAGAAGGGTATAAGAAAATTAATTGTTTTATATGACTTAGATCCAATTGAAGTGAATAGTGAAGACAAAATAAAATATCCATATATGGACAATGGAAGGCTTTTTCTTATAAAAGATATAAATAAACAAGCCCAGATAGAATTAAATTTAAAAAATATTAAGAATTATATATATTTAACTAAAAATGAAAATGAGGCAAAAGAAATACTTAATAATTTATCTAAAGAAACCCTTGAAGATTTATCTAAAGAAATAAGAAAAATAGAAAAAGAGTATTTAACTGAATATGAAGTAATAAAGGTTTTTGAAGGATTTAAGCATAAAGCGAAGACAGAACTTATTAATTATAGAGATGGTTTAGCAGTTAAAAAAACTTGGAAACCTGATAATGAAAAATTTTTTAAAAGAGAAAAGTTTGCTTATAGTGAGTTAAGTAAAACAATTAAATATATCCCTAAATTATTAGAAAGTGGAGATAACTACGTCATTATTCCCTATTATAATGATGTATTAAATAAAAGTGAACAAAATAAAAAAATAATCTTAACTTCACATATTATTGATGTAGCAGCGTATTTTAAGCAACTATATGATTTAGGGTATTATAATCCAGATATACATCCAGGTCAGTTTTTATACACTGAAAAAGAAGGTATAATTGCTATTGATTTTGAATACTTACAAAAATACGAAGAGAAACCTAGCTCATTATTTGAATCCTATGATATTCTTGGTTATCCTAAAGAGTTTAACGGGGATAAACCTAATTATACAGGACAAAATTTACATAAGTGGTATGATGAATTATGGATTAAGTATACAGGATATGACTTAATGGAAATAGCAAAAATTTCCCACAAAAAATATCGAGGAAATAATGGTGAGATAGATAAAGTCTTAGGATTATTAAATTATGCTAAAACCTCTGGTAAAAGCTATAATGGATCTTTTTATAATAGTGCATATCACTCATTAGAATTAAAAGGATATTATTTTAGGGGGCAAAGAGAGTGTAAATTAAGGTTGAAAAAAATTCCTTATGATTTTAAAGACAAAGTAGTATTAGATATAGGATGTAATGTTGGCGGTATGCTTCATAGTTTATCCGATAAAATAGGAATAGGTATTGGAGTTGATTATGACTATAGATTAATTAATGCTGCTAATGCTATTAAAACCCTAAATTCTTCAAATAATTTATCTTTTTACATGTTTGATTTAGAAAATGAAGATTTAAATTTAATAAATAATTATGTATTATCAAATAAAGAAAAAGTAGACATATGCTTTTTATTATCCATATGTATGTGGATTAAAAATTGGAAAGAAGTTATTAAATTTATTTCAACAATATCAGATAACTTACTTTTTGAAACAAATGGTACGGAAAAGCAACAAGCCGAACAAATAGAAGAGCTTAAAAAATATTATAAAAATATACAATTAATAGAGAAAGCTTCTAATGATGATCCAGGACAGCCATATAGAATGTTAGTTTTATGTAGCATAGTATAAATTTTTTTCAAAAGTTTACAATAATTAGTTTAAGGTTTTAAAATTTTGAGGTGAGAAAATGCAAGATATTGATCAATATAAAAAGATTGTAAAAGGGAATATAGAGGCGTTAATAAATGAAAATAATTTAACCGAGGCTAAGAATTTAATAAAGGAATATGAAGAACTAGTTCCCTATGATATAGATGTTTACTCCATCAAAGGTGTTATAGCTATGATGGAAGGAAATATGGATGAAAGTGAAAAAATTTTAAAAGAGGGAATTTCTATAATTAAAGATAATTTTGATTTAAACTATAATCTTGCTTATTTATATGAATGTGAAAAAAAATATGTAGAAGCGTATGGATATTATAGGGAATCTTTGCAATATTGTAATACTGACATTAAAGAACAGATATTAGACAAGATTAGGAGTTTAAAAGAAATTAAAGAAGTTAGAGAATATAAAGAAGAAACAGTGAAAAGCGCACCTAAGCCACCAACTATAAAAATATTTACAAAAGTTTATAATGTAAAAGAATACATTCATGAATGCGCTGAAAGTGTTTTAAATCAAACTTTCAAGGATTTTGAATGGATTGTATTAGATAATGGGTGCACAGATGGAACTAGTGAAATTTTGGAAAGATATGCTGAAAAAGATAATAGAATTAAACTCTTCAAAAATGAAATGAATAATATTATATATGGTATACCAGAAAATAAGGATTTTATTGATTATTTTTATAATCTACAATCAGAATATTTATGTTGGCTAGATAGTGATGATTACTTGCATAAAGACTTTTTAAAGGATTTATATATAGCGGCTAAAAAATATAATGCAGATATTTCTGCAGCTGGTACCCAAATGTTTAATGATGAAAATCCGAGTCTTCGTGCTAATAGATGTCCACCTACATTTCATACTAATAATACAACCGAACTAGGAAATGGATTTTCAAATTTTTATGGCTCTTTTAGGTCTTTGTGGGGAAAATTGATAAAAACATCTACATATAATAGAGCTGTGGAATTTATGAGTCATAACAATATAAAAATATTTAATGGTGGAGATACATATATGTGTCTTACATTTCTAAAATATTCTAATTCTGTGGTTTCATTAAATAAAGTGCTACATTATTATAGAATAAGGGAAAACTCTCTTTACCAATCTCAAGTAAATAAAAATAGATATTTAGATTATTTAATAATATATAAAGAGAGTAAGAAACTTTTAGACAGCTGGAACAAATTAAATGATACAAATTTAAACTTTATTACAGAGGTTTTGTATTGTTCCATGAAAGATTGTATAGATATAGCAGCTAAAACTTTAAAGGCACCTTTAAAAGATAGAATTGAAGTAATTACAGCTATTTTATCGAATATAAAACTTAGAAAAATTCTTAATGATAGAGGTATATTAATTAATTTGATAGATGAAGGTATAAATACTTTAAACATAATAGTAGAGGAAAAAAATACAAAAACCATATAGGAATCATAAAACAGAAGGATGTGATTTAGAATATGAAAGTTGTAATCTTAGCTGGGGGTTTTGGTACAAGGATAAGTGAAGAAAGTCATTTGAAACCAAAACCTATGATAGAAATAGGAGACAAGCCTATATTGTGGCATATAATGAAAAGTTACAGTTATTATGGATATAATGATTTTATTATATGTCTTGGCTATAAAGGATATGCTATTAAAGAATTTTTTGCAGATTATTATTTGCATACCTCAGATGTAACCTTTGATTTTGCAAATAATAATAAAATGACTATACATAATAATGTATCGGAGCCTTGGAAGGTTACTCTTGTAGATACAGGGCTTAATACTATGACTGGCGGTAGAATAAAGAGAGTACAAAAATATATTGGGAACGAAAGATTTATGTTAACTTATGGAGATGGAGTATCAGATGTTAATATAAATGAGATTGAAGCATATCATAATAATTCAGGTAAATACTTAACTATGACTGCTATTCAACCTGGAGGAAGATTTGGAGTGCTTGATATTAATGATGAAACAAATAATATTAAAGAGTTTGTTGAGAAATCTAAAGAAGATGGTGGATGGATAAATGCAGGTTTTATGGTTGTAGAACCAGAGGTATTTAACTACATAGAAGATGATAGTACAGTCTTTGAAAAAGAACCTCTCCAAAAATTAGCCAAGGAAAGAAATCTTATGGCTTATAAATATAATGGATTTTGGCAGTGTATGGATACACAAAGGGATAAGGGGCTTTTAGAAAAATTATGGATAGAAGATAAGGCTCCATGGAAGAAATGGAAATAAAATTGGTATAGGAGTTAAGGTGATATTATGGTTGAAATATCTAAAGTAACTAAGATGGATATGGAATTGATATACAATGGATTATCTAATATAGATAAAGAAAATTTAAAAGATAAAAAAATACTCGTTACAGGATTTGCCGGGTCATTAGGTTATTCTCTACTTCATTTTTTTGCATTATATGGAGAAAAGCTTAAAATAAAAAAAATATATGGTATAGATAACTTTATGTTTGGAAATCCATTATGGGTAAAAAGAATCTTAAAGAATCCTCTATTTGATTTAAGAGAATTAGATGTAATAAATTGTGATTTGGAATTTGCAGAGGATGCAGAGATAATTTTCCATATGGCATCATTAGCTTCACCAGTGTATTATAGGCAGCATCCGATAGAAACTATAGATGCAGATGTAACAGGTCTTAGGAGATTGCTTGATTTTTATAAAGAAAAACCCATAAAAGGATTTTTATTTTATTCTAGTAGTGAAGCCTATGGAGATCCTAATCCAAAAGAAATTCCAACAAAGGAAACTTACTTTGGAAATGTTAATACCTGTGGACCAAGAGCTTGTTATGATGAGTCAAAGCGATTTGGAGAAACTTTATGTTATAATTTTTCAAGAGAATATAATATGCCAATTACTGTAGTTAGACCATTTAATAATTATGGACCAGGTATGAGAATTAATGATCAAAGAGTTGTAGCCGATTTTGCAAAAGCAATAATTGATGATGAAGACATAGTAATATATTCAAATGGAAAACCAACGCGTACTTTCGACTATATACCAGATGCTACTGTAGGATATATAAAATGTGCATTATATGGGAAATTTGAAGTGTTTAATATAGGTTCCGATAGAGATGAAATATCTATATCAAGGTTAGCAAAATTATACAAAAAAGTAGGTAATGAATTATTCGGGTATAATGGAGAGATAGTTTATAAAAATCATTGGGATAAGGAATATTTAACAGATAATCCTAATAGACGTTGTCCAGATATAACCAAAGCAATAAAATTAATAAATTATGAGCCTCAAATTCATATAGAAGAAGGTATAAGAAGATATCTTCTTTATTTAAAACAGTGCGAAAGAGAGGAATTTGAATGGTAAATGAATTTCAGATAGATATGTTAGAAAAAACGGGATTAGAGGATCAGTTAATAAAATGCAAAAAAAAGCTTGATAAAATTTTCAAAGAAAAAAATGCAATTATTTTATTTGGAGCAGGAACGGTAGGTATTGAAAATTTAAGAATTATAAAAAAATTATCTAAAGCTAGAGCTGTTTTTTGTGATAACAGTCCTAAAAAGCAAGGCACAACTATAGAGGGGAGTACGGTAATAAATTTTAATGAGCTTATTACTAATTATAAAAGTAGTTATATCATAATTACATCTATATCATATTATGATGAAATATTAGAACAACTTGAAAAGTTTGGATTAGAGAAAAATTTGATAGATGCTTTTGATAATTTGCTGGTAAATTATGAATATAAAGATTATTATAATCTAATAAAAGAAAATGAAAGTAAATTTAGTGAAATTTATAGTTTGCTTTCTGATGACTATTCTAAAAAACTTTTTATTAATAGATTAAACTATTGTATAACTGGAAATCCTAAGTATTTAATCCCTCTAAAAAGTAAGGAACAACAGTACTTTGAACATAAAATTATCTCTTTAACAGAAGATGAAATATTTATAGATGGAGGAGGATATACGGGAGATACTGTAGAAGAGTTTTTAAAGCAAACAAATAGAAAATTTAATAAAGTATATTCTTTTGAACCTGAGAAATCTAAACATAAAGAATTTATAAATAAATTTTCAAACTTTAAAAACATAGAACTTGTACCATATGGTTTATGGAGTAGAAAAAATATTCTTCATTTTAATTTAGAAGATAGTGGAGCTAGCTGCATAAGCGATATAGGTGATATAGAAATACCAGTAATATCAATAGATGAACTTTTAAATGGAGAAAGGGTAACTTTTATAAAGATGGATATAGAAGGTGCTGAACTAGAAGCATTACAAGGAGCTAAAAATACTATACAGAGATTTTTACCTAAATTAGCAATATGTATATATCATAAACCTAAGGATATTATTGAAATACCATTATATATAAAAAAAATTGCGCCTAGGTATAATTTATACTTAAGACATTATAGTAATTTTCATAGTGAAACTGTACTTTATGCAGTAGTTGAATAAAAAAGAAAAGAGGATATTAATTATGAGATCGCCTAAAGACATGAGAATAATACAAATAGATATTACTAATGCTTGTGTACATAGTTGCTCAAATTGTACAAGATTTTGTGGGCATCATAAAAAACCATTCTTTATGGATTGGGAGACATTTAAAAGAGCAGTGGATTCTTTGGTTAATTTTGGAAAAACTATTGGTATAATGGGAGGAGAACCTACATTGCATCCACAATTTCAACGATTTGCTAAATATATTGCTGAAAAGTATCCTTCAAAAAATAGCCTTGCCGCTGCAACAAAGCCAATAAAAAAAGGGAATTTTATTGAATATATTAGAGATAGAAATTTTTATTTAGATGAAACATTAAATAATAGAAAAGGTCCAGGATTATGGACATCTTTAAGTAAAAGTTATTATGAGCATTATGAATCAATTCAAGATGTGTTTAGTTATCAGACCATTAATGATCATAATAATCCTTGCATACATCAACCACTACTAGCAAGTAGAAAAGAACTCGGAATTTCAGATGAAAAGTGGATAGAACTTAGAGATAAATGTTGGATTCAAAATACTTGGAGTGCTACTATAACACCTAAAGGAGCTTTTTTTTGTGAAGTAGCTGGAGCTTTGGATATGCTTTTTGATGGCCCAGGAGGATGGCCAATTGAATCAGGTTGGTGGAAGCGTGAACCAAAGGATTTTGGTTATCAATTAAAATGGTGTGAAATTTGTGGTGCAGCTATTTTTAATGAAGGGAGACTTTCGAGTGAAGAAATAGATGATGTTTCACCTATGTTATATGAAAAACTTAAAAATGTACAAAGTCCTAAATTAAAAAAAGGAAAAGTTAAGGTTATGGATATATCGAATCCTAAAATTATAGGAAAAAAGATGCCGGATACCATTAATCGTTATCTTACTGATTATAAGGAGAGAATTTCTAAAGATAACAATGTATTAACACCTAAAAATATAGATGCTGTAGTTTTTTGTTATTCTAAAGCAGATTTAGATTCATTAGAAAAAAATATAGATACATTTACAAAAGTTTTTGATTCTATTTTAGTAGCAGTAATGGATGATAATATAAATAGTTTATTAGACAATGTACAAAATAAGTACTCCAATGTAAAAATAATAAATTCTGTACTTGGCAAATGGGGTAGAACATTAAATAAATCTATAAATTGTATCGAAGATAATGACTGGATGTGTATATTAAATGTAGAATCAAAATTACCAGAAGATTTTTCTAGTAGAATTAAAAAAGTGGTATTAAATCCAGGATGTATATATAGTTTTAATATTTTAGAATTATTAAACAAACTATGCTTATTTAATAGAGGAGCATATGCTTTAAAGTATAAAGGTTTTGATGGAATTAGTGAATGCGAAACTAACTTAGAATTTATTAAATTATGGGATAAAAACAAACAAATAGTCCTCAATAATGATTTTGATATTATAGAAAATCCTGATTTAAAGTATTGGCATGATTTTGCTAATACTATAGATGAAAAAAATAAAGAAAAAATATATAAATGCTTAGATAAAATAAAAAATGATCTTGAAATAAAAGCAAAATAGATTAAAGGAGGGGAATGATTATTAATGGAGTATACAATAACTGTATTTGGACTTGGATTTGTAGGTCTTACTACAGCTTTAGCCTTTGCTGAAAAAGGTAATAAAGTATATGGTTATGATATAAATAGTGAAAGGTCAAAACTTATAGAAAATGGAAAGTTACCTTTTGTGGAACCAGGATTAGATAGTGCCTTAACTAAACATATAAATAAAAACTTTACTGTGGTAAATAATATAGAAATAGCAGTAAAAGAAAGCGATTTTATATTTTTATGTGTTGGAACGCCATGCAAAGAAAATGGAGAAGCGGATTTAAAATATATATATTCTGTAATAGATATGATTTCATCATATTTAAATGATGGTAAATATAAAGTAGTAGTTATAAAATCTACAGTACCTCCATCTACTACATCAGAAAGAGTAATGTCTTATTTAGAAGAAAAAGGACTAAAAGTTTCTGAAAAATTTTCAGTAGCTAATAATCCTGAATTTTTGAGAGAAGGATATTGCTGGGATGATATGATGAATTCTGATAGAATAGTTTGTGGTGTTAGTGATAAAAAAGGACAAGAAATGCTTTCGTTGCTATATGAAAATTTTAATACCCCTTTTTTTGCAGTATCACTTAATACTGGTGAGTTTATAAAATATTTATCTAATACTCTTTTAGCTACGATGATAAGTTATTCTAATGAAATGTCAAAGGTTGCAGATGTTATTGGGGATATTCAAATAAAAGAAGCTTTTAAAATTCTTCATATGGATAAACGTTGGAAAACTGGAAATATGTCATCTTATGTTTATCCAGGATGTGGTTATGGTGGATATTGTTTACCTAAAGATACAGAAGCCATGTATCAAAAGTCAACATTAAAGGGCTATGAACCTATGATATTAAAAAATGTTATAAGCATAAATAATAGTATGCCTGATTTTATGGCAGACAAAATTATGAAAGTTATAAGTAAGGAGGATAAAATAGGAATATTAGGACTATCCTTTAAGCCAGGTTCAGATGATGTTAGAGATAGTTCCTCAGCTAAGATAATTAGAATATTGATAGATAAAGGATATAAAAACATATTAGCTTATGATCCCATAGCTAACATAGCTTTTAGAGAAAAGTATAAGTTTAATGAAATTAATTATTGCAATGATATAGATAGCGTATGTAATGATTCAGGTATATTAGTTTTAGCTACTGCTTGGGATGAATTTAAGAACATTAAAAAGGAATATCCTAATAAAAAAATTATTGATTGTAGATATTTTCTATGAGGTGATAAAAATTTCTTTGATTAAGTGTTATTATAAATAGTAAATTAAAGTAGAAAAGTTTAAAGAAACTAGGTGATATTATTGAGAAATAGTAATATTGATTATGAATTATGTGATATGGGTAAATGGAATAAAATTTTAAATAAAATAAAGGATAAAAAAGTTGTTATATTCGGAGCAGGTAGTAATGCAAGAGATTTATTGGATTTATTAGAATGTGAAATATCATACTTTATAGATAATGACAATGAGAAGGTAGGCAAAATAATAAATAATATTGCTATTAAAAATCCAGAAGTATTAAAATACGAAACTGAAGAGGTACATGTTTTAGTAGTTGGATATTTTTATGATGAAATGATAAATCAATTATTTAAATTTAATTTAGGGAAAAATATACATATTTACAATATTTATAATATATTTGCACATACGTTAAATAAAATTTCTTTTTCTAATAGAGGAGAGGATTTAATAAAGCTTTTTCAAACAGTTCCATATAATACGATTATAAATAGTACTTTTAGCAAAGAAAAAATATCTATATTGATTAGCAATTTTAGTTTTTCATCATCTCCATTCTATCTTATGACTATAGCTGTTATGCTGAAGGTAAGGGGAAATAATGTGGAAATCATATGGGATGATTTAGAAGGACTTGATGAACTTTATTATAATCATGATAATATGACTAGTACACAAAATCAAGTTATTGGCAAAATACTGAACTATATAAATGAAAGGTTTAATATACATATAATTAAAGTTAGTGAAAGCGATTTAGAGGATTTGGATGATAATGATATTAGAGAACTAAAAAAACTTTCAAAGGCAAATACCATATCAAAATGCAGAAAAGTTTTTTTGGATAAGGAATGTGAAGAATATGAAAAAAAATGTTTTGAAATTTTAGAATATAGTTTGAAAAAGGTTAAAAATTTATTTAAGAAATATAAGATAGAAAAAATAATTAGTTTCACAGGAATTCATAAAAAAACAGGATTATATACATGGGGTGCAAAAGAGTATAATACACAAGTTTTTTCATATGATGCTTCAACTTCAAATATGATTCTTACTACAGAAGGAATAGCTACACATTATAAGCATATAGAGAAGATTGTAATGGAAAATAAATTAGATGATATTTTGTCAAAAAAATTTATAAATTTTACAGAAGAGAATTTTAATAAGAGATTATTGAGTGATAATGACATGGATTCTTATGTATATCAAAAAATTAGTTATAATGAAAAAAATAATAATTATGAATATGACATTATTATACCATTAAACATATGTTATGATGGTGCAGCATTAGGATTTGATAGTATTTTTGATTCAATAGGAGATTGGTTGATTGAAACAATTAAATATATTTTAGAAAATACTAGTGCTAAAATTGCAGTTAGGCAACATCCTGCAGAAAGATTCTTGGCTACTGGAGAAGATATAAAAAAACAATTAGAAAATAATTTTTCTAATAATCCTAGATTTACTTATATATCTAGTGATGATGAGATTAATACATATAATTTGATAAGAAGTGCTAAATTAGTATTGCCACATACGTCTACGATAGGTATAGAATCAGCTTTATTAAATAAGCCTGTAATAATGGCAACTTCTGCTTATTATTCAAATATGAGTTTTGTAAAAAAGGCTAAATCAAAAGAAGAGTACTTTTTATTGATTAAAAATACTTTAAATGGGAATGTAAAAAAAATATGCAATGAATCGTTAAATCAAGCCAAGCTAAGCTATGGATTAATGATGCTTACTTCTATTCAAACAAAATTTACTGATATTAATATGAATTCCTGGGTATGTGAATCATTTGAAAATTTATTGAAAAGTAAAAATATTAAAGATATTTTGAATATATTTGAAAGTGGAGATCCTATAGGGATTTATAAAACAGAAAATAAATTTATTAATTAAAGGAATGCAAAAATATGAGAAAAAAGCAATTTAAGATAAGTGTTATTATAGTTACTTATAATAGAAAAAAATATTTAGTAAGATCCTTAGAAAGCATCCTTTCCCAATCGTTTTCAAATTTTGAGCTTATTTTAGTTAATAATGGATCTACTGATGGAACAGGTGAATTATGTAGAAAATATACTGAGAAAGATTCTAGAATAAAAATTATTAATATTAAAGAAAATAAGGGTGCATCGAGAGGTAGAAATATGGGAGTTGATGCAGCATCCTCAGAATATATAACTATAGTAGATGATGATGACTATTGCCAAAATGGAATGTTAGAGCATCTTATTAATTTAGCAGATGAATATAATGCAGATATTTCAATGTGTGGAAGTTACAATGATTTTGGTAATAGATTAGAACCATACTTTATATTTGATGATTTGTTAGTGCTAGATAAAGTAAAAGGTTTAGATGAATTACTAAAAAGAGAAAAATATAATGTGGCACCACCTACTAAGCTTTTAAGAAAAAGTTTATTTGAAGGAATAAGATTTCCAGAAGGAGTTTTAGTAGATGATATTCATGTAATATATAAAATTTTTGCTAAGGCAGATGTTGTGGTTGCAAAAGGGACACCATTATATTATTTTAGAAAGCATGAAAGTAATATGACAAATTTTATTCAATCAAACAATCTTACACCAGAATTATTAAAAGAATACTTATCTATGTATAAAAAACGTACTATATATTTATCAGAAAAGGTACCAGAAATCACACCACGGGCAAGATATTCAGAATGGTCATATATGATTTCTATGTGTGATAAAATAAAAAAATATAATTGCAAAAATTGTTACGAACAGTATATTTATATAAAAAATCAATTGATGGAAAGTTATAAAGAAATTATACACAGTTCTTTTATTACAAAAGATGAATTGGTTAAATTAGAGGGCATTATTAAGTAGTAAATTCTATGTGTATATATTAATTAAAGCAAAGATTGATTTTTCTATATTAATTTTGAAAAAAATAAAAAACTTTGAAGATAAAAATGGATATCCTATACTTTTATTTGAAAAATATTCAAACATAAATTCAAATTATTAATAAAGTATGATAGAATCATTAATGTTAAAAAGTTAAAAATAAATTTTATGTTCAAGAGAAAGATAAAAATAAATTTATATTATACCTCCCAATATATGATAATAGTTTCAATTGAATTTAATGTTATTATCAATGAATGGAATGTAAGGAGATGTACTATGCTAGAAGATAAAGTAATTTTAATAACAGGAGGAACAGGATCTTTTGGTAAAAAGTTTACTGAAATGATTTTAAATAAATATAATCCTAAAAAAGTAATTATTTATTCAAGAGATGAATTTAAACAAGATTTAATGAGAAAAGAATTTTCATTAAAATACCTTGATAAAGTTGATAAATTAAGATTTTTTATAGGAGACGTAAGGGATAAGGATAGATTATATAGAGCTTTTAATGGAGTAGATTATGTTATACATGCTGCAGCTATGAAACAAGTCCCAGCTTGTGAATATAATCCCTTTGAAGCTATAAAAACAAATATCCATGGAGCACAAAATATAATAGATGCAGCACTAGATAGAGGCATAAAAAAAGTTGTAGCCTTATCTACAGATAAGGCTGTTAATCCTATTAATTTGTATGGTGGTACAAAATTAGTATCTGATAAACTTTTTATTGCTGCTAATTCTTATTCAGGTGAAAATGGAACTGTTTTTTCTGTAGTACGTTATGGAAATGTAGCGGCAAGTAGAGGTTCAGTTATACCTTTTTTAAAAGATTTGATAGATAAGGGAGAAAAAGAACTTCCAATAACAGATTTTAGAATGACTAGATTTTGGATTACTCTAGAACAAGGAGTAGATTTAGTACTTAAAGCCCTAAAAGAATCTAAAGGAGGAGAAACCTATATATCAAAAATACCTTCCTTTAAAATAACGGATTTAGCAAAGGCTATGTTAGTAGATGCGAAACTAAAAGAAGTAGGTATAAGAGAAGGCGAAAAGCTTCATGAAGTAATGATAACAAAGGATGATTCAAGATATACATATGAATATCCTCAACATTATATAGTATATCCTCATTTGGAGTGGTGGAGTTCAGGAAAGTATTTAACTCCAGGTGGAAGTTCTATAGAAGAAGGATTTGAATATAATTCAGGGACGAATAGTCAATGGTTAGAAGTGCAAGATTTAAAAGAACAGTTATTTAAATTAGGATTTTAAGTTTTAATCATGATGAATTAATAAAGAAGTAACAGTTAGCAAATGTAAATTTTAGATAATATAAAAATTACTATTACTGATCTTGAGATGAATATATTCAAGATGACTTTAAGTGAATCTGTTAAACTTATGATAAAGTTTTGTGAAATTTTTAGGAGAAGAACTTTTTGTTTTTAAAATTTAAGTTATAAAATTTAATGAATGTAAAATAGGTAGTTACTCCTCACAATATATAAACAAAGAAGATTTAATTTAAGTTAAAAGAGTGTGATACTTATGAATAAATTTGAAAAAGAACTACATAAGATATATAAAAGTAAATTTTGCTGTTTTTCAGGCAATGGAACTACAGTAATGTATTTATTATTTATGGCATTAGAAAAACAAAATAAAAAGGTGTTGTATCCAGCTATAAGTTGCACAAATCCTGTTAATTCTTGCATATATGCGGGGTATACTCCAGAGTTTTGTGATGTGAATTTAGATGATTATACTATAGATATTAAAAGTATGGAGGATAAATTAAGAACAGGACAATTTGGAATAGTGGTACCTACCCATATATATGGCCATAAATACGATAGAAAGAAAGTAAAAAAAATTTGTGATAAATATGGTGTATTTCTTATGGAGGATGCAGCACAAACAGTAGATATAGGAGAAAGTGATGCATCAATTGTAAGTTTTGGTCATACTAAAATATTTCAGACAGCACTTGGTGGTGGTGCTATATTTTTAAATGATAAAGTATTATATGAAAAAATTAAAAAAATAAAAAGCACTTTAACTAAAAAGCCAGATAATTCAAAAGAATTATTTGATGAGTATAGAGAAAAATATTATTCAATATTAAAGTCAAATATGACAGAAAAAGAAAAAAATGACCAATTGTTAGAATTACAATTAGATTCAAAGAAATTTTTTATATATGATATGAATTATAATGAAGAGATATTACTAGCTTTAGAAAATAAAGATACTATAGAAAAAAATAGAATAGCTAAGGGAAAAATATATTGTAAATCCTTAAACAAAATGTATATAAAAAATCCAAAAGTAGAATATAATTTTACACCATTGTGGAGATATACATTTTTAGTAGAAAGAAATAGAAAACAAATATTAGAAAAAGTTAGAGAAAATAAAATTGATATTAGCAGTTGGTATCCTTCATTAAGTAAAATATATAAAAATCAAGTTTTGAAGAATGCTGATTATATAGAAAAACATATAGTTAATTTGTGGATTGATGAAAGCCATAGTTTAGATAAAATTCATAGAGATGTTTGTGTAATAAATGAAGTATTAAAGGAGAGTAGTTATGACAAATAAAGAAATATGGGAAAAACTACATACAGAGCTTAGATTTAGACCTAAATATCCTTCAGAATCAGTAGTTCAGTATGTATTTAGAAATTTTAAAAGGGATGGAAATACAAAAGTTTTAGATTTAGGATGTGGTGCAGGAAGACATATATTCTTTCTAGCAAAGGAAAATATAATTCCATATGGTATTGATATATCAGAAGAAGGTGTGAAATATACTCGAGAGTTATTAAAAAGATATGAGTTTAATAGCTTTACTAAGAATATAATTGTTGGAGATTTTACTGATCTTAAATTTGAAAATGATTATTTTAACGGAATAATATGTTATGGAGTATTATATTATTCAAAGAAAGAGCAAATAGAAAAATCTGTAGAAGAAATTTATAGAGTACTTAAGGAAGATGGAAAAGCATTAATAGTTGTAAGAAATACTGAAGACTATAGATTTGGATTAGGAAAAGAGATAGAAAAAAACACATTTATAATAGATGAAAATGATAGTAATAAGTGTGCATATAATGAAAGTGCTATGATTATGCATTTCTTTACAGAGGAAGAAATTAGAAGTTTATTTTCTGAATTTTCAAAAGTGGAAATTGACATATTATCAGAAACTCATGAAAATAATTCGTATAAAGATAGTGATTACATAATAAGATTAAGTAAATAAGGTTAATATTGTGAATAAAACTGAGAATATGTAAAGTATATTAAAAGCGAGGGAATATTATGATATTAAGTGGACATCAACCTAACTATTTACCTTATCCAGGTCTTATAGGAAAGATTATGTTTTCTAATAAGTTTATATATGTAACTAAAGTTCAATTTGAAAAGAAAAGTTGGCAAAATAGAAATAGAATTAAAGGTTGTAATGGAGAGATACTCCTTACAGTTCCAGTTTTTTCAAAGGGTAAATTTAAGCAAAATATATGCGATGTAAAGATAAATAACGAATTGCCTTGGCGAAAAAAACACTTTTCAGCTATACATTTAAACTATAAGAAAAGTAAATATTATAATGAATATATAGGATTTTTTGATGAACTTTATAAAAAGGAATGGAATTATCTGCATGAATTGGATATTTATATAACGAATTGGATGTTGAATGAGTTGGGAGTTAAAACTGAAATTTACTATGATAAGGATTTTGAATTTGATGGAAATAAAACAAAATTGTTAATTGATATGTGCAAAAAGTTAGATTGCGATACATATTTATCTAATAAAGGTAGTGAGAATTACGTTGAAACTGAAGAATTTACAAAAGTCAATTTAAATCACAAATATTTAAATTTTATAGGAAAAGAATATAAACAATGTTTTAGAGATTTTATTCCTTACTTATCTATATTGGATATGTTATTTAATATTGGACATTTAGAAACTCGTAAAGTTTTAGATGATTTAAATAATTATAAATTTAGTGAATTGAATAAAAAATTACAGTCTTAGGTGATAATATGAAAATTTGTATAAGAACAGATGGTGGATGTTTTATAGGATTAGGTCATATAATAAGAACTTTGGCACTTAGTAAAGAATTAAGAAAAAATCATGAAGTTTTTTATGTTTGTAGACTTAGCAAAAACAATCCTATGAAATATTTACCAGGAATTAACCTTGTAAAGGAAAATGGGTTTAATGTTATTGAGATAGAAGAAGAAAAGCTTATTGATGAAATAGTTAATATAGATGCAGACTTAATTATAACAGATAGCTATGAGGCTGATGAGAATTATTATAATGTGTTAAAAGAGAGATTTAATATAAGTGGATGTTTAGATGATGAGAAGTGCTGTGAATACTTTAATGTGGATTTTTTAATAAATCAAAATCCATACGGAAAAGATATAAATTATAAAGTCAATGATAATACAGAACTATTATTAGGAACTAAGTACATTATATTGAGAGATAAATTTTTGAAAAATGATATTAGAGTTATAAATGAAGAAATGTCTAAGATAATGATAACTGTAGGTGGAAGCGATAATAATAATATTACTGAAGCAATTATAAAAGAGTTATTAGTTTTAAATAAAGAATTGTTTATAATAGTTGGACCAGGTTTTAAGTATGCGGATAAATTAAAAAAATATGAAAATGGAAAAGTGCATCTATGTTTTAATGTAGATATCAAATATTATATGAAACTTTGTGATGTAGCAATAGCATCTTGTGGAAGTACTCTTTATGAATTGGCTTCTGTGGGCATACCTACATTGGGGATTGTAGTTGTAGATAATCAAGTTTTAGCAGCAAAGACTATGGAAAAATTAGATATTATAAAATATAGCAAGATAGAAAATTTAAGGAATGATTTAATAAACTTAAGTTATGATAAGAGAAAATTAATGAGTTCTAATGGACAAAAATTAATTGATGGTAAGGGTATAGAAAGAATTGTAGATGTTTTAGAAAGAAGGTTTTTAAGATGAACTTGCTTATAATACAAGCTCATATTGGCTCTACAAGACTTCCAGGAAAGATAATGAAAAATATTTGTGGAAAAGAAGTTTTATTACATGTTTATGAAAGATGCGTTAAGGCTAAGGAGGTCAACAAAATTATAATAGGGACCAGCAAAAATACTAAAGATGATCAAATTGAAAAATTTTGTAAAAAACATAATATAGAATGTTTTAGAGGTTCAGAAAGTGATGTATTAGATAGATATTATGAATGTGCTAAAAGATATAATCCTGATTATATAGTGAGGGTTACATCAGATTGCCCATTACTTGAACCTAAGCTAATTGATTATTGGATTAAAAATGCAGTAAAAGATAATATTGATTTTGTGGAAGAAGAAAAAGAATTATTTATAGGATTTGGTTTAGATATATTTAGTTATAATGCATTAGAGAGAATGAAAAATAGAGCTAGTGAAAATAAACAAAAAGAACATGTTGTAGGTTATTATTATGATAATAAAAATGAATTTAAACACAATAAATATCTATTAGAAGATGAACTAAAATATTTATATAGACCATATAGGTTAACATTAGATACAGTAGAAGATTTTAATCTTATAAAGGCTATATATGAAAAGTTTTACGAAAATGATTATGTAGAACTTAATAAAGTTATGAACTTTTTGGATACAGATAAAAGTATGCTAAATATTAATAATAATGTATGTCAAAAGAATTATTTTAGAGAATAAATACATACAAAATTTAAAATATCATGGAGAAAAGTGAAAGCTATGATTATAGATGGTAGAAAAATAAAAGCAGGTGAAAAAACATTTATTATTGCAGAAATGTCAGGAAATCATAATCATGATTTTAATAGAGCAGTAGAGATAATTAAAAGAGCTAAATGGGCAGGTGCAGATGCTATTAAAGTTCAAACGTATACTCCTGATACAATAACTATTGATTGTAATAATAAGTATTTTCAAATTAATCAAGGAACAATTTGGGATGGTACTACACTTTACAAAGTTTATAAGACAGCATATACACCATGGGAATGGCAAAAGGAACTAAAGAAGATAGCAGAGGATGAAGGATTAATATTTTTTTCATCACCTTTTGATAATAGTGCAGTAGATTTTTTAGAAGAAATAGATGTACCAGCATATAAAGTTGCATCTTTTGAAATTAATGATATCCCTTTTATAGAGTATATAGCATCTAAGGGAAAACCAGTTATAATATCTACAGGAATAGCTAGAATGGGAGATATTCAAGATGCTATAGATGCATGTAAAAGAGTTGGAAACAATGATATAGCACTTTTAAAATGTACAAGTGCTTATCCATCACCATTAGAAGATATAAATTTAAAAACTATTCCTAATATGAAAGAAACATTTAAAACTATAGTAGGACTTTCTGATCATACAATGGGTCATACTGTTGCACTTGGTGGCGTTGCTCTAGGTGCTAAAATAGTCGAAAAGCATTTAACACTAAGAAGAGCAGATGGTGGAGCGGATTCTAAATTTTCTATGGAACCAGAGGAATTTAAAATAATGGTAGATGAAATACGAAATATGGAAAAAGCTCTTGGAAAAGTAACTTATGATTTAACTGAGAAACAAGTAAATTCAAGAGAACATTCAAGAAGTTTATTTATAATAAAGGATGTTAAAGAAGGTGAAATTTTCACAAGTGAAAATGTAAGAAGTATAAGACCAGGATTTGGATTAGAAACTAAATATATAAAAGATATATTAGGGAAGAAAGCAAATAAAAATATAAAGAAAGGTACACCTATGAATTGGAAATTTATTTCAAATAAATAATACAATACTAATAATGAATGGAGAGATTTATATGAATAAAAATATAATTGGGAACTCAAATTGTAAAGAAAAGAATATGAGAGAAGAGTTTGTAGAGTATTTTAATAACTCACCTATACCAGATGATGAAATATTAAATAATTTAGGATTGTTTATAAGTAGACAAAATTTATCTAGAATATTATTTATGAATGAACTATATAAAAAAATAATAAATGTTCATGGAGTCGTTATAGAATTTGGAGTTAGATATGGACAAAATTTAGCATTATTTGAATCTTTCAGAGGAATGTATGAGCCTTTTAATTATAATAGAAAAATTATTGGATTTGATACTTTTGAAGGATTTAAATGTGTTGATAAAAAAGACGGTAAAGATGAGATTATAAAAGAAAATTCATTTAATGTACCTAAAAATTATGAAGATTATTTAGAAAAAGTTTTAGATTATCATGAAGGTGAAAGTCCAATATCACATATAAAAAAATATGAATTAGTAAAAGGAGATGCAATAAAAACTATTCATGAGTATTTAGAGAAGAATCCTCAAACAATAATTGCTTTTGCATATTTTGATTTTGATATATATAAACCTACTAAAGAATGCTTAATTGCTATAAAAAATCATTTGACTAAAGGTAGTGTTATAGGTTTTGATGAGTTAAATTATGAGAGATTTCCAGGTGAAACTTTAGCTTTTAAAGAAGTTTTTGGATTAGATAATTATGCTATTAAAAGGAGCCCTCTAAATCCATTACAATCATATATAGTCATTGAGTAAAGTTAAATATTATTTATTAATATGAAATTTAATTTATTATAAAACAGGTATAGATAAAGTTAAAGCTAGAGGTTTTAATATAGTAACAATTAATGGAAATGATATTATAAATGATTTGAAAAATATATCAGCAGATTGTTTAATAACAGATAGTTATGATGTAAATGAAGAATATTTTAATTTAATAAAAGGTATGTTTAAAGTTACTGGGTATATAGATGACATGAACTTATATTATTTTGATGTAGATTTTATAATAAATCAAAACATTGGAGCGGAGGAGTATTTTTATAAGGTTAATAAAGATACAAAATTGTTTTTAGGAACTAATTATACTATGTTAAGAGAAAAATTTAGAAAAAATCCTAACAAAAATATTAAAAAAGAAGTATAAAATGTTATGATAACTGTAGGTGGATCAGATCCTAATGGAATTACTAATACAATATGTGATTATGTAAAAGACTTAGAACTTAAATTTCCTATTATTATAGGACCGTCTTTTAAAGAAGAAAACATTAAAAAACTTTTAAGGCTAAAAAAATTAAAAGATAATATAAATTTATATTTTAATGCTAATATGATTGAAATAATGAATAAATGTGACATAGCTATATCAGCCAGTGGAAGCATATAAAATGGATGAAAGAGGATTAATATATAACTTAGGATGGTATGAGGATTTAGCAAAATATATAATTATAGATGATATTAAAAAAATAGCTAGATTAGATAATAGACAAATAATGATTAGGGAACAAAAAAATATTAATGAAAATGGTGTGGAAAAATTAGTTATGGAAATAGAAAAAATAAAAAATAGAGATGAATAACAAAATCATGAAAGCCTTAAATATTTAAACGGTGTGGAGGATAAACCATGAAAATTTTAAAACCAGTTTATTACGATGAGTTTAAATGTATTGGTAGTGAATGCATAGATACTTGTTGCAAGGGTTGGCAAATACAAATAGATAAAAAAAGTTACCTAAAGTATAGAAAAACTAAAGGAGAATTTAGTAAAAAATTAAATGATTCTGTTGTAAGGAACAGGAAAAATGGAACAGAATTATTTTATGCAGAAATAAAATTAAAAGAAGATAAGTGCCCCCTTCTTAATGAAAAAAAACTTTGTGGTATATATATAAATTTGGGAGAAGAATATCTATGTAATACCTGTAAAATATATCCACGTCTAATAAGAAAGTGTGGAGATATATATGAAAAGACTCTAAGTTTATCCTGCCCTGAAGTTGCAAGAATACTTGTTGAAACTAATAAAGATATTAGTTTCAATATGGAAAATGAAAATTTAAATGAAGTAGAGCAGAAATATATTGTAAAAGGGGAATATAATAAAGAATTATATAATTTACTTTGGAAAGGTAGAGATTTATCTATTGAAGTAGCACAATTTAAAGAAATTCCTATTTGGAAAAGGCTTATATTTTTAAAGATAATTGAAGAAAAACTTCAAATTTTAATAGATGAATCAAAATATAATGAATTGAATAATACTATTGTAAATTTAACTAATACCATAACTAATTATGATGTAATAAAATCATTAGATAATATAAATAAAGCTAATAGGATAAAAATTCAGTTTATACATACGATACTTCAAAGAAGAGCTAACTGTGGTAAAACTAATAATAAGTTCTTGGAAATACTGGATGATTTTAATTATTTATTTGGAGATAAAAATGAAACTGATATTTTAGAAATATTAGATATTAAGGAAAATAGATTTAATGAATATTTTAAAGAGTATGAAAACATTTTTGAAAACTATATTGTTTACAATTTATATAATTATTATATGCAGGTCTTAAGGACTAGGAATTTAAATAAGGAAGTATTAATGCTTATATTGAAATATTCAATAATTAAGATTTTGTTATTAGCAAAATGGAATAAACAAGATGAAAGGCTAAATAAAAAAGACATAATAGATGTATTATACTCGTTTAGTAAAGTTATGGAACATAATGATAAGTTTATAGATGATTTATGTATAGATATAAAAAAAGAAGAGTATGATAGTTTGGCTTATTTAGCTATATTAGTAAGATAGCCTTAATTTGTGAAAATAAGAAGGAGCTGTAAATCGTGATTAGCTTATGCCTTATAGTAAAAAATGAAGAGAAAACCTTACATAAATCCTTAGATAGTGTTAAAAATATTGCACAGGAAATAATTGTAATAGATACAGGGTCCATAGATAGAACTAAAGAAATAGCCTTAAATTTTACAGATAAAGTATATGATTTTACTTGGTGCAATGATTTTTCTAGAGCTAGAAATTTTTCTATATCTAAAGCTTCAAATGACTGGATTTTGGTTTTAGATGCAGATGAGGTTGTTACAGATTTTGATATAAGAGATATAGAATCCTTTTGTAGTCAAGATAATAAAAACGTTGTTGGAAGATTAAAAAGAATAAATGAATATGAAGATGAACAAGGAATCAAAAGATATATAGAAAGAGTAAACAGAGTTTTTAATAAAAATTTTTTTACATATGAAGGTATTATCCACGAGCAAATAGTTTCTACAAATAAAGAAAAATATGTTACTAAAAATATAAATCTTATTGTAGATCATATAGGCTATTCCAAAGAAGTTTTAAATAGGACCAATAAAATACAGAGGAATATAGAACTTTTAAAGAAGGCTTTGCAAAAGAATTTTAAAGATCCATATTTGCATTATCAATTAGGTAAAAGTTACTTTATGGGAAAAGATTATGATAATGCTTATATATCTTTTAAAAAAGCAATATATTTAGTAGATGATTTTAATTATGAGTATGCTGAAGATTTAGTAGAAAGCTATGGATATGCATTAATACATTTAAATTTATTTAAAGAGGCTTTAGAATTAATTAAATATGAAAAATATTATAGTAATTCTCCAGATTTCTTATTTATTATAGGGCTTATTTATATGAACAATAATTGTTTTCAAAAATCTGCAGAAACATTTTTGAGATGTACTGAATTTAAAGAAGGTAAAATAGAAGGGATTACTTCATATTTACCACTATATAATATTGGTGTTATTTTTGAATGCCTAGGATTTAAAGAGGAAGCTTTAAATTATTACAATTTGTGTGGAAAGTATATACCAGCTACTAATAGAGTAAAAAAATTATAATGATGGATTTTTTAGTAGCTTGATATCGTACTATAGACATATGGGAACTGAGTTTATTAACTCAAAAGAAGTATTGTAAGAATATAACCAGTCTAAAGCGAGAATTTAAAAAACATAGAACAAAATTATATAAAAGCTAAAAAAGAAAAGGATTTTTGATTTTACAAAAATCCTTTTTAAATTTGGATTAAGTTTTAATAAATTTTATACGATAATAGGAATGATATATAAAAGGCAGGGAAGCCTAGAAAAAATAACAGGGAGGTGGAGAGATGTTTGTTAGTAGTAATGGATCTCTTTTGAATTCCTTTGCAAAATTAACAAAGAATAAAACATCTAAAAACCAGTTAACAGAAAAACTATCCTCGGGGAAAAGAATAAATAAAGCGGCGGATGATGCAGGTGGTTTATCTATAAGTGAAAGTTTAAAGGCTCAAGTAAGAGGATTAAATAGAGCCGAAAAAAATATACAGGATGGAATTTCTATGGTTCAAGTAGCAGATGGTGCTATGGATGAAATAACTAAAACTCTTCATAGAATGAAGGAATTATCAGTACAAGCTTCTAATGGCACTTTAACGGATGATGACAGACAAGCTGTAGGAGAAGAATTCCAGCAGCTAAAGGAAAATATAGATAGCATAGCAAAGGGTACAGAATTTAATGGAATAAAACTTTTAAATGAAGACAAAACGCTAGTTATTCAAACAAGAGAAAATCCTTACCTTACTTATGATTTAACTCTAACTAATAATTCTTTACAAGCTTTAGGCATAGATAGTATAAATATAAATACTGCATCTAATTCTAAAGAATCTATTGGAAAAATTAAAGATGTATTAAATACAGTTATAAAAAATAGAGTGGAAATGAGTAATCATTTAAATAATCTTCAACATGCCTTTAACAATGTAAGCAATTCTGGTACCAATTTAACTTCTTCTTTATCTCAAATTGAAGATATAGATATGGCAACAGCCCTTATGAAATCTGTTAGAGATGATGTGCTTATAGATTATAATAAATCCATGTTAGTATCAGCAAGACAGAGTAACGAAGGGGTAAATACTGTAATAAATAAATGGCTTTTATAAGCCATAAAAAATAAAGGAAATTAAAAAAGGGGAGAATAGAAATGGGTGAGAATAGGAGATTTCAAAGTAATGAAGAAATATTAGCAGCTTTTAAATTAGTACTACCTTACATAAATAAAATTATTCATGAGGATATGGTGGTAGGTCTTACAGATTTAGAAAAATATATTGGCTATCATAGAGCTAATGAATTTGAATTAGATTTATCAGAGGGAAAACCTATAAAGGGTATAAAAACATTAGAGGAATGCATTAAGTATAAAAGGGAAACCTATGATAATATTCCAAAGGAAGTGTATGGCAGAGCTATAAAAACAATATTTACTCCTATTTATGGCGTAAACAATGAAGTTATAGGTACCCTTAGTTCAGGAATAGATTTTGATAATAATAATCAATTAGTAGAAAATGTTCAAAAATTAGTAGAGAATGTTAAACAGGTAACTGAAAATACGGCTCAAGTATCAGAGGCAGCAGAAAGTTTAGCAAAATCAGGTCAAAATGCTATTTCTATGGTGGAAGAATTAAATAATAAGAAAAATGATACTTCTGAAATTCTAGAGTTTATAAAAGGTATTGCCACTCAAACTAATTTATTAGGGCTTAATGCGGCCATAGAGGCTGCAAGAGCAGGGGAATCTGGTCGTGGATTTGCAGTAGTTGCAGGACAAGTTAGAAAATTATCAGATCAGTCCCAAGAAGCCGTTAAAAACATCGAAAAAATATTAGATGAAATGAATAATAGCGTAAATGAAATTAATAATACCATAGGAAGTGTAGGAGCTATTAGTGAAGAACAAGCAGCTTCCACAGAGGAGATATTATCAAGAATAGAAACCCTTAATGAAACGATTAAAAACTTACAAGAATTTGTAGAAAAATATAAATAAAAGATTATAACAAAGTCCCCACGTAATAAAAGTTGGGGACTATTTTAATCTTATATTTCATTGCTTTTTTATTTGAAATAAAATATAAAATTTATTAATATAAAATGTGAATTTTAAAAAATATTTGTTGTAGTTCCCTAAAAAATAATATCAACTACTCTAATGGAAAATAAAGTAAATTTAAAATTAAAATTTATGAAACTATACAAAACAAAGTAATTATATATAATATTTACATTTTTATTTATAATTTAACAAAAATTTATAATTTATATATAAAAGTTTTTGTTACACTAACGATATTTATAATATTAGTTAATTTTTATTTTATTTTCAATATATGGGAGAGTGGGGGACAATTGAAAACTAAAGAACATTTGTTTAAACAAATGAGTCAATTAAGACAGGACTTATATAAAATAAGTGTTACATTAGAAGAAAAGGATAGGGATGAGGAAAAAATATTAAATTTAAGTAGGGAGATGGATGAATTAATAGTACAATATATGAAATGTGAGTATAAATAAATATTAGATTCATTGTTTTAATAAAAATTTAAAATACTATATTGAAAAAATAGATATAATAAGAATACAGTAAATAGATTGTTTTTTATAATATATTAAAAAGAATGGGGAGATGATTTTGAAATATAGTAAAGAATCTTTATGTGAACAAATGGATATGGTAAGACAAGCTCTATATGAAGTTAGCATAACTTTAGAGGATGAAGAAAGAGATAAAGAAAAGATACTTAATGTTAGTAGAGAAATGGATGAGCTTATTTTAGAATATATGAAATTTGGAAAAGAAGATTAAATTTAATACTATATTTTCAATGAAGATCCACGATATTATAAAGTATAACAGTATAAAATATGATATAATTGCCATTATATATGAATTTAAAAGATTTATATATAAAATATAATTAAAGGGGTGATAGTATGGATATAGGAGGATTATCCATGTCATTAAATCAAGGTAAACTTGCACAGGCGGTTTCATTATCTTTAATGAAAATTACTATGAATACAGCAAAAGAAAATGCTGTTCAAATGACAGAAATGATAAAAGAATCAGTGAATCCCAATATAGGGCAAAATGTAGATTTGAGAGGATAAAGAGTGTTAATTTAACATATATTTAAAATGGTCCTTAATATTAACTTGAGTATTAATATTAAGGATTATTTATTTTTAATATTAATCTATCAGTTAACAATTTTAACGTCTTTTGTTAAAAATAAGTATATATATTAACTATACAAAGGTAAGATAAAAAATTCTAAGCTTTTTAGGAGTTATTTACTTCAAATAAAGCTTAGATTTTTTTTATTTAATATTAAATTTATTACTGAATGAAGAAAAAATTTTATGGTATATATATTAAATTATTTCCAAAATACTTTAAAAATATGAAAAAAAGCATAAATTGCATTGGAAAACATGTGAAGTACCAAAAAATAAAATAATTGCAAAACCAGGTATTTTAATGTAATATTAATTATTATATAAAATACAAGAATATTTTGTCGATAAATAAAATATAAATAAAATATTTGTCGGTAAATTGTAATGATTATGATAATTTTGTCGATAAATGGATTGTATTAAACTTAATTTAATCTGTTGAAATTTCTATAAAAGGATCTATAGCATTTTACTATTTTCTAAAAATTAATTTTTATACAAATATTATTATTTTGTATAACCATATTTTGAAGGGAGATATTGTATGGAAAATAAAAAAAAGAAATGGATATTGTCTATAGTAACAGTAATTGTACTTACAACAGTAATAGGAACATTATATGTTTATAGTCAGTTAGCAGCAGTTAAAAAAGTATCTATATCGAAAAATGACCAACAGTTAAAGATAGATAAAAAAGCAGATCAATATGGGGATGATGTAATAAATATAGCATTTTTCGGCTTAGATAGAAGAAAAAAAGATGAGCCTTCAAGATCTGATGCTATAATGATAATTTCTTTAGATAAGAAGCATAAAAAAGTTAAGGTATCATCTATAATGAGAGATTCATATGTGGATATAGATGGTCATGGGAAAACAAAATTAAATCATGCTTATGCTTATGGGGGCCCAGAGCTAGCTATAAAGACTATAAATTCTACCTTTAAACTAAATATTAGAAATTTTGTAGCAGTGGATTTTTATGAATTAGAAAAAATAATAGATACTGTTGGTGGGGTAGAAATACCTGTAAGATCTGATGAAATAAAATATATAAATATTTATATGCAAGAAACTGCAAAAATTCAAGGTAAGAGTGTACAAGAAGTGCAAAAGCCAGGGCTTCAAAATTTAAATGGTATGCAAGCAGTGGCTTATGCAAGAATAAGGTACACTAGTGGTGGAGATTATGAAAGAACAGAAAGACAAAGAATAGTTCTAACAGCTATTATGAATAAGGTGAAAAAATTAGGACCTACAGAGTTTCCTAAAGTAGTAAGTGCCCTACTTCCAAATGTAGAAAGCAGTTTTTCTTCTACAGAAATAATGAAAATGGGAACCTCAGCTTTTGCTTTAGGTATAGATAACATAGAACAACAAAGATTTCCATTAGATGATTATTGCCAAGGGAAGCTTATAGATGGTGTTTACTATTTATTATTTAATGAAGAAAAAACTATAAATCAAATACATAAATATATATTTGAAGATATAAAACCTAACTAATTATTATATTTAGATATGGAGGAAAGCATTAAAATGAATGAAGAAGTAACCTTAGATATACAGGAGATTTTTAATGTATTAAAAAGGAAAAGAAAATTAATTGTAATAATAACACTATTATGCGGAATAGTGGTCGCTATTTTAAATTTTTTTATTATTTCACCTACTTATGAGGTAAGGGCCAGTGTAGTTATAGGGAAAGCTGCAGAAGAAAAAGCTGAAAATAAAAATAATTATAATGATGTTATGATGTATCAAAAATTAGTTAAAACCTATGCTCAAATAGCCAATTCAAGAACTTTAGCAGAAAATGTAGTAGCTAAAACAGGCAGATTAGAACCAGAGGGATTGCAAAGCAAACTAAATGTAATGCCTCAACAGGATACCCAAATTCTAGACTTGAAAATACAAGATAAAGATGCAGAATTTGCATATAAAGCGCTTACTATAGTTTGTGATGAGTTTATAGCTCAAAGTAAAAAAATATATCCTAGCAACACTATAGAATTATTAGACAAGCCAGTAATACCAGAAAAGCCTATAAAACCAAAAAAAATATTTAATATAGCTATAGCTTTATTTATGGGGTTCTTAATATCTTCAGGAATGGCTTTTATACAGGAATATATGGATAAAACTATAAAAACAGAAAATGATATAGATAAATATCTGGGGCTTCCAGTAATAGCTGTAATACCTAAAATGAAATAAGGAGAGGTTATATGATAGATATTCATAGTCATATAATAGCATCCATAGACGATGGTGCGAAAGATTTAGATTATTCTTTAAAGATGCTTAAAGTCGCAGAAGAAAGTGGAACAAAAAGAATAATAGCTACGCCTCATTATTATGTGGGAAAATATGAGGAAAAATATTCTAGCGTAAAGAAAAAGGTGGATTATTTAAATAAAATAGCTAAAGAAAACACTATAAATATAGAAATATTTTCAGGGCAAGAGGTTCTTATACACAGAAAAACTGTAGAGCTTTATGAAAAAGGATATATAGGCACTATAAATAATACATCTTATATGCTAGTGGAATTTCCTATGACTACTTGGGAAGATTATTATATGGATGTACTTTATGAATTAAAAATAAGAGGCATAAATCCTATAATAGCTCATCCAGAAAGATATAAATTTATTCATGAAGATATTTCTAATATAAATAAACTTATAGAAGAAGGTTATCTATTTCAAATAAATGCAGGGAGTTTATTGGGTGTATTTGGAAAAGAATCTGAAAAAATATCAAAGGAACTTATAAAAAATAGAATATGTAATTTTATAGGTTCAGATGCTCATAGCTTAAATGTGAGAAATCCAAATATTAATAAGGGAGTTAAAATTATAGAAACTATGGATAAGTCCTTATATAATGAAATAATTATAAATTCAAATAATCTTCTTGAAAATAAATATGTAGTTACAGATTGTAGAAAAATACAGAAGAAAAAAAATATTTTTAGTTTTCTTAAAAATATAATTTAACATTGGAGTGATTACAAGTTGAATAAAAAATTAGAGTTGATAACTATAAAAGATCCAAAGTCACCAATATCAGAATCCTATAGAATTTTAAGGACTAATATACAATTTTCATCCTTTGATGAAAAAATAAGTGTAATTTTTGTAACTAGTTCTACTCCTGGAGAGGGAAAATCTACAACATCAGCAAACTTAGCTATAACCATGGCACAAAATGGAGCTAAAACTATTTTGGTAGATTGTGACCTTAGAAAACCTAATGTACATAAATTATTTAAGCTATCTAATATAAGGGGACTATCTAATTTACTAATAGAAGACAATTCAATAGATGGGGTTATACAACAAAGTAGTGTAGAAAATTTACATATTTTGACTTCGGGGGTGAAACCACCTAATCCCTCAGAACTATTATCTTCTAGAAAAATGAATAATTTCATAGAAACCAGTAAAAAACACTATGATTATATAATATTAGATACTCCGCCGGTAGGAGTAGTAACAGATGCTCAATTAGTATCACAATATTCTGACGGAGGGATATTAGTTACAGCATCTGGGCAGGTTGAAAGAGAATTAGCCATAAGAGCAAAGCAACTTTTAGAAAAAGTTAATGCAAAAATAATAGGGGTAGTATTAAATAAAGTGGACACAGAATTTGGGAATGGATATAGGTATTATAATTATTATTATGAAGAAGATGGAGAGAAGAAGAAAAGAAATAAAAAATAACAATAGTAGTAAAGAGATATTTGTATGAGCTTAGATATATGCTCAATAGCACTTTGTAGTAATTATGAATGTATTACTGCTTTATTTTAAATAATTTTGGATAAATTTTAAATAGGCGGTGAAGAAATGGGTGAAATACACAAAAATTTAGAAGAAGTCCAAACAGAATATAAAAATGAATATTCTAAAACTATAATGTATTTTGTTATAAAAAAGATTATAGATTTATTAGGTTCTATAATTGGATTAATACTGTTAAGTCCTATATTAATAATAACTGCTATAGCAATAAAGTTAGATTCTAAGGGGCCTGTATTTTTTATTCAAGAAAGAGTAGGGAAAAATGAACAAGTCTTTAACATGTATAAGTTTAGATCTATGGTGATAGATGCAGAAGAAAAGTTATATAAGTTAAAGGATAAAAATGAAATGTCAGGTCCTATGTTTAAAATGAAGGATGATCCTAGAATTACTAAAATAGGTAGATTTATAAGGAAGACAAGCATAGATGAATTACCACAATTATTTAATGTATTAAAGGGAGAAATGTCATTAGTAGGACCAAGGCCTAATCTTCCAAGAGAGGTTATAAAATTTACAGATTATCAAAAAAATAAATTTTTGGCAAAGCCTGGTCTTACCTGTTATTGGCAAGTTATGGGGCGGAACAATATAGATTTTGAAGATTGGATAGAACTAGATATTAAGTACATAAGAAAGAGAAATACCTGGGAAGATATAAAACTTATTTTTAAAACAGTTGGAGTATTATTCGGTGATGATAATGCTAGTTAGAATTTAAAAAAGATATGCTACAGGAATTCAAGGTACAAAGGAGGACAAGTAAAGGTATGGAATTATTAATAAAGCCAAAGGAGATAGAAAGTAAAGAGGAATTTATGGAACGATTTAATGAAAATATACCGGAATATTCTATGAATAAAAATATATGTGTATTTGGTCAAGGCTTTGTAGGATTACCACTAGCATTAAGTTTTGCATTTAGAGGATGTAATACCATAGGAGTAGATGTAGAAGAAAGTCTAGTTCATGAAATTAATTGTGGCAAAACGTATCATACAGAAAAATTTTATGAAGTTACTATAGAAGAAGTTCTACAAATGCAGCTTGAAGATAAAAGATATAAAATCACTATAGATGCAGATATGGCTGTTAGACAGTGTAATAATATAATAGTAACAGTAGGAATTCCCATAAAAAATGGAGATTATATAATGGATCATTTAGAAAGTGTTTGCAAAACTATAGGAAAAAATTTAAAAAAAGATGATTTAATTATTATAAGAAGTACTGTTATTCCAGGAACTACAGAAGAATTTTGTATGCCAATATTAGAAAAAGAATCAGGAATGAAAGCAGGGGAAGATTTTTATTTAGCTTATGCTTCAGAAAGAATAGCAGAAGGAAAAGCTTTTGATGAATTTGCAAATATGCCTACCTTAGTTGGAGCTGTAAATAAGAAAAGTTTAAAAAGAGCTATTGATGTATTGAGTATAGTATGTAAAGCTGATGTAATACCAGCAAGCTGTATAAAAGTAGTAGAAACTTCAAAGGTATTTGAAAATGTTCAGAGGGATGTAAATATAGCTATGTCTCAAGAATTTGCAAGGTTTACAGAAACATTTGGGATAGATATATTTGAAGTTATAAATTTAGCTAATACTCATAAAAGAGTTAATCTTTTAACTCCAGGACCAGGGGTGGGAGGATATTGCATACCTAATGCATACCATTACATAACACCTAAAGCAAAAAAGATGTGTGTAGATATGCCTATTTTAAAACTTGCTAGAGAAAAAAATGCTGTATTACCTGAATTTATAGCAAATAAAGTTGAAGAATTATTATCTAAACAAGGTAAAAATATAAGAAGATGTAAGATATCAGTTTTAGGACTAGCTATGAAGGATTACTCTAACGATGATAGAATAAGCCCACCGATAGATATATGTAGAATATTAGTAAATAAGGGAGCGGATGTTGCAGCTTTTGATCCAGTAGTGCCAACATATTATGATTTTAAAGTTGAGACCCAGGATGAATCCTTGAAGGATGCAGATGCGGTAATAGTACTTACAAAGCAACATGAGATTGATTTTACTGATTGTGAGCATATAGCAAAAATAATGAAGGAAAGGCCTATATGTATTGATACGAAAAATGTTATACATGAGATTCAGGCTAAAAAGTATGGTATTGAACTATGGAAAATATAGTTTATAGAATAGTGGTGAAATAAATTGAAAAAAATAGTATATATGATAACTACTTTATTTTATCCGTCAATTGGTGGAGTTGAAAACCATGTATATAATCTTTCAAAGGAGTTAGTTAAAAAGGATATAATAGTTAAAATTATAAATCCAGTAATTAACTTAGGAAAGAATGATATTTATGATTTAGAGGGGATAGAAGTCCATAAGATAACCGTTGGTAATAATGAGGATGAACAAAAATATTTAAAATATAAAAGTAAATCAAAACAAAATTTATTTGGATTTTTTAATGGATATAAGAGGAAGTGTTATTATAATAAATTTTCTAATGATGTATATGAATATATTTTAAAAGATATTGAATTAGAGAGGCCTGATAAGTTTATATTGCATCAGCACGACTTTATATCCAGTATCAAATTATCAAAGAAATTATCAAAAAAATATAATATTATATTTACTAATCATACAGGAGAATTTTTATTTTTAAAAAAGTTACCTTTTTCTAATTTAATTATAAAGAAGTTAACAAATCATTTTAAATTTATAATTGCACCAAGTAATGAGCTAGCTGATTTTAAAGGGATTAGGAAGGAAAACACGTATTCTTTTTTAAGTAATGGTGTTGATGTTGAAAAATTTTCACCTGTTACAGAAATAGAAAAAAATAACTTAAGGGATAAATATAATATTCCTAAAAATAAAGTAGTAGTAATATGTCCTAGAAGATGGGCTCCTACTAAAGGAGTTATTTACTTAGTTAAAGCTATAGATATTTTAATTAACAAATATAATATTCATAATATTTCATTTGTATTTGCTGGAAATGACTATTTGGATTATCCCGAATATAGAGATGAAATTTTAAATATAATTAAAAATAAATCTTTAAGAGAATATGTTTATTTACAAGGAAATATAGATTATAAAATAATGAATGAGCTAATAAAAATGTCTGATATAGTAGCTATTCCTTCTTTAATGGAAGCTATAAGTTTATCTGCATTAGAAGGTATGGCATGTGGAAAAATAATAATAGGAACTAATGTGGGCGGTTTCCCACAAATAATACAAAATACTGAAACTGGATTTTTGGTTGAACCAGAAGATGAAGAAAAATTAGCCCAGATTATTAAAGATGTTTCTAGCGGGGTATATAACAATATAAAAATATGTGAAAAAGCAAGAGAATTTGTAGAAGTTAAATATAGTTGGAGTTTTATATGTAGCAATACTATAAATATATACGATAAATTTTGGAACTAAGATATGAATATTTATTAGGAGTTAATTTTATATGAATAAAGCAAGCGTTAGCGTTATTATTCCTTATTATAATAGTGAAAGAACTATTATAAGAGCATTAAATTCAGTTATAAATCAAGTATATAAGAATTTTGAAATAATATTAATAGATGATGGTTCAACTGATAATTCTTATAAGGTTGTAGGTAGCTTTATAAAAAATAATTCCCAATATCAAATAAAAAATTTACATCAAAAAAACTCTGGACCTAGTAAAGCAAGAAATCTAGGAATTAAACAATCAATAGGGAAATATATAGCCTTTTTAGATTCTGATGATTCATGGGATAAAAATAAGCTAAAAATACAAATGGATTTTATAGAAATCAGACAAGATATATTTATATTAGGTTGTGATCATAAAATAGTTGAAGATAGTGGGAATATAATAAAGAGTAAAAATTTATGCAAATTTAAGGAGGTTAATTTTTATTCTAGGTTATTTAAGAACTATTTTTCTACACCTAGTGTGATTGTAAAAAAAAGTGCACTATTAGAATTTGGTGGATTTAATGAAGATCAAAAATATGCAGAAGACACATTATTATATTTGAAAATTATTAGAAAGTATAAAGGTGGTAAAATTCAATTGCCCTTAGTTAACCTATATAAGAATGAATTTGGACAAGGTGGTTTATCTAGAAATTTAATAGAAACAGAAAAGTGCGAACTGAAAAACTTTAAAGAATTACGAAGAGAAAATTATAAATATAATAAAAAAATTAATATTATATTATATTTTGTTATAGTAACTTTTTCATTGATAAAATATTTAAGAAGAATACTAATTATAAAACTAAGAAAACAAAGGTGATTTTATATGAAGAAAATAATATTTGCGGATTTCATGGAGTATGATGATCAAAGTAATAAATTAGGTAATTATCATTATGCTAAATTATTTTCACAAAATGGATATGAAGTGTTATGGATATCTTGTCCATGGAATATTCTTATGTATATAAAAAATAAAGAAGTTTATTTAAAAAGAAAAGCTTTATCAAAGCCAATTATACATAAATTAGATAAAAATATATATGGATTTGCACCACATGCTTGGAAATTATATGGGAATCATTTGTTTTGTAAAAATGCTAATACAGTCTTAAATTTTGAAAAATATATTACTCCAAATATAAAAAAATCTTTATTAAAAATAGGATTTGATAAAGTGGATATTTTGTGGGTATCAAATCCTAAACAATATTGGTTATCGAACGTAGTAGAATACAAAAAAATGATTACTAGGTTACCAGATGACTATTGCAAAATAGGGGGATTTCCTGAATCTATAAATATTATTGAAAAAGAATTGTTGAATAAGTCAGATGAAGTATTTGCAATATCTAAAAATTTAATAGATAAAAAAAATAATGTTAGATCCAATATTAAATATTTACCTAATGGTGTAGAACTAGATAATTTTATAAGAAGTACATACAATAAACCTAAATTATTTAATAAGGATAACTTTAGATGTATATATGTTGGAGCCATAGGGCATTGGTTTGATGTAGAGTTAATAAAATACTGTTCTGATAAATTAAAAGAGATAGATTTTTATTTAATAGGACCGATAAATAAAGACTTAAGTATACTAAATGATAGTAAAAATGTACATATACTTGGTAAAAAAAATTACAAGGAAATACCTAACTATATATATTATAGTGACGTAGCGTTGATACCTTTTGAGGTAAATGAATTAACTAATTCTGTTTCACCAATAAAACTATATGAATATATGAGTTTAGGACTTAATGTAGTATCAACTAATTTAAAAGAAGTTAAGTATATAAATAGCCCTGCATATATTGCTGATAGCTATGAAAAGTTTGTTAATTATATCAAACAAGCTATCAAAAACAAAGATAAGGATAGACAAAGAAATATTAGATTTTCAAGGGAAAATACTTGGAATAAAAGATTCGAAAAAATAAAGGAACTTATATAATTATTGAGGAGTTTAATAATGAACAAAGTAATATATATGCTATATATATTTATTTTAATATTATGTAGTTTAGTTAGAATCAATCTGATCCAAAATATTTTAATCATTTTATCTAGTTTTATATTACTAATTATTCTAAATATAAAATTTAAAATAAAAGATTCGAAATTTAAGTTAGTAAGTAGTGTTATTGTAATAATTAATATAGCACTGATATATTTTAATTATTACACATCTATAAGGTTAGGGTTTTCAGACGGATTAGTTTATGGAGTTGTAGGTGATTCTAAATATCTTGATACTTGGAATTATTATTATGAATCGAAGCATTTAGCTGATTTATGGATGAATGGGCAATTTGTGGATTGGATAAAAGGTAATGTATTAAAAGGCGAAGCTTTTTATGGATATTACAACTTTTTTGTTATATGGAATGCAGCTTTAAGAATTTTATTTGGAGATAACTTAATTCTATTAATAGTAATAAAATATCAATTTTCTATAGTAGCTATATATCTTTTGTATAAAATATCAAATGAATTTTTAACAAGCAAATATAGTAGACTAGCGGTAATCCTAATGAACTTTTTTCCAGGATTTTTATTGGTAAATATCAGTTTGATGAGAGATAACTTAGTATATCTATTTATAGTATATGTTTCATACTTGGTTATTATTAATAAAAATACAGATAAAAAGAATTGGCTAATTTGGTTTAAAATTTTAATTAGTATAGCAATAATAACTTATATGAGAGTATATATAGGGATAATGTTAGCTATTTCTTTGTTAATTTATTATATTATGGGAAAATTAAACTTAAAAAGATTGATTGCAGTAAGTTTTATACTTATATTATCTATATTGGTTGTTGGGGGAGTTACATATAAATTAGGATATGGTTTTTTGGGGAAAGACTTAATTTTAAATGCTGATAGTTTAGAAAGATGGAATCCAGAAAAAATATCATCTCCTATTAAGTTCATATTTTGGAGTATTTATTATATATTTTTTGGTGGAAAACTTATTGGTAGTTTTCATACATACATAGGTAATGTTTTGAATTTAATGACACCTATATTTATTTCTATATTTATACTACCTACATTTCTTGTTATATTTACAAAGAAAAATGACAAGAAAACAAATCACTTTATATTATTTAGTTTTATTTTTTCTATATTGAGTGGGGGAATAGTTTTTTTTATTTTTACAGGTATTGTACCAAGACTATATATATGTTGGATTTGGGCAAATATAATAATATTTTGCTGTTTATTAAAAAATATTATGGAAATGAGTTCTAGAGTGRGAAGTTTATTACTAGTTCAATATATATTTTATGTAGTAATTATATTATTATATATAGTTAATTAATTAGAATATATTTTTTAGAGATTATTAAAAGTTAATAAAGTCTAATATGAATATTTTACTACATATTTATTTGCATTGGATAAAATTTATTAGTCAATTTATAAAATGGATTAGTGATTAATAGTGTATAACTTTTAGGGTTACACCATATTATGATGTGAAAATAACATAATAAATAAGGGAGTATGATATTATGAAACAGGTCTTAGTAAAACAAGGACAAGCAATTACAGATAATATTCCAGCACCTGTAGTTTCAGATAATGGTGTTTTAGTTAAGGTTATGTATTCTTGCATAAGTGCAGGAACAGAAATGATGGGAATAAATGAATCAGGAAAATCTCTTGTAAAGAAAGCTATGGAACAACCAGAAAAAGTAAAAAAGGCATTTAATATGTTTAAAAGCGGAGGTTTAAATGCTGTATTAGGAAAAGTAAAAGATATGGGAAGTGGAAAGCCTACAGGATACAGTGCAGCAGGAGTAATTATAGGTATTGGAAAAAATATTAAGGACTTAAAAATAGGTGATAGAGTTGCCTGTGCAGGAGCAGGTATCGCTAATCATGCAGAATATATAGATGTACCTAGAAATTTAGTTATGAGAATACCAGAAGGGGTAAGTTTTGATTTTGCTTGTACTGTTACATTAGGAGGTATAGCGCTCCAAGGCGTTAGGAGAGCAGATGTTAGACTTGGTGAAATAGTCGCTGTAGTAGGTATGGGAATACTAGGACAGTTACAAATTCAAATGCTAAAAGCCTCTGGGTGTAGAGTAATAGGTGTAGACATAGATGATAGAAGACTTAATATTGCCAAAGAAAATGGATGTGACTACATATTAAATTCTAAGAATACAGATGTTGTAAAACAAATAGAAAAAATAACTGAAGGATATGGAGTAGATGTAGTATTAATAACAGCTGCAACTAACTCAAATGAAATTTTATCTCAAGCTTTTGGTATGTGTAGAAGAAAGGGAAAAGTCGTTCTAGTAGGAGTTGTGGGAAATGAGTACAATAGAGAAGATATGTATAAAAAAGAATTAGATTTCATAATATCCACATCGTATGGTCCAGGAAGATATGATCCTATGTATGAAGAAGAAAGCATTGATTATCCATATGCTTATGTTAGATGGACCGAAAATAGGAATATGGAAGAATATTTAAGACTAGTAAGTAATAATAAAATTAATTTAGACACTTTGATAGAAAAAGTTTATGAAATAGATAAGGCTGATAAGGCATATGAAGAGCTGAAAAGTGGTGAAAATAAACCATTGATGATTCTATTAAAATACAGCGAAGAAATGCCAGATAAAATTGAAAGAACTGTGCATGTAAATAAAGAAATAGAGAAAAAAGATGGTAAAATAAATGTTGCTATAATTGGAGCAGGTGGCTTTGCAAAAGGAATGCACCTTCCTAATTTACAAAAATTAAAAGATACTTATAATATATATTCTGTAATGAGTAGAACTGGAACCAATGCAAAAGCTATAGCAGCTCAGTATGAGTCATCATATGCTACAACAGATTACAATGATATAATAAATGATCCAAATGTAGATATGATAATGATATGTACAAGACATAATTTACATGCTGAAATGGCTATAGAAGCTATGAAAAAAGGTAAAGCAGTATTTGTTGAAAAACCTATGGCATTAAATGAGTATGAATTAGAAAAAGTTTTAAAAACAATAGAGGAAACAAAGGTCCCTTATACGGTTGGATTTAATAGAAGATTTTCAAAATATGCAGTAGAAGTTAAGAAACATATTAAAGATAGACTAAACCCGATAATTGTAAATTACCAAATGAATGCTGGATATATTCCGCTAGATTTTTGGGTTCATACAAAAGAAGGTGGAGGAAGAATAATAGGAGAAGGATGTCATATATTTGATTTGTTTAACTATTTTACGGATTCAGAAGTGGCAACTGTATCAGTAGATTCTATATCAGCAAAAACAGATAATATATCGCATAGAGATAATGTAGTTGTAACTCTAAAATATAAAGATGGTTCAATATGTACTTTAACTTACACTTCATTAGGAAATAATAGTTATTCTAAAGAGTTTTGCGAAGTTTATTGTGATGGGAAAATAATTATAATAGATGATTATAAGAAAATTAATGGATATGGGGTAAAGGTAGATAACATACAAAGCAGTAGTTCTGATAAGGGACAATATGAAGAAATTTTGGAGTTTTCTAAAGCAATTAAAAGTGGAGAAAACTATAGTATACCTGTTTGGCAATTAGAACAAGCTAGTAAAGTTAGCTATCTGGTTGAAATGGAGTTGAATAAATAATTATGAAGGATTTACTTAAAAAATCACCATACTTTATTCAGAAACATTTAAGAAACTTATATGGAATAATTCCATATGAAAAAAGACTAGGTAGAGCATTTAATGACACGTATAACTTTTTGGGAAAATCAGAATATTGGACTAAAGAGCAGCATGAACAATATCAAGTATGTAAATTGAAAAAGCTGTTAAAACACTCTTATAATAATGTACCTTATTATAAGAATTTGTTTAATCAATGTGGATTTGATGTTGATAAATTTAAATATTTAGATGATATGCAAAAGATTCCTTTTCTTACAAAGGATTTGGTAATGGAAAATATAGAGAGTTTAAAAGCACAAAATTTTAAAAATAAAGATTTTATATATGCATCTACAGGTGGAACCACAGGTAAACAAATGAAATTTTATATGCAAAAACATTTTTCGTCAGGTATAGAATGGGCATTTATGATGAAACAATGGGAAAGAATTGACTTTGAATATGGAAAATCTAAAAGAATTATATTAAGAAATCAAGTTTTACCTAAGGATAAACTTTGGATTTGGGATAAATTACAAAATGCATTAATATTAGATACCTACCATTTAACAGATGAAAATATTAAAAAAATAATAGATAAGATAAATGAAGTAAGAATACCTTATATTCATACTTATCCTTCAGCTATAACAATAATATGTGAGTTTATTAAAAGAACAGGATACGGAATTAATTATAATTTAAAAGGAGTATTAGCAAGTTCAGAAAATATATACAGCGGACAGAGGGAATTGATAGAAGATACATTAAAAACTAGAATGTATAGCTGGTATGGACATAGTGAAATGTGTATATTGGCTGGTGAATGTAAAAAATCTAATAAATATCATATATTTACAGAGTATGGATATACAGAATTAATAGATGAAAATAATAATATAATTTCAGAAAGTCAAAAGATAGGTGAATTGGTAGGAACTGGTTTCAATAATTTTGTTATGCCATTTATAAGATACAGGACAGCTGATTATGGAATGTACTCAAAGGAACAGCAGTGTAATTGTAGGAGAAATTATAAACTTTTAGATTCAGTGCAAGGTCGATGGCTTCAAGAGATGATAGTTACATCCAAGGGTAACAAGATATCTATAACAGCTATAAATATGCATTCAGATATTTTTGATAATGTATTTAAATTTCAATTTTATCAAGACACCCCTGGAATTTGTACAATAAATATTGTGAAAAAAGATAACTATTCTGATAAAGATGAGAAGAATATAGTTAAGGAATTATCTAAGAAACTTAGTGATGATGTAAAGTTAAAAGTTAATTATGTAGATAACATTGAGAAAACTAAATCTGGTAAGCATAGATTTTTAATACAAAATATAAATTAAAAAATTAGATTAAGAAGGGGATTTAATGAAAATAGCGATTATAGGGCCATACCCCCCACCATATGGTGGTATATCCGTTCACATTAAAAGAATGAAATTATATCTAGAAAATAAAAATATAGATGTTACTGTTTATAATGATGCTAAAGAATATAATAATATATCACAAAAAGTAATATCTATAGGTTCTTATAAAAAGTTTATTTTTAAGGTGATTTTTTTAAAAGAAGATATTTTACATTTTCATTCCATAGATAAAAGGATTAGAATTTTATTAGGTTTTTATAAAATATTCAATAAAAAGATTATTTTATCATTACATGGAGAAAGTATGCATGACCAAATTAAGGGATCTAATTATTTAGAAAAGAAATTATTAAATAATAGCTTAAAAAAGATAGATTATATAACGTGTTCCAATAATAAAATTAAAGAAGATTTAGTATTTTTTGGTGTAAATGAAAATAAGATAGAAGTCATTCCTGAGTATATAAAGCCTTTTGAGACAAAAGAAGATTTTGAAAGTATACCTCAGAATGTATGGAATTTTATTAATAATTCTAATTTTTTAATCGCTGCTAATGGATGGATTAGGTTTTATAATGATGAAGATTTATATGGAGTGGACATGCTTATTGACTTAGTATATGAGCTAAGTAAAAGAAATATACAAGCTAGTTTAATGTTTGCTTTATTAGGTGCAGAAATTCAAAGTATAGAAGAAAAAAAATATTATTGTAAATTAAAAAACAAGATAAAAGAATTGGGTATTGAAAATAATATATTTATATTTGAATCTAAAAATAAAGAATTTTATCCTATATTACAAAAGAGTCAATTGTTTATAAGACCTACTAATACAGATGGAAATTCTGTTTCAGTAATGGAAGCAATGGATTTGAAAATACCATGTATAACTAGTAATGCATGTCCTAGACCCGAAGGTGTAGTTATTTTTAAAACAAGAGATATGGATGATTTAATTAAAAAAACTATGGAGCTGATACAAAATTATGAAGTATATGAGGAAAAAGCTAAATATATTAAGGTAGAACATAATGATGAAAAGCTATTAGCAGCATATAAAAAGATTATAAAAAATTAGGAGGGGAGGAAACATGCAGATATTTAATTCAAAAATAATAAAATATTATTTCAAAAATGATGAACAAGTACAACAAACATTGAAGTATAGTTATGACAACATTTTTATAGGAGAAAATGAAGCACAAGTTGCGTATGATTATATCAACAATAAGTATATGTTAAAGGATGCCGAAGATGATATTAATATTTTTAAAAGAGGTATTAGTAAGTATATAGGAGCAGATATGAATAAAATTTTTACGTTTTATACTGCACATTCAGGAATATATTTTTTATTATGCCAATTAAAGATTATTCATCCTAATAAAAAGTATGTAATAGTTCCAGCATTTACATGTTCTGTAGTAGTTAATGCAATAACAGCAGCTGGATTAAAACCAATTTTTGTAGATATAGAATTAGATACATATGGGGTTAGTATTGACAGTTTAAAAAATATTTTAGATAAAGATAGTGAAAATATATTATTAGTAATAATTCAACATTTATTTGGACTTGCCTCACGGGATTATGATCAATTATTAGAAATATGTAAAAGTAAGAATATATTAACAATGTCAGATGCTGCACAGTCACTTGGAACTTTTTATAATAATAAGTCTATTGGAAGAGAGGAAGACTTTTGTATATTTAGTATGCAAGCTTCAAAATCTATAAATACATATACTGGAGGAATGTTAATAATTAATAATAAACAATATGAGTTTAAAGATAGTTATGATTTATTAAGTTATCCTTCTAATGAAGATTTACAGTATATTTTAAAAGCTTATTATTATCAATATTTAAAAAAGATTAAAAATAAATATACTTTGCCAATATTTTTAAAAAAACATAAAAATGATTTTGTTAGTTCATTACATCCTTCTGAAGCAAATAACAATAAAATTTATGATTCGCAAGCACATACCTTAGAAAATAACAGTATTTATATAAAAAAATATCCTAATGTATTAGCTAAAATCGCTAATATACAATTAAATAAATTAGAAGATAATATTAATCTAAGATTAAAACATTATTATGAATTTAGTAATGAATATGATAAACAAATATATATTAAAAAAAATAGTAGACCATCATTAATAAGGATTCCTATCATTAAAGATAAGATATATAAAAGTAATGTTATTTATGAAAATGGTTATCTAGTTGGTAACTGGTTTTGCTACTATTTTGGATCAAATAAAAATGCTGAGTATGCTGCAACAAATTTAGTTAATTTTTTAAAGATTGATAATTATTATTAGACTTATTAAAATCATATAGTATGGTAATAAAGAAGGAGAAAAAATGAAAGTAATAAGTAAGATTGATAATAAATTTAGATATTACTTAAATAAAATAAGGTGCAGTGCCTTTGGAAAAAATTCCTACATAGATAAAAGTGTAAAAGTGTTTTTTTATAAAGGTTTATATTTAGGGGATTTTGTAAGCATATATTATAATAATTTTATAATGAATGAAAACGGAAAAATAAGCTTTGGTAATAATTCTCATATAGCTCCAGGAGGATATGTTAATTGTAACAATTCAAATATTATTATTGGGAACGATGTAGCAATTGGACCGCAGTGTTGTTTAATCGCTTATAGTAATTATTATAAAGAAACAAAAACTGGTCTTGATATTCATACGGTTATAAGCGGTGATATAAAAATTGGAAGCAATGTTTTTATTGGTTCAAATGTGACTATATTACCAGGGGTTTCAATTGCAGATAATTGTGTTATTGGAGCTGGAAGTGTAGTTAATAAGGATATTTGTACAAGTGGGGTATATGCAGGAAGCCCTGTAGTAAAAATTAAAGATTTGAATATTTAATCTACCATTTGAAAGGAAACACATAATGCAATTAAGTATAAAGAATAAGATAAAGAGTACATTAAATACGGTTTCTAAAATAGGATTTTTTCATTTGTTTTCAGCTAATCTAATATTACAAATAGTTGGTTTTGGTATTCAGATATTTTTAACTAGAATTTTATCTGTGGATGATATAGGTAGAATAAAGGTAATGCAGTCATTCATTGGAATTGCTACAATTATTGCAGGTTTAGGGGTAAATACAGCAATATTAAAGTTATGTTCTGAGGATATAGATAATAAGCAAAAAAAGAAACTTTTTATAAATGGTATAAAATTTAATTTTATTACTTCTATCATAGTTTTAACTATTTGTATAATATGTTCATTTACGAAAATTTATTCTTCAGATAATATAATTAATGTGGCATTAAGATATTATTCTATTATTATTCCGTTTAATGTTTTAAATGATATAGGGATAGTTTATTTACAGTCACAAAAGAAAATAAAAGATATGTCCAGAGTTCAAATTATTACTAAAGTTATATCTGTTTTATTTATTATTTTATTTTCAATTTTATTTTCTTTAAGTGGATTTATATTTGCGTATGTACTAACAGGAATTATAAGTTTTATTATTTTCTTATTCTTATTCAAAGATGAGTTAAAAGAATTTTTAAAGATTCCAATTACTAAAAAATATATTAAAAAAATATATAATATTGGTAAATACGCATTTGCTACAAATTCTATAGGTCAAATATTAGCTTTTGTAGATGTTTTATTTATGAATTATTTAATAAAAGATAATTCTGCAATAGGTTTTTTTGGAACAGCACAGCTAATAATTACTGGGTTAATGATAATTCCAACAACTTTTAATCAAATTATTGTTCCATATGTTTCCGGAATTTGTAAATCTAAAAATAAAGTGATTAAAATTTATAATGGATATTATAAAAAAATGATAAGTTTAATGTTTGCGATTATTTTTATTAGTTTTTTCGTAATTCCTGTTTTTATACCAATAATTTTTGGAAGTAAATATGTAAATTCAATAAGTTACTTTAGAATATTACTAGTTGGATTGTTCTTTTGGTCTATAAGTGCAACTAGAGGTATAATTTTATTGGGGATAGGTCAAGTTAAATATAATTTTTATGTTTCTTTAGTTACTGCTTGTTTTAATATTGCTTTTAATTATGTGCTTATATTAAAGTTTGGAGCAAGTGGAGCTGCCTATGGAACGGTTCTAGGATTTTTTGTTGGAAGTATAGTAAGTAAGAAAATATTTCATAAAGCAATAAATAATAAGTATATATAAATTTTGAACACTAGGGGTTTGTATCTATGAACATAATTATTTACTTTAGATAGGTGATTGTATGAATATAAAGAACTATATTAATAAGTGCAAGGGTCTAACTTTAAAAAAATTAATAATAAAAGTTAATAAAAAAGCCTTTAACAAAATGATTAACATAAAAGAAAGACATAAAACTCTTAATAATGATAGTAGGTACATAAATAAAAAATTGAAAATAAGCTATAAATATATAAATCTACATGATTATGAAGTAGATAAATTAAGTACAGTAGAGTATAGATATTTAGTAGATAAATATTTAAAACATGAATTTGACTTATTAGGAAGTGGATGGGTAAATGTAAATTATAACTCAAGCCCACTAGGTGTAGAAGAATTTTTATATACACCTAGTTTTAAGATTAAGAGTTTTGATAAAGAAGATAATTGGGTTAAACATATAGTTCCAGAACCTTATATAGGATTCTCAAAATATATAAAAAGATTTATTTCACAAAAATATAAACCTATAGATTGGCAACTAGATTTTAAAAGTGGATTTAGGTATAATTGTAAGGAATGGTATAAATCTCAACCTATAGGAAAGCATCTAGGTGTAGATATAAAAGTGCCTTGGGAATTGGCTAGAATGCAACATTTGCCTCAAATAGCTATTGGAGCAATAATATTAGAAGATTATAAAGAGGATATATTGTTAGAGTTTAAGAATATAGTATTAGATTTTTTAGTGGCTAATCCTCTTAATATGGGGTGTAATTGGACATGTACCATGGATGTGGCTATAAGAATTTCTAATATATTATTAGCTTATGATATTTTGAAACAGTTAGATAAAAATAATATTCTAGATGAAAATTTTGAGTATATATTGTCCAATGCTGCATATGAACATGGTAATTTTATAATTAATAATCTAGAATGGTCTAAAGATGCTATTATAGGCAATCATTATTTTTCAGATATAGTAGGACTTTTGTTTGTATCATCATATCTTAATAGAACAGAAGAAGTAGATGCATGGCTTGTTTTTTCAATACAAGAAATTATAGAGTGTGTTAAAAACCAGTTTCATGAAGATGGTACCAACTTTGAAGCTTCAACTAGCTATCATAGATTAAGTGGAGAGCTTATGATATATTCTACAGCATTAATTTATGGTTTATTATATACTGACAAAAAAGAAGCTCTAAATAAATATAATAGCAAATTAATTAAAAGGTTAAAAGTTGTTGAAGAGCAGGAATATGATATTATAAATAAAAAATTTTTCCCTGATTGGTATATGCACAAATTGTTTAGTTCAGCTTGTTTTGTAAAAGATTTAATTAAATCTAATGGTAGGATACCACAGATAGGAGATAATGATAGTGGTAGATTTATAAAACTTTCGCCGACAGGAGAGTTTATTACATGGAAAGAAGCATATAAGAAGTATTATAATTTAAATAAGCATATTAAAAAAGCAAATAGTAGTGACATTTATTGGGATGAGGATATATTAAATACTAAACCATATATTGCTTTAGTAGATGGGTTATTTGATTATAAGGATTTTAATAAATTTTCTAATGACTATCCTTTAGAAAAATCTTTTATAGAAAGCTTATCAAAAGGAAGTAAATCAAAGGGAGATAAAATTTATAAAAATATAAAATTAGAATTTAATACAGAAAAAAAATTATCTATTACTAAAATTACAGAAATTAATTTTAGAGAATATGGTTTCAGTAATATAAAGATGGAGTGTGTAAAATTATTAAATTATCCGGACTTTGGAATATATATTTTTAAGTCAAAAGAAATACATTTAACAATAATGGCAGGCCATAATGGTCAGAATGGTAACGGAGGTCATGCACATAATGATAAACTTTCTTTTGAATTAAATGTAAGAGGGATAGATTTATTTATAGATCCAGGTACTTATCTGTACACACCATTGCCAAAAAGGAGAGATCAATTTAGAAGTGTTAAAGCACATAATGTACCAATAGTAAATGAAGAAGAACAAAATACTTTTATAAGTTCTTTTTCTATGAAAAATGAAACTAAATGTCATATATTAAGCTATACTAATCATAGTATAAAAATATATTTAACCTATAGAGATATAGAAATAATTAGAGAATTTATTATACTCAAAGATAGGATTTATATTAAGGATAGTTGCAATAAAGAATTTAGAGTTAACATAAATACTAATATTTATTCTAATGGGTATGGTAAATTATTGAATAATTTATAGGAGATTTTATTATGAATAAATCTAAAAAACTAGTATATTTTATACCCTCCTCTATTTGGATGGTAGTTATCTTTATTTTTTCAAATCAACAGGCAGACTCATCAAATAAAAATAATTTTTTTATAGCAGATGTGCTAAGAAAAGGAAATGTAACTTTGTTTAAATATATAGATTATAATTTTTTAAATTTTTTAATAAGAAAAGCAGCTCATATAACAGAATACTTTATATTGTTTATGCTTTTATATTATGCTTTTAAAAAAACTTTTTATAAAAATTCACAAATGAAAGCAGCTATTATAACTGTTATATATTCTTGCACTGATGAATTTCATCAACTATTTATTCCAGGAAGAGAAGGAAAGGTAAGAGATGTACTTATAGATTCTATAGGTGTATTTATAGGACTATTTTTAATTTATATATTTGAATTTATAAAAAAACATAAGAAAAAGAAACGAAATAGTATATAATTTATTTTAATATACTATTTATTAGGAGGCTAACATAATGAAAGACAGTAAGTATAATATAGCCATATTTTTTTTAATAGTAATATTTGTAGCCTTAATACTTGTTGGAATCATGAGAGATAAGAAAAACTATGCCAGTAGAAAAGTAAATAAATCTGTACAAATTATAAATAAAAATAAACAATCTTCTAAAAAAGATGATAAAGAAATAAATAAAAATAATAAAGAACCAGAAAATTTATATTTATATGAAAAGATAAATAACAAAAAAGAAATAACTATGCTAAGTATTGGTGATGATATGGCAAATAGTAGTTCTGTAGAAGAAAAAGATAAATGGCATAACAATATAAAAAAGTATATAGAGGACACATATAAAATAAAAGTAGATACAAAAGTTATTTGGAAAGAAAAAAGCAAAATAGATGAAGCTTTAGATAATTATAAACAAGCAGAAACTAAAAATTATGATTTAATATTTATAACTTTAGGAGAATATAATATAGGATATGAACCTACAGAAAAATTAGCGTCAAGATACGAAGAGTTAATAAAGGAAATAATAAAAAATAACTCTAAAAGTGATTTATATTTAATAGTACAAAGTTCTATAAGGTTAGATAAAAACTATCCGGAGGCAATAATAAAAATAGCTAATCATTACAACTTAAATATAGTAGATATGAGAAAGGCTTTTAAAAATTCTAATGAGAATTATATTACATTAACTACAGATGGAATATTGCCAAATAAAAAAGGATATAATTTATATACAAAAGAAATAATAAAATCTTTAGAGAAGAATATAAAAAGTCAAAAGGTAATAAAATATGAAAAAAAACAAGTTTTATACAAAACAAAATAAATCTTATATTAAGATTTCAAGAAAAGAAAAATAATGTGATATAAAAAGGAGCGTCAAAAATGATGGTTCTTTTTATTGTATTGTTCTTTTTATTGTATTAAGGAAAACACTTACTATGTAGATATGTTCAAAATAGCTTTAGTTATGAGTATATAAAAAAGAACATCTCTTGCTAATATAAAAAGTGAGTTTAAATCATTTATGTTTTTGATGGTGAAGTTCTTATTATAAGTTATTAAAGAATATATAAATGAAATTTTAAGGGAATAAAATTATTAAAGCGTATAGTAATTTAAACAAAGGGGAAAATAAAATTATTAAAATCCTATTAGATATTCTCATATAAAAAATTAGATATATAATAGGATTTTAAATAAAAAGAATAAGATATTAAAGATTCAATCATTAATATTCCTTAGAAAATAAAAGTATTTTTTATGTAATAATACAACTACATTATAGGAGGAAAATATAAATGAATGAACTACAAATGATGCATGTAGCAAATGTATGTGATGGATATGATAGTATAGATGCAGGTTTTGTATCTGTAATAGGTGCAGAAAACAGTAAAAGTTGTACAAATTGCAAAAACCTACAAAATGGAATTTGTGTAAAGGACCTTTATGATAAAGTGTTAACAAGTTTAGACCAAACCTAGGCAGAAGTTGCGAGGCAACTTCTGCAGAGTACAGATAATAGAGTGCAAAGTACAGAGCGAAAAGACAGATAAAAGAGTAAAGAGTTCAATATAACAACTTTAAAATCTATTAAAATAAATAAGCACTTTTAAGTAAAATAAATTATAAAAGAAAGTAAATATTTGACAAATAGGGTATAGATTTTATGGAAATAAGTATTCAAAATAATGGGGAAAAGCACTTGTTTTATGGAAAAAATATGAGCGTAAAGGAGACAAGAGGTGTCCTTAGCCGCTTACCATAGGACGTGGTATCAGCGGCGTTAGCTTATATTTTTTTCATAAAACTTAGTGCTTTCCATTATTTTAGCTATTTATAGAATAAAAACTATATCCTATTTACTTAGTTTTAACTTACTTTCTTTGTATTCTTTCTTTAAGCTTTCCAAATTGTATATTATTTTAGATACATGATAGTTATATACCACATTTAAATCATTTTCATCATACTTATGAGGTTCTTCTGGTAAATGATATAAATTTTTAAATCTTTCGTAATTTTTATTATTTAATTCACATTTATTATTTATAGCATCAATAAAGGATAAATGAGTATAGGTTTGATTGAATATTTTTATTAAAACATCTATATAATCTTCATTTAAATTTTTAGCCTTTAATATTTCCTTTTTATAAGCATTAAAATTATTCTCTAAATTAGTTATTTGATTTTTAAGCTTTTTTATATCTACTTTATGATGAAAATAGATTTTTTCTGTGGGTATTTTTGAAAAATGTTTTACTATAGTTTTACACCCAACTATTATTTGTTTTTCATAGGCTGGGGGTTTTATAAACATATTTATAAGTACCGCTACTATAATACCTATAAAAGTATCTAAAGTTCTATGGATACTATAATACAAAGGAGTTTTATTTGTAAGATTTATCATTATACCTATGAATACTATACAGGCAATACTTATAGATTTATCCCATTTTAATAAATTACATATATAAATTATAATTACAATACCTAGTCCACATAAAAAAGGGTTGTTTGGTGAAATACTAGAAAAGGTGAGACCAATAAGTGCACCGGTTACAGTACCTAGCATCCTGTTTTTCCCAACCCTATAGGAACCTGTAACAGAATTTTGCATGGAAATAACTGCGGCAATGGCTGCATAAAAAGGAGAATCTAGTTTAAAAAATTCCGATATTAATATAGAAAGAGTAACTGCTAGAGCGGTTTTAATATTTCGCATACCTATGGATTTCATAGTCTACCTCACTTTGTATAATTTATAAATTTTACTTTAGTTTTTAGTAAAGTTATATATAAATAAAAATAATTTTCTAAAATTAGAGTGCTTTATTAAATCCTATTGTATAAATTAAACTACCTAATATATAAAGTATTCTTCTTTAAAATAATTATACAAAAAGAACAAAAATTACTCAATATAAAACAATTCTTATTAATAGATAAAGTATATCTATGTAAATATATGCTTATTTAATTCATAGTAATTTTAATTTTATTATAGTATAATATATCTATTATATGAAAAGTTTTATGTAAATGCGATTTAAAGGGGGGATTTTAGTGTCCTTTAAGAACATATTCTCTTTATTTTTTATTATAAATATAATTATATCTATAATATTAATAGTAATAGAGAGAAAGAAGCCAGAAAAGACTATAGCGTGGCTACTTATATTTTTTATATTTCCTCCTTTAGGATTATTTTTATATATTTTTTTAGGTCGAAATTGGAAAAAACATAAATTACATGATACTACTAATATAGAAATAGAACAATTAGTACTTGAAGCTATGGGAAAAGTAAAAAATCAGGAATATCATTCTTTAATAGAACTATTGTCGAAAAATAGCGAATCTCCTTTGTTCAGAGATAATAGTATAAAGATATTTAAAGATGGTAATGAAAAATTTGAATATCTAAAAAAAGAGCTTTTAAAAGCTAAACATCATATACATTTAGAATACTATATAGTAAAAAGCGATAATATAGGTACTGAAATAAAAGATATACTTATAAAAAAAGCAAGGGAAGGCGTAGAAATAAGGTTTATAATGGATAGGGTAGGATCTATAGGCATAAAAAGATCTTACATAAAAGAGCTTAAGGAGAATGGTATAGATGTGGTTCAATATTCCTATTTTTTAGCTCCCTTTTTAAGGCATATAAATACTCAAATAAACTATAGAAATCATAGAAAAATAGTAGTTATAGATGGGAAAGCTGGATTTATAGGGGGTATAAATATAGGTGATGAATACTTAGGTAAAGGTAAATTAGGCTATTGGAGAGATACTCATCTTATGGTAAAGGGTGATTTTGTTATGGGGCTTCAGGCGGTGTTTATGGATGACTTTGCTACTATAAAGGCCGTAAATGATGAGATGTTTACTTATGGTGACAATTTTAAGGTCTATTTCCCTAAAATGCATGAGTATGGTGGAAAGGTTATGCAACTTGTAAAAAGTGGACCAGATTCGCAGTTTCAATCTATAATGCAAACAGTATTTAAGATGATAACTTTAGCTAAGGATCATATATATATTACCACACCATATTTTGTGCCTAATGATAGCATAATGAATGCTATAAAAGTAGCATCCTTAAGTGGGGTAGATGTAAGAATATTATTTCCTGGTAGATATGATCATTTAATAGTATATTATGCCTCTAGAACTTATTTAGAAGAACTTATAAAATATGGAGTTAAAATTTATTTTTATGATGAAAAATCCTTTATTCATGCGAAGACTATTATGGTAGATAGTGAAATTTGTACTGTAGGTACTGCTAATATGGATATAAGAAGTTTTGAATTAAATTATGAAATAAATGCAGTTGTATATGATGAGGAAACCACAGAAAATTTAGAAAATATTTTTTTTGAAGATTTAAATCGTAGCAGAAGAATTTATAAAGAAGATTTTAAAAATAGATCTTTAAGGGGAAGAATGTTAGAAGGTATTGCTAGAATTTTCTCTGCCTTGCTATAGAGTACTTAAAGGGATTTGACACTAAAGAGTAAATTTTATATTACGATATTAATATAATGTAAAACATTTTATGATTTAAATAATGTATTAAATATTATTAAACAAATTGTTAATTATTAAAGAATATAAGTTTTTAAGTGATATAATTATATTAATGGCTTATTAGGTGGTGTGATAGGTGAAGAACAATAGCAATAATATAATAGTGGAAGAAACATTAATAAGAAAAATGCTTTCAGAACTAAAAGATATTCAAACCCTTAGCTCAGAAAGGTTGCTTCAACAAAAGATAGATTTACTTATAAAATATATGGAAAATATAGTGAAGTATAAAAATGATGAGCCCTTTGAAGATACAATTTATAATAAAATGAAGGAAGTAAGACTTGATAATCCAGAATTAAATTCTAAATTATATATACTATATAGAAAGCTTTCTGATGGAAAAATAACTGAAGAAGATGCAAGAATTTTATATGATGTATATATTAAAAGTCAAGCTTATGATAAATTAATATATTAATAATATAAAGGTGGTATCTTTAATGGAAGACAAGTGTTTAGAAATCAGTAAAGAGTCTGTAAAAAAGATTTTATCTAGTTTGAATGAAATAAAAATACTTTGCACGGACAAAGAATTAAAAAAAAGAGTAGAAGGTATAATTTATGTAGCTAATGAAGAAATAGCATCTAAAATAGAGCCTTCTTTAAAAGAACTTATATATGATAAGATGAAAGAAACAAAAAATACTAACCCGGATCTAAGCAGTAAGCTATATATATTATATAGGAAATATGTGAGTAATAAGATAAAAGAAGAGGAAGCTAGAGAAATATATGAAACATATATAGTTATGGAAAACTTTGAAAGAATAGTTTGGTAAATAAGCTCTGTTACAATTTGTGTAACAGGGCTTATTTTGTGCATAATTATGAATAAAGCAAAATTTAAAATTACTATATTTGCCATTTATCAGTTGCGATAAATGGCTTATTTTCTGAAAAAAATAAAAAATAAACAAAAACTTTCAAAAAAGTATTGCATATTTATTATTTTATATGTATAATTATAAAACAAATAGGGGATGAATTTTCTGGGAAAACTGATTCCTATAAAAATGAAACTGGATTAAATCCAGATATTAATAAAATTACAATATTTAAGGGGGAGTATTTTATGAAAGAAAAAGTTGTACTTGCATACTCAGGAGGATTAGATACATCAATAATAATTCCGTGGCTAAAAGAAAATTATGACTTGGATGTTATAGCTGTTTGTGTAGATGTAGGCCAGGGGGATGATATGGATTATGTAAAGACAAAAGCAATAAATTCTGGTGCATCAAAAATATATGTGGAAGATGTAAAAGAGGAATTTGTAGTGGATTATTTGTATAAAGCAATAAAATCTGAAGCATTATATGAACAGGACTATATGCTAGGGACGTCCTTTGCAAGACCTTTAATGGCTAAAAAATTAGTAGAAATAGCCCATAAAGAGCAGGCTAAATATGTATGTCACGGTTGTACAGGAAAAGGAAATGATCAAGTACGTTTTGAAGTGGGAGTAAAGGCTCAGGATCCTACTATAAAAATAATAGCACCTTGGAGAATTTGGGATATAAAATCTAGAGAAGATGCTATAGATTATGCTAAAAAAGTTGGAGTTGAAGTACCTGTAACTAAGAAAAAAATATATTCCGTAGATAAAAACTTATGGCATGTAAGTCATGAAGGTGGGGACTTAGAAGATTTAAAAAATGAACATAAAGAAGATATGTATTTCATGGTTACTCCACCAGAAAAGGCAAAAGATGAGCCAACTTATTTAGAAATTTATTTTGAAAAGGGTATACCTGTAAAAATAAATGGAGAGATTTTAAATCCAGTAGATATAATAGATACATTAAATAAAATAGGTGGAGAGAATGGTATAGGTATAGCGGATATAGTAGAAAATCGTTTAGTTGGTATGAAGTCAAGAGGTATATATGAAACACCAGCAGGTACATTATTATATGCAGCTCATAAAAAGCTAGAATCAGTAACCTTAGATAAGTATACTTATCAATACAAGAAATTAGTTTCAGCTCAATATGGGGAACTTGTATATAATGGTTTGTGGTTTACAGCTGTAAGAGAGGCTATCGATGCTTTTGTAGATAAAACTCAAGAAAATGTAACGGGTACGGTAAAATTAAAATTATATAAAGGCAATATAAAACCTTGCTCAGTGGATACAGAATATGCATTGTATGATGAAGGTATATCATCCTTTGGAGATAGTGAACTTTATAGTCATAAGGATGCAGAAGGCTTTATAAATTTATTTGGATTGCCATGCAAAATAAAAGCATTAAAAAATTTCTAGACTAATTGGAGGAACATATTATGAAACTTTGGGGAGGACGTTTTAAGGATGAAGAAAGTAAACTTATGGAGGACTTTAATAGTTCTCTAAGTTTTGATAAAAAACTTTATTATGAAGATATAAAGGGAAGTATAGCTCATGTTAAAATGCTTGCAAATCAAAATATAATAAATGAAGAAGAAAAAGAAAAAATATTACTGGGATTAGAAGAAATATTAAAAGAAATAGATGACGGCGCTTTAAAAATAGATGGAGATTATGAGGATATTCATAGCTTTGTGGAAATAAATTTAATAAGGAAAATAGGAAATGTGGGAAAAAAGCTTCATACAGGAAGAAGTAGAAATGATCAAGTAGCCTTAGATATGAAATTATATGCTAAAAAATCCACAGAAGAAGTAATAGGATGTTTAAAGGAATTGATGGATTCTTTAATTAAAGTTGGAAATGAAAATAATTATATTATGCCAGGATATACTCATCTTCAAAGGGCACAGGTAGTGACTTTTAGATATCATTTATTAGCTTATTTTGAAATGTTTAAAAGGGATGAGAAAAGATTAAAAAATGCCTTAGAGATTTTAAATGAAAGTCCTTTAGGCTCAGGAGCTTTAGCGGGAAGTACTTATAATGTAGATAGAGAATACACTGCGGAGATATTGGGTTTTAAAAAACCAGTAGATAATTTTTTGGACGGAGTTAGTGATAGGGATTATATAATAGAACTTATAAGTAAATTTTCTATAATAATGATGCATTTAAGTAGATTATCCGAAGAACTTATACTTTGGAGCAGTAGTGAATTTAAGTTTATACAAATAGGAGATGCTTATTCCACAGGCAGTAGCATAATGCCTCAAAAGAAAAACCCAGATGGGGCAGAGCTTATACGTGGGAAAACTGGAAGGGTATATGGAGATTTAATAAGTATATTAACTGTTATGAAGTCTTTACCACTAGCTTATAATAAAGATATGCAAGAGGATAAAGAACCTTTCTTTGATGCGAAAGATACTGTAATAAGCTGTTTAAAAGTAATGGAAGGTATAATATCTAAGCTAAAAGTAAATAAAGAAAATTTAATGAAATCTGTGAAAAAAGGCTTTTTAAATGCTACAGAAGCGGCAGATTATTTGGTGAACAAAGGCATGGCCTTTAGAGATGCTCACAAAGTTATAGGTGAAACAGTGATATACTGTGAAGATAAAAATTTAGCTATAGAAGATTTATCCCTAGAAGAATTAAAACAATTCTCAGATTTATTTTGTGAAGATATTTATGAATTCATAGATTATAAGAATTCTATAAATAAGGGAATAAAAAAAGAAATGGGATACTTTTAATGCTCTTTTGTTCTAAAATTACTATAATAACTTTTAAAGGTATTAAAATACAAAATATTTTTAAGGGAAATAAATATCTAGAAAAATAATTAGAATACTTTATTTGCGAACTAATATATAAGAGTGAAATAAACAGAAGGTTTATTTAGAACTGCGCTACAGGAGCTGGAATCAGTGCGTTAGCTTAGATATTAGGATGCAAATATTAGTGTTCTTTATTTTTATAGCTATTTATTGATTAAAAGTATTTTGTGTTTTAATTTTCAATCTTTAAAAGCTTTTAATTCATAATTTTCTTATTTAATATATTGTGTTAAAATAAGTTTTATATAAACAGGATTCTTGTTTTAGAAAGAGGTTTGGCTTTGATTTTAATTAAAGTTTTATAAATCTATGAATAGCTAGAATATCTTGGTTAGATAAAAAGAAATAATATTAAGGGAGAATTTGTATGAATGATTACATAGAGGTGATAAAGAAGTCTATAGAATTATCTAATGTTTTGAAAGAAGGAATAGATTATATGAAGGAAACTATAGTTTTTAGAGAGTATGGAGAATTAGACAGTCTTTTAGAGGGGGTTGTAGATTCAGTAGAATATGTAGAGAAAGCTCTAAAACCAGTTTTTTTAGAGATAAAGGATAATGAGTATGAGAAAATAATAAAAGACTTTCAAAATAGCTTAAATCTTCTTAAAGATACTTTGGATAATGGAGATATGGATGAGGCTATTAGTTTTATAGAGGATAACCTTTCCCTCAAGTATGAAATATGGAAAAAACATTTAGATAGTAAATTGAAGAAATATACTTATTGTTAATTTCTAAAATAAATATTAAAAATCTTATAAATGTTAAAGTAATATAAATTACTTACGATAGAAAAAATATGTGTATATATAGATTTAACCATTTTGGTTTAAAAAATAGATATTTTAATATTTTATTTTGGAGGTAATAGCTATGAGATTAAGCCATAATTTGGCATCCTTAAATGCCTTTAGAAACTATTCCAAAGTTTTAACGGAGCAAAGTACAGCTTTAGATAAAATAACTTCAGGATACAAGGTTAGATGCGCTAAAGATGATCCTAATGTAATGGCACAAAGTGAAAAGACTAAAATACAGATAAGAGGTCTTCAAATGGCTTCAAGAAATGCTCAAGATGGAGTTAGTATGCTTCAAACTGCAGAAGGTGGTTTGGAAAGTATAGGGAATATGCTTGTTCGAATAAAAGAACTTACCCTTCAGGCCTCTAATGGAACAAATAATTTAGATGATAAAGAAGTGATTCAAAATGAAATAAATGAACTTATGGCTGGTATAGAAACTACAGCAAAGGGCACAGAGTTTAATGGTGTTAAGCTTCTTTCACAGGGAAATAAATTTAGTGAAACTAATGTTATGACAAAATCTGTACCTATAGGAGCTAATGTGGGAGATTTAGAGGATATTCCTTTTTACAACCTAACAACAGAAGGATTAGATATAAAAGGAAAAATAAATGTTACAGATACAAGTAAATTAGGAGAAAGTCTTGATGCGGTAAATAATGCTATAGGGACTGTACTCTCTGTAAGAAGTGAATATGGATCTTTAGAAAATAGATTTGAGGAGTGTATGAATAATATAGGAGAAATATCTCTTAAAATGGAGGGTGCTAATAGCAATCTAGTTGATGCAGATGTAGCGGAAGAAATGATGAATTATGCTAAATCAGATATATTATATCAATCTTCCCTTGCTATAATGCGACAAACTAATAATTTCCCTATGGATGTACTAAAAATATTAGAAAATGTAAAATCTAAGTAACAAAAATGCATCTTTAATAAAGATAAATTAAAGATGCTTTATTTGAGCTTATTTTATCAATTTTTTTATTTATGAAAGTTGAAATAGAGAAAATATCTAGCCTATAAATATGTAGGCGTATCTGAATATACCTGTGTGTTAAATGAGATACATATAATATTATTAAATTTTAATAAATAGTTTAAATGTAAATAGTTATTTATATTTAAAGTGGACAGAATTAGGTAGTAAAACATATTTTGTTATTATATAATACTTGTAGGAAAATGTTTATGATATGTAATTTTTTAATATAAATATTTCCATCGTTAAGGTTATTGTTGGAAAACAAGGTTAATTATATTATAAAAATAAAAAAATACATATAATTTCAAGAGGGTTATAATGTAAAGTTAAATTTGTTTAAAAAAATCATTTAACATGAAGAAAATGTATGTACAAAATCCTTTTCTTAATGTAAAATAAAATTGAAGGAATTTGTATATAAATAGTTTATCTTAAAATAATTTGTATATAAATTTTGTAGAAATATATATTGTTGTATTTAATTAAGTAAATATGGGAGTGTAGAGCATGAGAGTAGAAGATATGTCTAGTAGTCAATTGGTTAATAATCTTTTAAAAAAATCTATGGATGCATCATCTTATAGAGGTAGAGCTATTTCAAACAACATAGCTAATTATAATACTCCTGGTTATAAAAGGCATTATGTTACTTTTGAAGAAACTTTAAAAGATAATTTGAATAATATAAATATGAAGGTTACTACGGAAAAACATATGAATAATGGGGCGGAATTTGGACAAGTTAAAGAAGAGGTGGATAATTCCACTAGTATGAGAACAGATGGAAATAATGTAGATATTGATAACGAAATGGTAAATAATTCAGCTAATGCCCTTATGTATAATGCATTAGTTACTCAAGCCAACAATAGATTAGCTACTACCAGATATATTATTAATGGAAGATAACATATGTTATTAGCAGAACATAACATGTGTTATTGATGTAAGATAATTTTGAAAAAAATTTTGAAATTTAGTAGAGAATACTCTAGATCAAGCTTAGAAAAAATCTGTCTAGGAATTTATATGTGGGATGAAAAAGGGGGAAACAATATGATTAAAGCATTTGATACTATGAGAATTAGTGCTAGTGGATTATCCGCTGAAAGATTAAGAATGGATACTATAGCATCTAATATTGCTAATGCTACTACTACAAGGACGGAAAATGGTGGTCCTTATAAAAGAAAAATAGCTGTTTTTGAAGAAAATCTTAATAATGAATTGAATAAAAAGAATGGAACAAATGAAAAAAAACTTTATGGAGTTAAAGCTACAGGAATAGTGGAAGATTCTTCTCCTGTAAGAAAAATGTATGATCCATCCCATCCAGATGCAGATGCCGAGGGCTATGTATCTATGCCTAACGTAAATGTATTAAATGAAATGGCGGATATGATGGCCTCAGTACGTACCTATGAAGCAAGTGTAACAGTTATGAATGCAGAAAAATCAATGTTTGGAAAAGCGTTAGAAATTGGTAAATAGGAGAGTTGATTATGAGAGTAAATGAATTTGTACCCAATATTAAGGTTTTTGATAACTTTGGAAAAAACTTTGTTAATGGAAATGAAAAAACAGAAAATACGGAAAAAGTTAGTTTTAGTGAGGTGCTAAAAGATAAATTAGATGGGGTAAATGCAAAACAAGTTAAATCAGATAATAGTACACAGGCCTTTATAAAAGGAGAAGAGATAGATATACATAATGTAATGCTCAATGCAGAAGAAGCTAAAATGTCCATGGAGTTAGCAGTTCAAGTTAGAAACAAGCTAGTAGAAGCTTATCAAGAATTAAGTAGAATGCAATTATAGTAAGGGGAGCTTTCGATGAATAAGCTAAAGGAGTTTTTTAAAGGGTTAAAAGAAAAGTGGACAGGGTTTAGTAAAGTAAAGAAAATAGCTTTTTCTATAATTTTTTTAGGAATTATAACATCTATTATTGCATTATCTCTTTATTTTGGTAAAACTAAGTATGCAGTTTTATTTTCCAATATGGATTCTAATGATTCTGGTGCGGTGCTTCAAAAATTAAAGGACAAGAAAGTTGAAGCTAAGGTAGAGGGAAATAATATATTGGTACCTAAGGATCAGGTTGATGAACTAAGGATGCAAATGTTATCTGAAGTTCCATTAACTAATGGTAGTCAAGGATTTGAAATATTAGATAAAAGTCAGTTTGGAGAAACAGATCAAGAAATGAAAATAAATTATCAAAGAGCCCTTCAAGGAGAATTAGAACGAACTATAAAGGGGTTCCCACAGGTGGATAATACTAGGGTTCATTTAGTACTTCCAGAGGAAACTGCCTTTGTAAAGGAAACACAGCCAGGTAGAGCCTCTGTTACTTTAAACTTAAAACAAGGACAAACAATTAGCAAAGAGCAAGTTAAATCTATAGTAGCTTTAGTAAGTGGAAGTGTAAAAAATATTCCAAAAGAAAATGTAGAAGTAATTGATAATAATATGAATCTTCTTACAAAAAATTTATTTGATGCTTCAGGAAGTTTAGAAGAGGCTACAACTTCAGCAGAAAAGCAACAACAACTTCAAAAAAATTATGAGAAAGATCTTCAAAATAGACTAGTTAGTATGTTAGAAGCTGTATATGGCAAGGACAAGGTTAAAGTTAATATTAACACAGATTTAGATTTTGATGCAGTTAAAACTAATTCTGTAACCTATGATCCTAAAAATGTAGTAGTTAGTGAACACAGCATTAAAGAAAAAAATCAAAATAATGCAGGTGGAAATAATACAAATGGTAGTGTAGTAGATAATAATATGGTAAATAGAACTACACAAAATAATAATGGTAGTGAAACCTCTTCTAGAGATGAAACTACTAAAAATTATGAAATATCAAAAACTCAACAGGATAGTATAAAGGCTCCAGGTTCTGTGAAAAGGCTAACAGCATCTATTGTGTTAGATGGAAATATAGATGAAGAAACTAGAACTGCTGTTAGAAATCTAGCTGTATCTGCTATAGGTTATGATGAAAAAAGGGGAGATGCTATAAGCATAGAGGGTCTTCCATTTGATACAGCGTCTAAGGATAAAGTGAAAAAAGATTTAGAAGATATGCAAAAAGCTGAAAAAACAAAAGAAAGAATAAAATTGTTTACTGCTATAGGCTTGGGTGTATTACTGTTACTAGGAGCAATAATATTCTTTGTTATTAAGAAAAGAAAGAACGATGAAGAGTATGAAGAGGATGAAGAGGGCCTAGATATTTTAATAGATGATAGCGACAGCGAAACTAAACAAATTCCTAAGTTTAAACCTATAGATTTAGAGGCGCAGGATGAAAAGACTCATGTTGAAAATGAAATAAGAAAATATGCTAAGGACAAACCTGATCAAGTGGCGGAAATAATTAAATCATGGCTAGCAGAGGATGAGAGGTGATAATATATGGCTAAAGATGATAAATTAACAGGAGTTCAAAAAGCGGCAATACTATTTATTACTTTAGGTCCTGAGGCCTCTGCTGGTATAATAAAAAAATTACCAGATTCAGAAATACAAAAAATAACCTATGAAATTGCTAATATAACTTCTGTAAAATCAGAGTTAAAACAGGACATATTAGAAGAATTTATACAAATAAATAAGGCTAAGGACTATATATTAGAAGGTGGATTTGATTATGCAAAAAATCTCTTAGGGAAAGCTTTAGGTAGTCAAAAGGCTATGGAAATATTGGATAAGGTTACAGAGGCTACACAACAATTTAGACCTTTTGCAATAGCTAGAAAAGCAGATCCATCACAGCTTTTGAATACTATATCTAATGAACACCCTCAAACTATAGCTTTAGTTTTATGTTATATGCAATCAGATAAGGCGGGGCAAATATTATCTTCACTTCCTGAAGATTTGCAATCAGAGGTTGCTTATAGAATTGCTACAATGAGTGCTACTTCACCTATGGTGGTTAAAGAAATAGAAAAAGTATTAGATAGTAAGCTATCTTCAGTAGTTAGATCTGATGCTACAACAATAGGGGGAGTTCAGACTATTGTAGAGGTATTAAACCAAGTAGACAGAACTACAGAAAAGAACATTACAGAAGGACTACAAAGAGAGGATGCAGAATTAGCAGAAAAGATAAAGGAATCTATGTTTGTATTCGAAGACATAATAACTTTAGACGATGTAGCAATTCAAAGGGTTCTAAGAGAAGTAGAAACAAAGGATTTAGCTTTAGCTTTAAAGGGATCTTCAGAGGAAGTTGCCAATGTTATATTTAGAAATCAATCTAAGAGAGCCGCATCTTCTTTAAAAGAGGACATAGAGTTCTTAGGTCCTGTAAGAATAATGGATGTAGAAAAGGCCCAACAGGGTATAGTAAGTATAATAAGACGTTTAGACGAAGCTGGAGAGATAGTAATATCAAGAGGTGGCGAAGATGCAATCATTGTATAAAGTCATTAAAAAAAGCAGCGTAGTAAAACAGGGTGAAGAAAAAATAAAAACTAACTATAAAAAACCAGTAAGCTTAGAAAAAGAAATAGAAAAAGAAATAGAAGAAGAAAATTCTAAAAATTTTATAGATAGTTATGAGAATTTAGCTAGAAATATATTAGAAAATGCTAGGAGAAAATCTGAAGAGTTCTTATCAAAGGCTTACGCTGAAGCTGAAGTCGTTGAAGAGGAAGCCTTTAAAAAAGGTCATGAAGAAGGCTTTCATAAAGGCTTGGAAGAAGGAAAAAAATCCGGTTATGAAGAAGCTTATGAAGCTTATATAGAAAAAGGGAAAAATGCCTATGAAGAAATGGTTCAAAAATCTAACAAATTATTTTTAGATACTGAAGCACAATATAATAGCTATTTAAAAGAAAAAGAAGAGGAAGTTAGAAATTTAGTTTTAACTATAGTAGAAGAGGTATTAAAACATGAGGTTAAGGATAAGTCCTCTATGAACGAAATTATATATGAAAAGTTAGAGGAATCAAAAAAATCTGCCACCTTTATAGTTAAAAGTAATACTAATTATTATGAAGAAATAAAAGCTAAAGCAGAGTTTTGGAAAACTCAACTTCCTTATAGGGGAGAAATATTTGTAATAGAGGATATTTCGCTAAAAGAGGGAGAGGTTATTATAGAAACAGAACAAGGAAAAGTTATAGCCTCTTTAGATACTGCTTTAGATAAAATTAAAGAGCTATTAATAAATGAAAAATAAAAGTTATACAATTACTTTAAAGGATAAGGTGTGAATTTAATGTCCATGTTAGATATAGATTTTCAGAGAATAGAAAAAAGAATTAAAGAAACTAATTTTAACTACATGGAAGGTACCGTTAGAAAAGTTATAGGATTAACTGTAGAAGTTGAAGGAATAAAGGCTTTTGTAGGAGAGGTTTGTATTATATATAACGAAAAAAATCAAACAATTCCTTGTGAAGTAGTTGGCTTTAAAGAAGAGAATGTTATATTGATGCCTTTGGGAGAACTTATAGGTATAGCTCCAGGATGTAGGGTAATACCTCAGGGCAAACCTCTTAGTGTTATATGTTCAGAGAATATATTAGGAAAAGTCTTAGATGGACTTGGCAATCCACTGGAGGAAGAGGAATTAATGGAGGGCAGTCCATATGCTTTAGATAGTGATCCTCCAGACCCTATGAAAAGAAGAAGGATAAAGGATGTTATACCTACGGGAATAAAGGCTATAGATGGATTTATGACTGTAGGAGAAGGACAGAGGATAGGTATATTTGCCGGTAGTGGTGTAGGTAAGAGTACTACTTTAGGTATGATTGCAAAATATGCAGAAGCAGACATAAATGTTATAGCTCTAATAGGAGAAAGAGGTAGAGAAGTAAGAGATTTTATAGAAAAAGATTTAGGAGAAGAAGGTCTTAAAAAGTCTGTTATAGTTTGTGCTACCTCTGATAAGCCGGCGTTAGTTAGATTAAAGGGAGCTTTCACAGCTACAGCCATAGCGGAATATTTTAGAGATCAAGGGAAAAAGGTAATTCTTATGATGGATTCTGTAACTAGATTTGCCATGGCACAAAGGGAAATAGGACTAGCTATAGGAGAGCCACCAGCAACTAAAGGATATACACCTTCAGTATTTGCAAAACTCCCAAGGCTTATGGAAAGATCAGGTATGTCTAATAAAGGATCTATAACAGCCTTTTATACAGTGCTAGTTGATGGGGATGATTTTAATGAACCTATTGCGGATGCTGTAAGAGGTATATTAGATGGACATATAGTTTTATCCAGAAGCTTAGCTGCTAAAAACCATTATCCAGCTATAGATGTTTTAAGTAGTGTAAGCAGACTTATGTCAGAAATTGCTTTAAAGGAACATAAGGATGCAGCAGGCATGGCAAGGGATCTTTTGGCCACTTATAAAAATTCAGAGGATCTTATAAATATAGGAGCTTATGCTAAGGGCAGTAATCCTAAAGTTGATATGGCCATACATTATCATGAACCAATATTATCTTTCTTAAAACAGGGTATTGGTGAGCAACATTCCTTTGAGGAAAGTACATCTATTCTTCAAAATATGTTTAAAAATTAAAAATATCTTTTATTAGTTTAACAGTATAAAAAACTATAAATAAAATTAATAGATATTTAATTTAATAATATATTTTTTGATCTTTAAAAGAAGGTAGGTAATTTAATGAAGGGGTATTCCTTTAGACTTCAAAAACTTTTAGATATAAGAGAAAAAAAAGAAGAGGAAAGTAAAATGAAGTTCAAACAGGCTCAAATGGAAAAAAATCATACAGAAGAGAAACTGTTCAATTTAAAAAATAATTATAAAAAATACAATAACATAAATTTAAATGATTCTATATTAGAGAAAAAAATAAGGCATAGTTACTTAAATTCTTTAAATTTCTGCATAAATGAAACGGCAAATGAATTACAACAAAAACTTAGAGTGGTAGAGGAAAGAAGAGAAGAATTAAAAACAAAACAAGTAGAAAGAAAAACTGTAGAAATTTTAAAGGAAAAAGATAAATTAGCCTTTGAAAAAGAACAAAATATGATAGAGCAAAGAAATAATGACGAATTTGCTCTCTATGCCTTTATAAGAAATACTGAAAGGAGGTGAGAAATGTGGAATTAAAAATAAGTGGATTTACCAAAATAGAAAATAATTTAGCTACTAAAAAGTCAACTAACCAAAGTGAAAAATCTTATTCCTTTAACGAAGTGTTAAACAATATATCTTCTAATAAAGATAAAAATATTAGTACAAAACAGGATATTCAACAAGATAATAAAAACTATTTAATTAAAGATGAAAACATAAATAATAAAGATAACAGTATGATGTCAAAATTGAACAAAGAGGATATACAAAAAATAAAGGATAAATTAGAGGAGCAAGGTTTTTCTAAGGAGGAATTAGATTCTATAAAATCTTTAGAGGATTTAAAGAATTTAGTAGAAAAGATTAAAGATGCTGGAGATTTAGATAGCTTTGTAGCTTTAGCTAACTCTATATTACAGTGCTTATATTCTGGACAAAATGTAAAATCAGGTAAAGAATTAGAACAAAATTTAGATAAATTAAAAGTTTTACTGAATAATTTATCTGAAGGTAATGGGAATAAAGAACAATTGCTAATGGAGATAAAAGATATTTTGGGTGAAGAATTTAATAAGCTAAATCTTACAGAAAAAAATTCATTAGATAAAGATTTGTTAGAAACTTTTTCAAATAAGCTTCAGACACAAATTGAAAAAGAACCTAATGAAGAAAAAGTAAGCCTTCTAAAAAATATTAAAAATGAAATAAAAAATATTTTGAAGGAAGAATCTAATAATAATAAATTATCTGTAGAGCCTAAAATAAATGTGGATGAACCATTAGTATTAGAGGAAGAAACTGATTCTTCTAATTTAAAAGAAAATACTTCTAAAGAGGATAAACTTTTAAAGGGACTTTTAGAGGATAAAGAACAGTCAGCAGGAGAAAAAATAAATAAAGCTGTTAATTTTATGTCTCATATTAAAAATGCTACAAATATAAATGAATTATCTTCGAAAGAAAATTTAGGTAATTTAGTAATCAATAAGAACACTATGAATGCTGACATAATCAAATCTATAAAGTATATGGAATTAAATAACGTAAAAGATTTAACAGTAAAAATAATGCCAAAAGAGCTGGGAGAAGTATTTATAAAACTAACTATGGAAGGTGGCATTATGAAAGCTAATATAGGAGCAACTACAAAAGAAGCCTATAATTTATTGAATTCCAATATGCAATTAATAGAAGACAAGCTTCAGAATTCTGGTATAAAGGTACAAGAACTATCACTAAACATATACAACGAAGATACAACCTTTTTTAAACAGGGCAATGAAAAAGGGAAAAATAGTAATCCGTCAAAGTCAAACGATAAAGCAGATTTATCCTCAATGGATGAAATGCCAGAAGAAGAAAATATAAGCACTATAGATGGTAATGTAAATATCTTAGCTTAATATGTTAAAAGAATGGAATGGAGGTGGAATATATGCCAACAGCAATTAATTCAAATTATTCCCCTTATGCTGGGAAAACAAAAACCGATGATAAGAAAGAAGACGAAAAAGGAATAATAGAAAGATCCAATGAGGCCACTGAAACTAAAACAGAGAGAGGTACTAGGATTGTAAAAAAAGGACAAGACCTTGATAAAAATGCTTTTTTTAAGATTTTAGCTGCGGAACTTGCAAATCAAGATCCTACAAATGCAAAGGATGGAACAGAATATGTATCTCAATTGGCACAATTTTCATCTTTAGAGCAAATGGCTAATTTAAATAGCATGATGAAATTGACAGGAGCGTCTAGTTTTATAGGTAAAGTGGTTCTACTTAGAAAGTTTGATGAACAGGGTAATCAATATGCGGGAATAGTAAGAAATGTAATAAAGAATGGTGATGAAGTTAAATTAAGTATAGAGTATGAGCCAGGAAAAGTTGGAGAATTCCTTATGGAAGATGTGCTAAATATTACAGATGATATAAACGAAAACTCTAAGTATAATAATGATTTATTAAATGCAGTAAGTTTAATAGGAAAAAATGTACTAATGGATGATGGAAAAGAAAAATTGTCTGGTGTGGTAAAAGGTGTAGTTAGAAATGGTTTAGGAGTAAGTATTAAAGTTACCATAACAAAAGATGGTAAAGAACAAGATATATATGTACCATTTGAATATGTAACAAATGTTCAAGAAGATGGGGACTTTGGTGATATTGAAAATCCAGACGAAAAACCTTCTGAAGGAGGGGAAGAAAATAAACCTGAGGTAGAAGAAAAGAAATAAGGATGTGAAAAAATATGTCATTTAAAATTATAAATGGTAAATTACATTTAATAGAAGACTATAATTATGCATCCTTAAAAAACAAAAATATTAAGAGTGAACATAAAGTAGGAAGCTTTGAAGATGTATTAAATAAAAAACTAAATGATACTGATAAAGCTAACAAAAAAAACAAGGAAGAAAGTTTTATAATATCAAAGCATGCCTTTGATAGGCTAAAAACTAGAAATATAAACCTATCAGAAGAAGATATGAATAGCATAAATAAAGCTATAAATATAGCTGATAAGAAGGGAAGCAGGGAGTGCTTAATATTATGCAAGGATGCAGCTTTAATAACCTCTATAAAAAATAGAACAATAATAACAGCTATGACAAAGGAAGAAAGCAAAGATAATGTGTTTACAAATATAGATAGTGCGGTAATAATATAAGCTGGACCTTTTTAGGAAGCTTTACTTTGTAGAATGAAAGATACAAAGTTATTACCCCTTAAAAATTGGAGGAATTTTATATGTTAAGATCAATGTATTCAGGTATAAGTGGACTTAAAGCACAACAAACAAAATTAGATATAGTAGGTAATAATATAGCTAATGCTAGTACTACAGCTTTTAAATCTCAAAGTATTAGATTTCAAGATATGTTAAGTCAAAATATGTCTAGTGCAACAGCACCAAGTGCTAATTTAGGAGGTACGAATCCAAGGCAAGTAGGATTAGGTGTACAAGTAGCAGGTATATTCACTAAGTTTACTACAGGAAATATGCAAACTACAGGTAGAAATTTAGACGCGGCTATAGATGGATCAGGTTTTTTTGTGGTAGGAAGAGGTCCGCTGCAAGAGGGACACAGTGATGATTATATTACATTAGATAATACTAAACATGAAATAAAAGATGGTAAAAATATGGAAATAATGTTTACAAGAGATGGATCTTTTTCATTAGATCCAAAAGGGAATCTTTTAACAGCAGATGGATTAAGAATATTTGGATATGAAAATACCAATGCCCAAATAAAATATTCTGTAGCAGATAATAAAAAACAAAATGTTATTGAAAAGCCTACGGATTTTGATGCAGCACCTACTTTTGGAGATGTTCTAAAGCCTCTTACTATACCAGATGAAATAGGAGAAGGTGACGAGGCTGTAAGAGTAAGGTCTTTTACTATAGGTAAAGATGGGGTTATTACAGCATTATTAGTAAATGAGAAATCAGTAGCTATAGGACAAATAGCTATGGCTTCATTTAAGAATGATGGTGGACTTGAAAAAATGGGTAAAAATCTTTATAAATCATCAGGTAACTCAGGTGATCCTATAATAAGATCTAAAAACGGAGATACTACTAATGATAATAGTAAAGGATATGGAGATATGCTTAATGGTATGATTGAAATGTCTAATGTAGATTTGGCAGAAGAATTTACAGAAATGATAGTTGCTAATAGAGCATTCCAAGCGTGCGGTAAAATGATAACTACAGGAGATGAAATACTTCAAGAATTAGTTAACTTAAAAAGATAATAGTTAATAGGTAAAGCTTAACTTAACAGAAATAAAAAATGATGTAATAGTTAATAGGTAAAACTATTAGCTATTACATTAAACATAAAAAACAAAAATTTTTAAAACTTTAACTAACAAAGGGGTGTTTAAAATGATTCAGCTTACAGGTATGAACCGAGAAAGTTTTACTTTAAATGCAGAACATATTGAAAAAATTGAACAGGTACCAGAAAGTTTGATTACTTTGGTAAATGGGAAAAAGTATATAGTTATAGAAACACCAGATGAAATAATAAAAAAAGTTAAAAAGTACAAAAGTGACATAATCACTTTAGGCATACAGGGGGAGTTTAGGAAATGAAGAAGAGAGATATATTAACACCTATAGGACTTGTTCTTTGTTTTGGATTAGTTATATGGGGAATGTCTACAGGTGGATCTAATCTTAAAGTGTTTTGGGATTTAGCATCTGTATTTATAACCATAGGTGGATCTCTAACAGCTATGTTAATTACCTATCCTATAGATGAATTTAAGAGACTTTTTGTAGTTATAGTACAGACATTTAAAGATAATGGAATGTCTAATATAGATGTTATTCAAAACTTTGTAGATTTATCTAGAAAGGCTAGAAGAGAAGGTCTTCTTTCTCTAGAAGATGCTATAAATAATTTAACTGATGATTATATGAAAAAGGGCTTAAGAATGGTAGTAGATGGTATAGAACCAGAAACTATAAGGGAAATTATGGAACTTGAAATAGATGAAATGGAAAAAAGACATAAATCAGGAGCAGACATGCTTAAAACCTGGGGAGGATATTCACCAGCCTTTGGTATGATAGGTACATTAATAGGCCTTATACAAATGCTTGCAAATCTTACAGACTCTAGTACTATAGCTTCAGGTATGGGAAAAGCTCTTATAACTACATTCTATGGTTCTGTAATGGCAAATATGGTATTTAATCCTATGGGAGCAAATTTAATGTTTAAAAGTGGAGTAGAAGCTACCACAAGGGAAATGGTATTAGAAGGAGTTTTAGCAATCCAATCAGGAGTTAACCCAAGAATAATGGAAGAAAAGCTAGTTAGTTATCTTTCACCAACAGAAAGACAAGCTTATAGTAAAGTACAAGTATCTGGGGAAGGAGTAGCTCAAAATGGCTAGGAGAAATAAAAAAGGTGGTGGAGGAGATGAAATAAGAGGTGATGAATGGCTTGCAACCTTTTCCGACACCATAACCTTATTGTTAACTTTCTTTATATTACTTTATTCTTTTTCTAGTGTAGACGCTCAAAAGTTTCAACAGGTGGCCTCTGCTATGCAGGTAGCCATGACAGGTCAATCTGGAGACAGTATTGTAGATTATAATATGAAAAATGGGGATATACCTTTAGTAGGAGAAACAACTAAACTTGGAAGAGAAACAGGTTCTGATGCAAAGGATGTATATAAGGAAGTAAATAAATTTGTAGATAAAAATAATCTTAAATCTTCTGTGGAAGTAAAAGAAGATGGCAGAGGAGTTATAATACAGCTTAGAGACAATGTACTTTTTGAAATAGGTAGAGCTGATATTAAGCCACAAAGTAAACAAATAATGGACAAAATAAATGGTTTAATAGCAACACTACCAAATGAAGTAATTGTAGAGGGACATACAGACAATGTACCTATTAAAAATGAAGTATATGGTTCAAATTGGGAGTTGTCTACAGCTAGGGCAGTTAATGTTTTAAGATATTTTGTTGAAACTAAAAAACAAAATCCAGTAAGATTTACCGCGGCAGGATATGGAGAATATAGACCAATAGCACAAAATAATTCTGATGTAAATAAGGCAAAGAATAGAAGGGTAAATATAGTTATAGTTTCAAAAGAAAAGGAGAGTAGCAAAAAATGAGCGAGAAAAATGTAGAAAAAAAAGATAGCAGTTTAAAAAAAATAATAATAATAGTTGTTGTTTTAGCTATAATAGGCGCAGGAGCTTTTGGAGGATACATGCTTTTTGCAAAGAATAAGAAAGGTGCTAATAGTGCTAATCAAATGCCTGTAAACAATACTAATGTTATAAATTCTCAGCAAACTAATAATGGAATGTATCCACAACAGGTAGTAGTTTCATCTAAAACTTACTCTTTAGATGAATTTTTAGTTAATTTAGCAGATGAAGATGGAAAAAGATTTGTAAAAGCAAAGATTTTTATAGGTTATGAAGAAAAAAAATTAGCTAAAGAATTAGAAACAAAGAAACCTATATTAAGGGATGCGGTTATAAGCGTTTTAAGGTCTAAAAAAGCTGCAGATATAAATCCTAAAAATATTGATAAAATAAAAGTAGAAATTATAAATAAGATTGCTCCTATGCTTGAGAAGGGAAGAATTAATAGTATCTATTTTGATGATTTAATAGTACAATAGAAAATGTAAAAATAATATAAATTTTAAAAGCTTTTAATAAAAGTGATTTTAAGTGTTGAAGGGACATAGTTATGGATATGGAATTTATTGGAATGATTTTTAAAACTATTTTTGCCTTGGCTTTAGTGCTTTTACTTTTGTATTTATCATTAAAGTTGGGAGGAGAAAAGCTTCAAAAATTTCAAAATGGAAAATATATAAAAGTTTTAGAAAGGGTTCCACTATCAAAAGAAAATTTTGTATGTGTAGTTAAAATAGGTGAAAAAGCCTATATTATGACTTCAACTCCTCATAGTATAGAAAAAATAACAGAATTATCTAAAGATGACACAGAGAAAATAGAGAATTTAAAAATTCAATCTATACCACAGTATAATGGTTTAAAAGAATTCTTAGAAAAAAAAGAGTTAAATAAAATCTATGATAAACTTAAGTTAAATAAGCTAAAAAAGGAAGATAAATATGAAGAGAAGAAATAACAGAATAATGTTTATGGTTTTACTAGCTTTAGGTATAGTGTTTTTTTATTCTATGAAAGCCTATGCAGCTCCACAAAATACTATGCCTATACCCAAAATAAATATTTCTGTAGATAATGCTAATAATCCAACGGAGTATGTAGATAATATAAAGTTATTAATAATGTTAACTGTATTAACATTATTGCCATCTTTTATAGTAATGATGACAAGCTTTGTAAGAACAATTGTGGTATTTGGATTTTTGAGAAATGCTATGGGAACACAACAATCTCCACCTAATCAGGTAATGATCGGTCTTGCACTTTTTTTAACCTTATTTATAATGCAGCCCGTATATAGTGAAATAAATACCAAAGCTATACAGCCCTATATGAAAAATAAAATTACTCAAGAGCAGGCAGTAGAAATAGGTGCTAAACCTCTTAGACAATTTATGTTGAAGCAAACGAGGCAAAAGGATTTAAAATTATTTGTGGATTTGGCCAAGCCTAATTTTAAAGTAACAAAGGATAATGCACCTTTATATATAGTGGTACCGGCCTTTATAATAAGTGAGCTTAAAACAGCTTTTCAAATAGGATTTTTATTATTTATTCCATTTTTAATTATAGATTTGGTAGTAGCTAGTGTACTTATGTCTATGGGTATGTTTATGCTACCACCGGTTATGATATCTCTACCTTTTAAGCTTTTGTTGTTTGTAATGGTAGATGGATGGTACCTTATGGTGAAATCTTTAGTAATGAGTTTTGGTTAGGGGTGACTTAAATGAGTGAAAATATGGTTATGGGTATTATAAAAGATGCTATTCAAACAGGTCTTTTAGTATCTGCTCCTATTTTGACAATATCTATATTAGTAGGTCTTATAATAAGTATATTTCAGGCTACAACACAGATTCAAGAACAGACATTGACTTTTGTTCCAAAGCTTATAGCTGTAGCTTTAGTAGGGCTTTTAACTGGTAGCTGGATGTTACATCAATTATTAGCTTTTACAGAAAGAATTTTTGCAATGATAACTCAGATTATAAAGTGAGGAAAGTAGAAAATATGCTAGGAGAGGATTTCTTTGATAAGTGCAGCCTATGCTACAGCCATAATTTTAATTTCTTTTAGGCTTTTTATTTTTTTTAGTATGGTACCTATATTTTTCCCAAAGGGGACCCCTGTAATAGGGAAAGTTGCGTTAGCTTTAATTATAGCTTATATGTTAGTTGGTTCTATAGATATTAGTAGTATAAATACTATAAATAATTCCACTGCATTAATATTTAATATTGTAAATGAGATTTTAGCAGGAGCCATTTTAGGATATATAACTAATGCTGCTTTTGTCTGTGCAAGATATGCTGGTAACATGATGGATCTCCAGGTAGGATTTGCCATGATGACTATGTTTGATCCTAGCACTAATAGTAATGTAACCTTTCTAGAGAGAATATTATATTGGTTTAGTACCATTGTATTTTTTTTAATAGATGGTCATCATATGCTTATAAGGGCTTTAGTAGAAAGCTTCAATGTTATAAAATTAGGAGCGTTTTTTCTAAATCAAGAGGGTATAAAGCATGTTATAAATGTTTTTATACAATATTTTTACATAAGTATTAAAATAGCAGTACCTATCGTATTTATTATACTTATAACAGATTTAACTTTAGGGTTAGTAGCTAGAACAGTGCCTCAATTAAATATAATGATTTTAGGACTTCCCATTAAAATACTAGTGGGCCTTACTGCTTTTGTATTTGCATTACCTTTGTTTTTGAAAGTTTTAAACTCTGCTTTTGGGATGCTACCAGATGCTATAAGAGGTTTTTATAAAACGATACCTGTTTTAATTATTTTTGCATCAGAAGAAAAGACAGAGGAAGCAACCCCTCGTAAAAAAATGGATGCAAGAAAAAAAGGGCAAGTAGCTAAAAGTAAAGAATTAGCCCTTGCATTTACTTTATTAGCTTGTACTCTAGTGCTAGTAGCACTGGGAGAATATGGAGCTAATGAACTTAAAGAAACTATGGCAGGATTTTTAAATAATTATCTTAACATGGAATTAAACTACAATAATTTGAATTCTTTAGCTATATTAACGGTTTTACGGGTAGGTAAAATAGTTTTACCTGTGGCTTTACCAATTATGTGTTTTGGTATAGCTGCTAATTATTTGCAAACAGGATTTTTATTTACGAAAGAACCCTTAAAACCAGATTTTAAAAAATTAAACCCTATAAATGGTTTTAAAAGAATGTTTTCACTAAGAACTGTAATGGAACTTTTAAAAGATTTGACTATAATAACTGTTGTTGGGATTGTGGGTTATAAATTTTTAAAGGATAATTATTTAAAAATATTAAATTTAGGAACCTTAAGACCTTGGTATATGATAACAGGACTTTTATCCCTTGCTATATCTATATTTTTTAAGATAACTTTGATTATGCTTTTTATATCTGTGGCAGATTATGTGTATCAAAAATACCAATATAATAAGGACTTAAAAATGACAAAGCAAGAGGTTAAAGAAGAATATAAACAAGATGAAGGAGATCCTCAAATTAAATCAAAAATAAAACAAAAACAAAGAGAAATGGCTATGCAAAGAATGATGCAGGAAGTTCCTAAAGCTACAGTAGTAGTTACAAATCCTACCCACATAGCTGTAGCATTAAGGTATGAAAAAGGAGATTCTGCACCTAAAGTTGTAGCTAAAGGAGCAGATTACGTAGCTATAAAAATAAAAGATATAGCTAAAAATAATGAAGTCCCTGTAATAGAAAATAAGCCTTTAGCAAGGCTAATATATGAAAAGGTAGAAATTGATTCAGAAGTACCACAGGATATGTATGAAGCAGTAGCGGAAATATTAGCTATAGTTTATACTTTAGAAAAGAAAAAATAAACTAGGTATACAAAATGAGGTGATTTAGTGGAAGGTACTAATAATAGATTTAAAATAAAAAATAATATAGATATTATTGCAGCTTTTGGAGTTGTAGGGATTGTATTAATGATAATAATACCTCTTCCTTCTGGACTTTTAGATGTACTTTTAGCTCTTAATATAACTCTTTCTGTGGTTATAATTTTGATTACTATGTTTACCACAGAAGTTCTTCAGTTTTCATCTTTTCCGACCTTATTATTAATAACTACTCTTTTTAGATTAGGACTCAATATTTCCTCTACTAGACTTATACTAAGGGATGCCTATGCAGGAAAAATAATAGAAACCTTTGGAAGCCTTGTTACAGGAGGAAACTATGTTATAGGTATAATAATATTTCTTATTATAGTTATAATACAATTTGTAGTTATAACCAGTGGTGCATCAAGGGTATCAGAGGTTTCCGCTAGATTTACTTTAGATGCTATGCCAGGAAAACAAATGAGTATAGATGCAGATTTAAATGCAGGACTTATAGATGAACAAGGAGCAAAAGAAAAAAGGCAAAATCTTCAAAAAGAAGCGGATTTTTATGGATCCATGGATGGTGCTTCTAAGTTTGTAAAGGGAGATGCGGTAGCAGGACTTATAATAACTTTTATAAATATAATTGCAGGTATAATAATAGGAGTTGTTATGCTGAAAATGGATATAGGTACAGCAGCTCAAACTTACATAAGACTTACTATAGGGGATGGACTTGTAGGACAAATACCGGCTCTTTTAATATCTACAGCATCCGGTATATTGGTTACTAGATCTGGAAGTGACGAAAATTTGGGAACGGTTCTTAGTAAACAATTAACAGGGTTTCCAAAAGTTTTAGCCATAGCATCTGTAGTACTTTTATTCTTAGCTATGATTCCAGGGCTTCCTCATTTGGCTTTTTTAATATTAGCTATAGCTAATGCAGTGGCCGCTTATCTTTTATTTAAAGAAGCAAAAGAACAGGTTATTATACAGGAAGAAGCTCAGCAAATGGAAATTACAGAAATAGAAAGTAAAGAACCAGAAAACGTTATGAATCTAGTATCTGTAGAACCTATGGAAGTAGAAATAGGATATGGACTTATACCTTTAGCAGATGAATCCGCAGGAGGGGATCTTCTTCAAAGAATAACTTCTGTAAGAAGACAATGTGCTATTGAGATGGGAGTAGTAGTCCAACCTATAAGGATAAGAGATAACTTGCAGCTTAAAACTAATGAATATATAATAAAAATTAGAGGGACAACTATAACAAAGGGAGAGCTTATGCCTAATATGCTTCTTTGTATGGATCCTACAGGAGAAGTAGAAATACCAGGAATAAAGGGCATAGAACCAGCCTTTGGACTTCCAGCTGTATGGATTAATAAAGACCAAAGAGAAGAGGCAGAACTTAAAGGCTTAACGGTGGTAGATCCTACTACAGTTATGGTTACTCATTTAACTGAAATAATAAAGAATCATTCCTATGAACTTTTAGGAAGACAGGAAGTAAAATTAATATTAGATTCTATGAAGGAAAAATACAGTGCGGTTACAGAGGAACTTATACCAGATCTTATGACTATAGGAGAAATTCAAAAGGTTCTTCAAAATCTATTAAAAGAAAGAGTGTCCATAAAGGATATGGTTACTATATTAGAATCTTTGGCGGATAATTCTAGAAATACAAAAGATATAGAAGTTCTAACAGAGTATGTGAGATTTTCTTTAGCTAGAAGTATATGCAACCCACTAATAGATGAAAATGGAGCTTTAACCGTAATAACTTTAGATCCAAGTATTGAGCAAAATATAAACAATAATATACAAAAATCTATGCAGGGTTCTTTTCCTGCTTTAGATCCAGATACTACTAGCAGTATACTAAATGGATTAAAGCAAAAATTAGACGAAGTATATTTTTATAATAATCAAGCAGTAGTTTTGGTGTCACCAAATATAAGGCCAGCTTTTAGAAGGCTTATAGAGATGGTATTTCCAGCAGTGAACGTACTTTCTTTAAATGAAGTACCTAATGATGTGGAAATAAGAACTGAAGGAGTGGTTACACTACAATGAAAATAAAAAAATATGTAGTTAATGATATGAATGAAGCTATGACTAGAATTCGTTATGAACTTGGGACAGATGCTATAATAATAAGTCAAAGAAAAGTAAGAAAGGGAGGCTTTTTAGGCCTCTTTTCTAAAAAATCCTTAGAAGTTACTGCAGCTATAGATAATTATTCAAAGGAAAAAAAACACAATGCTAATACTGAGGATAAAATTAATAAGGGAAATAATGTAGAAGTTATCAAAAGGATGATAGAAGAAAGAAATGATAATATTAAATATGACAACAATATAAAGCATGATACTAATATATTAGATAGCTATAAGGAAATTTTGGAATCTAAAAGTGAAAGCTTTGAAAATAAGCGTTTTAAAGGGAAAGAGTTCACAGAAACAAAAGATTTAATGGATGAAATAAGAGATTTAAAGAAAATAGTTAAAGATATAGGAAAAAATGAAAAATCCTATGAAGATGAAAATTCCTCATTAATGAATTTTTTTAAGGATTTGGACTTAGAAGAAGAATTTATTGAAAAAATAATAAAAAAAGTAGGTGATTTAGAGGATAATTTAGAGGAAAGAGAGAAAATAAAAAGAGTAATAGAAAATACTATAGATATCAGATCAAATTCTGTAGATAAGGTTACTGTTTTGGTAGGGCCTACTGGTGTAGGTAAGACTACAACAATTGCAAAGCTAGCAGGTAAGCTTTCTTTAATAGATAAAAAGAAAGTAGGTCTCATAACTATAGATACCTATAGAATAGGTGCAGTAGAACAACTAAAAACTTATGCAGATATTATGAATATTCCATTTAAAGTAGTGTTTTCTATAAAGGATATGGAAAAATCTATTATAGATTTAGACTATTGTGATGTTATATTAGTAGATACTACAGGTAGAAGTAGTAAAAATATGATGCAAATATCAGAGTTAAGGGCTTTTATAGAAAAAATAAAAGAAAAATCCGTGCATTTGGTAATAAGTGCTTCTACTAAAAACAAGGATATAGAAACTATAATAAAAGGGTATACTATTTTAGAATATGAAAATATAATAATAACAAAGCTAGATGAAACTAGCACCTATGGTTCAATTTTAACTATATTAGATAAAGGTAAAAAACCTATTAGCTTTATAACTACAGGTCAAGATGTACCAGATGATATAAAGGAAGGAAACAAAGAAGAAATAGCAAAGATTGTATTAGGAGAGAATAAATTATGCTAGACCAGGCAGAAAAACTTAGGCAATTAGTAAATAATAAGGACAGAAGTGTAAATTCTCCTAAAATAATTACGGTAACATCTGGTAAAGGAGGAGTTGGGAAAAGTAATTTTGTAGTTAATTTAGCCATAACTCTTCAGAAAATGGGGAAAAAAGTATTAATATTAGATGCAGACATAGGTATGGGAAATGATGATGTATTAATGGGAGTTGTGCCTAGATATAGTATATATGATATTATATTTAACAATAAAATTATAGAAGAGGTTTTAATAAAGGGACCCTTCGGTGTTAAATTACTTCCCGCCGGTACTGCCATAACAAATTTAGAAGGTATAACTGAAGATCAAATAGAAAGATTTATTAAAAATTTATCAACTTTAGAAGAATTAGACTATATAATAATGGATACAGGTGCAGGAGTAAATAGAAGTGTATTAGGATTTGTTGCTTGTTCAGAGGAGCTTATAATTCTAACTACACCGGAGCCTACAGCTATAACAGATGCCTATAGTTTATTAAAAGCAGTATCCCATTTTAATATAAAACAAAAGGCAAAATTAGTTGTAAATAAAACTATAGATCAAGAAGATGGGAAAATTACCTATAATAAATTTAAAAATGCTGTAAATAGATTTTTACGTATAGATTTAGAGTATTTAGGATCTATACAAGAAGATAGAAAAGCAATACAGGCAGTTAGAAGACAAATACCTTTTGTATTAGCATATCCAAATTGTGATGCATCTGGGGATATAGTTAATATTGCTAAAAATATATTAGGCAATGTTAAGGATTATAATGATAATGTGAGCATAGAAGGATTTTTTAAAAAATTATTCAGTATATTTTCTTAGGGGGATGACTATTCTTGAATAATAAATATGAATTTAAGATTAATAATAAGGTAGAAATAGAGTGGGATGATGGCTATTATAAGAGCATTATACAAGATGTAAATGAAGATACTATTTATATAACCATACCTGCTAATGAAGGTAAATATTTGCCACTAAACTATAATGATAAAATAACTGTTTTTTATTTTGATGGTGAAAAAATATTTAAGTTTAAAACTATAGTAACAGGAAGAAAAGTGGATAAAATATTGCTTATAGCCTTGAAAATACCAGAGAAAATGAACAGAATCCAAAGAAGAAATTTTGTAAGAATAAGTTTAATTTTAAAAACTTATGCCGCATTAATAGATACTAAAAGAGACTTAAAAGAAATTTATTATAGTAATAAATGTAATACTGAATTTGATTTTTTCGATGCTGATATTGTAGATATTAGTGGTGGTGGATTAAAGCTTTCTACTAAAAAGGAAATAGAATTTGACGAAGAAATTATAGTAAATATTCCTTTTGAAAAGGAAAATATAGCTGTAAAGGGTAAAATAATTAGAAAGCAAAAGGAAAACGAAAAATATATTTATGGAGTTAAATTTTTAGATATAGATGTATTAACGAGAGAAAAAATAATAAAATTTATTTTTTCTAAAATGAGAAAACAAGTGCATAGGCTATAGAGGAGGATAGGTCATGGCAATAGCTGATAATAATTTATATGTTAAAGAAGAAATAGTAAAAAAATATATCCCTTTGGTTAAATATATAGCCTCTAGGGTGATAATCGGTAAAACTAAATATATAGAATATGAGGACTTAGTTAGCTATGGTATGATCGGATTGATGGATGCTTTAAATAAGTTTGATGAATCTAAAGGCATGAAATTTTCTACTTATGCATCCATAAGAATAAAAGGTTCTATGATAGATGAATTAAGAAGAAATAGCCCCATATCCAAAGGGGCTATGGACAAATTAAACAGATATAATGAAGCTATAGAAAGGCTTCAAAAGAAATTAAACAAAGAACCAAATTTAATACAAATAGCGGATGAGTTAAACATATCTTTAAAGGAAGTAAGCGAAATTGAAAATTATATAAATTATATATCAGTAATTTCCTTAGAGGATTTAATATTCTCGTCAGAGGATGAGGTGCCACTTATAGGAACCATAAAGGATGAAAAAAGCCCAAGTCCAGAAAAACATGTAGAAGAAAATGAACAATTAGATTATTTAGCTAAAGCCATAGAACTTCTCAATGAAAAGGATAGATTAGTAGTAACCTTATATTATTATGAAGAGCTAACTTTAAAAGAAATAGGAAAAATATTAAGTGTATCTGAATCTAGAGTGTGCCAGCTTCATAGTAGAGCTATAATCCATCTAAAGAAAGCTATGACTAAATTAAAATATAACTAAAAACCATATTAATAGGGAGAATAAGAAATGGTAGCTTTTTTATTAATTGTTATAGGATCAATACTTATATTTATAAATTTTAAAGCTATAAAAAAGGAAAAGGGTTCTTTTAGTGAAACTCTTAAAGGAAGTATTGAAAATATAGATGAATATAAGGAAGAAATGGGACTAATAAGAAAAGAATTTGCAGAAACCTTAATAGATGTTCAAAAAGAAATGGAATATTTAAAAAAAGAGCTAAATGTTTTAAAGCATACATACGAAAATAATATAGAAACAGAAGATTTCTATAAGAAAAATCATAGTACAAATTACCCTAAGGAAAGTGAGGGCAATTTATTACAACCTAAATACATAGATAACAAGAATGCTGAAAATATTTCCAAGGAAATAAATAAAAAAAATATTCAAAAAGACATTTTAACAAATGATAATGATAAAAATAGTTCTAAGGATGATAATAGCATAAAAGTTAATGAAGTAAGCAAGCTCCTTGAAGAAGGACATGCTGTAGAGGAAATATGTGAGATTCTTAATATGGGTAAGGGGGAAGTAATATTAATAAAAGAATTATATTTAAAATAAAAGAAATTATTAATTTTCTTTCCGATAGAAAAATTTTAATAGGTATAGGTATAGGTATAATTTTAGGTACAACTGTTATGATTGGAGTTAAGATAAATTATAATTTAAGTAAAAGTCAAATAGAGAGCAAAGCTAGAGATTTAGGTATGGAATATCCCCAAGAAATGAAGGTTATAGACAAAACAAAAAAATAAATTATTTTTATATATTTAATTTTAAATATAAATTTATAAAGGAAAGTAAATGAGGTAGTGATAGTATGATAAGAAGTTTATATACGGCGGTTTCTGGTATGATATCTTTAGAAGCAAAGCAAGATACTATAAGCTCTAATTTATCTAATGCTTCTACAGTAGGTTACAAATCAACCAATTTAGCTTTTAAAAAGTTTGAAGATGTGTTAATGGAAAATTATGATAAAAAATTAGGAAATAAGAATATAAAGAATGTTATTGGTGGCTTGAGTATGGGAAATAAAATAGATGAAGTAAATAACTTATTTACTCAAGGCATTATTCAAGATACAGGAAAGCCTACAGATTTTGCATTAGAAGGAAGAGGTTTTTTTACTATAGAAAATAACGGAAGAAATTATTATACAAGAGATGGGCATTTTCATGTAGATACTAGAGGATATTTAGTAAATGATTCAGGATACAATGTAATGGGGATGAATAGAAATACAGGAGCCAGAGAGGCTATATTTGTAGGGAATAAAACAATTGGTACAGATGCTAGTGGAAATATAAGTTTAAATGGAGTACCTTCTTATAGTTTTCAAGTAGCAGATTTTAATGATTATAATTCATTAAAAAAGATAGGAGACAACTTATTCGAAGGAAATAATCCTCAAAACATAAATGGAATAGTAAGACAAAATTCATTGGAGAAATCTAATGTAAATGTAACTAATGAAATGGTAAATATGCTAACAACAATGAGAAGTTTTGAAACAAATCAAAAAATGGTACAAGCAATAGATGAAACTTTAGGAAAAACAGTTAATGAGGTTGGAGTAGCAAGGTAAAATAAATTAAGATGATTAATTATAAAATGTTTAAAGGGTGATGATTTTGTTAAGAGCTTTATGGAACAGTAAATCAGGATTAATAGCACAACAAAATAAATTAGATTCTATATCTAATAATTTAGCTAATGTAAATACTGTAGGATATAAAAGAGAAGATGTATCCTTTCAAGAATTAGTTCAGGAAACTTTAAAAAGAAAGGGGTATCCAACTTCAGATAGACCAGAAATTCAAACAGGAACAGGAGTTAAGGCTACTAATTGGATAAGAGATACCCATCAACAAGGAATACTTTTAAACACTGGAAATAAAACAGATTTGGCTATAGATGGACAAGGTTTCTTTAGAGTAATAATGCCAGACGGCAATTATGCCTATGAAAGATCAGGTAATTTTGTCGTAGATAGAAATGGAATGTTAGTAGATGAAAATGGTAATAGGTTAGAAATACAGTTGCAACAACCAGAAGGTAATCAAATTTTAAATAGAATAGGTGGATTTAACAAAAATAATATAAATATAGCTGAAGATGGATCTATTTCTGTAAAAGATGTAGATGGAATAAATAAAATGATAGGTAAAATTAATGTATATAATGCAGTAGGTTCTGATGCTTTTGTATCTATAGGAAGAAATTTGTATATTCCTCAAGAAGGGGTTAATGTTTTTGTTAATAATGATGTAAGTATGCTCCAAGGATTTTTAGAAAATTCTAATGTGGATGCAGGTAAGGAAATGACAGAAATGATAATAACTCAAAGAGCCTTTGAACTAAGCTCAAGAGGTATTAAAACAGCAGATGAGATGTGGGGTATAGTGAATAATCTGAGAAAATAAAGTGAAATTTAATTTACTTTGAGTTTTTACCATATCTTAATTTTAGTTGAGCTAATTTAGGGACTTTAAAATTGTGAAGTCTAGGATAAAAATTTAATATTAAACAAAAAAAGCTATGAAATATAGATTTAATTCTTATATTTCATAGTTTTTTATTTCTTATTTTAGAATAAATAGGAAATGATCTAGTTTAAAATAGATTTAATCTTAATATAGCAGATATAAAAAATACAATCAATAAACATATGAATAAAATTTAGTAGTTCTTAATTTGGTAGAATTAAAAATTTTTTCTGTAAACAAATAAAAAATTAATCATATAATGTGTTGTAAGGAATTATATTTAAAGTATAAGGTTAATAATAATTTATAGGGGGATTTATAATGAATAGTAATATATATGACAGAAAAAAGCACTCATATAAGAATAGACCCTATTATTGTCCTATAAACAACATGTGGTTTTATCCATATATGTATATGAACCCATATACATCTTATATGGTTAACCCTTTTATGACTCCATATATGGATCCTTATATGAATGCATATATGACTCCTTCATATTATAGAAATATATGTTCCTGTAATGATAGAGCTCAATGTGAAGCTACTAGAGTTTATGATGAAAATAATTATAATTTTACAAAGGAAGATATATATGCAAATCAATATGAAGAAGAAAAGAAAAAAATATATTACGAAGAAGATTCTTTAGATGATATAGTAATATTTAATGAAAAGGACAGAAATGAACATAGTGAAAAAGAAGAAAAATTAGATAAGGCACAACAGAATACTTTTGATTCAGATTTAAAATCTACTTTTACAGAAAAAAAAGATATACAGTTAGAGGAAGTTAATAAAGGAGAAGAAATAGATGAATCAAAAGAAAAAGAATCATATAGGTCAGTAAAAATAAATATGAGAAAGGTACCTTTAAAAGAAATAACAGATTAGAGTTGTAATTTTATATGTTAGAAGTTTTTAGTTGGAAAAAGATTTTATATAAAAATATATTTAAATTAATATAAGTTAAATATAAAAAATACACTTGATAAACCTTATAATAAACAAGATTTTGGATCTCTTAGGAATTTAAATTGGTTTATGAGTGTATTTTTTATATTTGTGTTATTAAGTTTAAATTATTATTAAATTAATCAAAGTAGTTATGATGTATTTAATAATAATTAGATTTGATAATTTTTCACTTTTTGTTTAACCAGAACATGATATGTATTTAAATACTTTTAACATTATATGTAATTCGTGACTTTTGATAGTACTAAATATTTATTTGTAAATAACATATTGGATACATGTTTAGATCCAAAAGAAGTATAGTATTACAGCTTATTTCAAATGTGAGCTATATACTATCTCTTTTGGATTTATAACAGTAGTATGCATAAAAGATATACTTGTCTAAAAATTACTACATATGGGATGACAAAAATATACCTGTACTAGCTTTTACATCTGCCCATGTATTATGTTCTATTTCATACTTCCCATGACCTATTTCTGTATAATCTTTATTTGTACCATTATCAATATATACATCTATTTGGTGATATCCAAAGTAGTCAAGATCTCGTCCATAAACCTTAACAGAGTAGTATCCATTTGAATCAGTATGTACTTGATCATATACTATTGTTCCCATTGTTGATGGGCCTGTTTGTGCCTCTATTTTAATCCATATAGCTGCATTTATTAATGGGGTTCCATCACTATTTTTGGCGTAACCACTTATTACACTTATTCCACTAACTGGTATAGCTGATTTACTTCTATCAACAGTTAATGATGGTAATTCTTCTTGTGATGCAGCTAAACTTGCACTAGTATTTTTTACAGTGTTTGTCGCAGCAAACACTGGAGTTGAAGACATTATTGTAACTGCCATTACTCCTAAAATTAATGATTTTATTTTGTTTGTTTTCATTTCATACACTCCTTTTAAGTGGTATTATATATAATTATCGGTATGAAATACAAAAACTTTAATCAATGTATAAAATAGTAAAATAAAATTTGCTTATAATCCAGTTTAATATTAAATTAATTTCTTGTGCTAGTTAATTATTTTGGCATAATTTACAAATAGAAAAGTCCCAACATAATATGATAACTTTTCATTAAAAACAACCAAATAATCAATAGAGGTAACATATATTTAGTTAGAAATATTATATAAGATTTACAAATGATATACTTATAAGAATAGAAGTAAAAAAGAAAATTAAGTACCTAAGAGATATAAACCTCATAAAAAAGGTGTAAAAAAATTCAATGGAGTTTTATTAAGTGCTGAAGAATATAGATATAGCATAGCAGTGTGTAAAGCAGAAGAATCAGAAGATACTTAGTATTTAGTAACCAATATGGATAGTAAAAAAGCCGCTAGAGAATATAAAAAAAGATTCATTATAGAAGAAATGCTTAGGGATTTAAAATCAAATTGATACATGGGCAGGAGATATTGTGTATTTTGAAAATTTATATTTATAATTAAATATAGCCTACACAGGGATGATAATATTAGGAGCAGATTGTTCTAAAAATAAAAAAGTAAAATTGTAGAAACCACAACAAATTAAAGAACAAGGTGATTAGAATATGTATGGTTTATTTAGTTGTGGTATGAGATGGTTCAATAGATACTATGATTCTGATATAAAAAAACATAGGCTTAAATTTAATTTCATACTTTATGATATATAAGAAAGATAGGTAAATTTAAAATTTATTAAAGTTTCAATTTCCAAAGGGATTTAGACAATTAATATTTAAGAGAAGAAGATTAATTGAGACTGTGAACTTACAGCTCACTGAACAGTTAAAGATCTATTAGGAGTTATTGTTAGATTGGAAACTAAAATTTCAGCTCATAACCTATACTATTTCATAAATATAATCCAAGATGATGTAGAGAATATGCGTAAAATAAATCAACTCATATTTGGATAACATATCCTTGAATTTAGAGTATTTAGTTAATAGAAATTTATACTATAAATTCAAGGATTAATAATCCAAGTAATGGAATATATATACTTTAGCTTTTAAATAGCTCAAGAGATTAAATTACTTATTTTCTATTGCATTGGTAATTGGTGGTATTACTTGTTTTTTTCTTGATAATACTCCCTCAGCATATAAAGAATTATCTTTGCCTAATGATTTTCCAAAGGCTGAAGCTATAGTTTCTTTTTTAGGTCCTATAACATATATATAAGAACCTTCCTTTAATAGGTCAGTTAACACTAGAACTAAACCTTCATAGCCTTCCTTTTCTACTTTTTCTTTCATTAAAGCTAACATATCTTCTTTTAGTGGATCAAAGCTTGAAGGATCCATAGTAGATACTTGAGATACGCCTATTTTTCCTCCACCTATAGTAAAATTCTTAAAGTCTTCATGGAATAACCCTTCTACAGTTTTCCCTTTTAAGGATGTACCTGCTTTAAACATTTCTACAGAATAGTTTTTAGGATCTATTTCTGCTATTTTAGCTAATTTACCTAATATTGTTTTATCTAATTCTGTGGAAGTTGGTGATTTAAATAATAATGTATCAGATATAATTGCAGAGGCTAATACACCGGCTATTTCTTTTGATGGTGTAATATTATTTTCAAAGAACATATTTGCAATTATAGTAGATGTACTTCCCACCGGTTGATTTCTAAAGAATATAGGGGATGCAGTATTAACTCCACCTATTCTATGATGATCTATTATTTCCATTATTTCAGCTTCTTCTAAACCTGGTACAGATTGACCCATTTCATTATGGTCTACTAATATAACCTTTTTCTTTTTAGGGGATATTAAATGATATCTTGAAATAGTTCCTACTATTTTATTATTTTGGTCTACTACAGGATAGCTTCTAAATCTTGTTTTTAACATAACTTCTTTAATATCTTCTACAAAATTAGAAAGTTTGAAACTTATTATATCAGAAGAAGTCATAATATAGCTAACAGGTATGCTTTGAGTTATAAGCACTGATGTTGTAAAGGTATCTTCCTTTGATACTAATATAGAGCATCCTAAATCTTTTGCTTTATTTAATATTTTATCTGATACTTTATGGGAACCTGTAACAACTAATAGATGCGCTTTGCAATCTAAAGCAGTTTCTTGAGCATCCTCTCTGTTTCCCAGGATAACTATATCTCCTTCTTTAACATAATTTTTAATATCCTTAGCTTCCATAGCAGCTACTACTAAATTACCTATAAATTTTTGTTTTTCTTCTTTCTTATAATAAACTTTAGCATTTAAAGTATCTATAATATCTTCTATATTAGCATTACTTTTAGCTAATATGTCCTTTTGCCATACTCCCATATAAGTAGAGCTTATATTAGATAAGGAAGCTAGACCAATTAATTTACCTTCTTCATCCTGTACAGGTAAGGTTTTAACATTATTTTCTTCCATTATAGTCCAAGCTTTTTTTAAAGATAAATCCTTAGATATAGGAGTAACTTTATCTATATCTAAATCAGAAACTTGAGTTTTTACTGTATCTATAAGAGTTGGAGCTTCAACGTTAAAATAATCTAAAACAAATTTTGTTTCGTTATTTAACTCTCCAAGTCTTCCAGATACTATGTTTTTATAACCTAATTGTTTTTTTAAATCTGCATAGCCTAAAGAGGCACAGATGGAGTCAGAATCAGGATTTCTATGTCCTGTTATATAAATAAGGTCTTTCATTTAAATTTCCTCCTAATGATATTTTATATAATAAATTTCAGTATTAACTATTTTATCACAAAAATGAACATTAAGTTCAAATTTCTAAATTTTATTAATATTTAAAAATATTGTTTTTTTTCATAGCTTCAGATTATGTATCATATATTATTATATAAAAATATATAGTTGTACTTCAATATGTAATATAAATAATTAATATCTTTATAAACAGAGTTCTTGGCTTCAGAGGGAGTTTTTACTCCCTCTAAAGCTTAGAAATCGTTATCCAGGGACATAGCCGCTCTTTACTCCCACTTTGAAAAAGATGGGAGTATTAGAGCGGATAGTCATCGGATAAAGAGAGTATTTAATATGTATATTATATAGGATATCTACAATTTTTAGTAAAGATTTAATAAAATTCATTTGTTTAAGTTAAAAAATATTCATAAAGTGCATCAATATTAATTATACATAATATAAGAAAATAGGTTAAGGGGGAATTAAAGTAATGAATGAGTCTAAAATAGATTTATATAGGGGACTTACCACAAGAGAAGCGCAAAGGCGCATTAAAAAATATGGACCCAATGTTTTAAAGAAGAAGAAAAAAGTATCTCCTTTCAAAATATTTCTAGAACAGTTTAATGATTTTATTATATGGGTATTAATAGCGGCTACTTTAATATCAGGATTTATGGGAGAAAAAGCAGATGCTATAACTATACTTATTATAGTTATAATGAATGCTATATTAGGATTTGTACAGGAATTTAAGACAGAAAAATCCCTAGAGGCATTAAATGAATTATCTTCTCCTACAGCTAAGGTTATAAGGGATTCTAGTGTAAAGGTTATAAATGCAGAAGAACTTGTTATAGGTGATTTGGTTATTTTAGAAAGTGGAGATAGAATACCAGCAGATTGTATATTAGTAGAACAGAGTAGTTTTATGGTGGATGAATCTCTTTTAACCGGTGAATCTGTAGGTGTGGAAAAAAATAGTAATTCTAAAAATAGTAGTATTTATATGGGTACTGTTGTTTTAAAGGGAAGAGCAAAGGCAAAGGTTGTAGAAACAGGCATGGGTACAGAAATGGGGAAAATAGCAGAAATGTTAGATGACATACAGGTGGAAAAATCTCCACTAAAAGAAAAACTGTCCTACTTGGGAAAAGTTCTTGTAGTTCTATGCATTATAATATGTGTTATTGTAACTTTAACGGGTATATGGAGAGGACAAGATAAATATGAAATGTTCCTTCTAGGAGTAAGCTTAGCAGTAGCAGCTATTCCTGAAGGACTTCCTGCTATAGTAACGGTAGCCTTAGCCTTAGGAGTATCTAGAATGCTTAAAAGGAATGCTTTAGTTAGAAAGTTACCTGCTGTAGAAACTTTAGGATGTACATCTATTATATGTTCAGATAAGACTGGTACTTTAACAGAAAATAATATGACTGTTAAAAAGATGTATTATGATAATAAGATTTATAATTTAGACAATAAAAATTTTCCAGAGAATTTAATACTAAAGAAAATCTTTACTTATTGTAATGACTTTAATTTGGATATGAAGGAAAAAGATATAAATAAGAGTGTGCTAGGAGATCCTACAGAAACTGCTCTTGTTAAAGCTTTTTTTAGAGGTAAAAATGAAATAAAAAGTTTTACAGACAAAGGTAGAAGAATTTATGATAATCCTTTTGATTCTGATAGAAAGATGATGTCTGTTATAGTACAAGATGGAAGTGGTGAAACCTGTTACGTAAAAGGTGCTCCAGAAAGAGTTATAAAAAAATGCAAATATATTTTAATTAATGGAGAAATAGAGGAATTAACAGATAAACATAGACATGAAGTAGAGAGAGCTATAGAAAAAATGTCCTATGAAGCATTACGTTGCATAGCAGGAGCTTATAAAAGAGAGGGACTTACAAGAAGTGCATCTTTGGAAAAGGATCTAATATTTGTAGGAGTAGCAGGTATAATAGATCCCCCAAGAAGAGAAGTTAAAGATGCAGTATTAAAATGTAAAATGGCAGGTATAAAACCTATAATGATAACTGGAGATCATAAAAATACTGCCTATGCTATAGGGAAAGAACTAGATATTTGTAAAAGTGAAAAAGAGGTTTTGCAGGGAGAGGAGATAGATAAATTAAATGATAAAGAGTTAAATAAAAAATTGGACACTATTACAGTATTTGCAAGAGTTAGTCCTAATCATAAATTGAGAATAGTAAAAGAATTTAAAAATAAAAATAAAATCGTGGCAATGACAGGAGATGGGGTAAACGATGCTCCAGCAGTTAAGGAAGCAGATATAGGTATATCTATGGGCATAACTGGCACTGATGTAACAAAAGAAGCCTCTTCTATGATTTTATTAGATGATAATTTTGCAACTATTGTAGCTTCAGTAGAAGAAGGAAGAGTTATATATGATAATATAAGAAAGTTTATAAGATATTTACTTTCCTGTAACTTAGGAGAAGTTTTGACTATGTTTATAGCTTCACTTTTGTATTTACCAACACCGTTACTTCCAATACAAATATTATTTGTAAATTTAGCTACAGATGGACTTCCGGCCATAGCTTTAGGTGTAGATCCTGCAGATACAGATATAATGAGTGAAAAACCTAGACCTAAAATGGAAGGGATATTTGCAAGAGGATTAAAAGAAAAAATAATTATAAGAGGTTCTTTAATTGGGGTTTGCACTGTACTTTCTTTTATGGCAGGGTCTTATTATGGATTCACCTTAGAGACTTGTAGAACATTAGCTTTAAGTACACTTATAATGTCACAACTTATACATGTTTTCGAATGTAGATCCGAAAGGCATTCTATATTTGAAATTAAATATTTTACTAATATATATTTAGTGGGAGCGGTAGCAATATCTGTAGCTATGCTTATAAGTATTTTATATATACCTTTTATGCAGAATATATTCCATACAGTTGCTCTTAATTTAGCTCAATGGCTTATAGTGATTTTTTTCTCTGGAACCATTGCATTTATAAATAGTCTTTATTTATATATAAAAAAATAATTATAAAAAATAGGGGTATCAATGATTTTGGAGGTACTATGAAAAAAATTATTAAATCCCTTATGATTATATGTTTAATAGGGATTTTCAGCTTTATTATAACTAAGCACTATTATGAAAATAATAAAGTTAAGCTTTATAATGATAAACTTAATTGTGTTTTAAAATATAAGGGATTAAAAGAAGCTAAAGATTTTGTTTTAGATAAGGAAGGGAATTTCTATATAGCTTTTAAAGATAAGATACAGTTTATAGATGTGAAAGGTAAGAGTTACGACATACTAAAGAAGGAGAACTTAAACATAACTAGTTTAGCCTATAGGGATAAACATTTATATTTTACTTCTAATAATGAACTTTATTCTTATGATATAGAAAAAAATAAGGAAAAGGTTTTAATGGATAATTTGCCAAATATGGGGGATTATAATAAAAGTCTTATTATAATAAAGAAAGATCATTTGTATTTGACTATTGGAGCTGCTACTAATTCAGCAGTAGTAGGTAAGGACAATAAATGGCTTAGTAGTTCTCCTTTCTTTTCAGATGTATCTCCTTATTCTCTTACATTAAACGGTAAAAATTTTGGACCTAAAGGTACAGGAGCTTTTAGTACTTATGGAACTAAGTCAGTAAGAGGGCAAAGGGTAGCAGAACATTTTCCAGGTAATTCTAGCATTATAATATATAATTTAAAAAAAGGACAAATGGAGACCTATGCATGGGGTATAAGAAATTTCAATGGTATAGATTTTAATAGTAAAGGAAAGCTTTTAGTTTCTGTAGGGGGAATGGAATTTAGGGGAGATAGACCAATAAAGGGAGATAGAGATTATATTTATGAAATAAATAAGGGTACTTGGTATGGGTGGCCTGATTATTCAGGCGGAGATCCTATAAATTCTCCTAGATTTAAGGGGAAAGACAATAAACCTGTAAGTTTTGTTTTGGATAAACATCCCCACACTAATCCACCAGCGCCATTATATCAACATAAAACATTAAATTCCATAGGAACTATTGCAATAGATTATACTGGGGATATATTTTCAAAGGATTCTATAATATTTTACGAAAAGAGTGAAAAAGCCTTATATTCTTTAGATGATTTAGGTATAATAAAAAAAGAAGCAGAATTTGAAAAAGCAAATATAGAAAGTATAAAAGTAATTAATAAAAAATTAATTATACTAGACAACAATAGAGGATATTTATATATTATAAATAAGGGAAATTAAATTAAGAGAAAGAAGGTTCCTAATGATAAAAAAACTTGAAAAAACTTATGGGAGTGCTTTAAAAGGAGTATTTTTTGCGGTAAATCCTTTAAAAAAGAAAATGCTTAAAACTAACTGTACTGTGCATAAATATATAAATATTAAAGCGGTGGATTTACTTAAAGTAGAGAATTATGAAAAAGAGTATGAGTTTTTTAAAAAATATATAAAGCACATAAATAACGGTGTTTCTTGGGCAGATCAGGATTTTAAAAGTTCTAATCATTTTTATCATGTAAGCAAAGGAAAAGGATTATATGGCTTTTCTGATGCATTAACAGAATGCAGAAAATATTATAAAAATGCAAAAGAAAGTTTTAATAAAGGTAATATAGAAAAAAGTTTATTTTATTTAGGTGCTGCCTGTCATTTAATACAGGATGCTACAGTGCCTCAACATGTAAATAACAAACTTTTAAAAAGCCATAGAAAATTTGAGCTTTGGATAATAAGTAAGCTTATGACAGATTATTCTTTTGATGCAGAAGAAGGAATAATTAAATATGATGAACTACAAGATTTTATAGTAAATAATGCTATAATGGCTAACGATACCTATTTAAGGAGCATAAATATAAAAAACACAGACAAAAGATATGCTAAAATAGCTACTACTATAATACATGAAGCTCAAAAGACCACTGCAGGGTTTTTATTATTATTTTATGAAGAAATGAAGGTAAAAAATAAGATTCTCCTTTAATAGGAGGATTTTTTTTTTTATTGTAGAATAGTATACAATTAAGAATTATTTATATATAGTGACTATACTTAATATAAATAAAAAAATGTTCCCTTTTGCTACAATTTGAAATTAAAATAAGTATTTTGATTATAAAAAAATGGTAAAGTGGACTTAGGGGATATATAAAGAGGGTGAGTATTATAAACGAAATTGTTATTAATATGGAAAATGAAATTTTTAGGGGCAACTTATTAGATGTGGGTACGGATAATTATGGAATAATATACAACATATATAAACAATATAATGAGGATTCAAACTTAGAATATATAAATGGAGCAGAGGAAAAGGAAAACATAAAAGAAGGTTATTATGATAACTGTATTTTATTGTTTTCCTTTAGCAATATATTTTTCAAAAAAAATAGGATGAGTCTTATACGTGATATATATAGGTATTTAAAGGAAGGGGGAAATGTTTATATTTGGGATATTGATAAAAAATTAAAGGAAACCTTTAATGGAAAAATAAAAATTTTATTGCCAGGAGAAAAAGTTAAAAATATATCTATAAAGGATCTAAATTTACTAAAAGATAGTTCTATAGATACTACTATAAAATTATTAGATCCTTATTTTGAAATAAAGGATTTAAAGTCTTCCGATGGAGTGTACTACATAAAAGGGAAGAAAAAAATAAATACTAATACCAAAGAGGACGAAAAGAGGAAGGAAGAAATTAATGAAAGCACTATTAGTAGCCATTAATTCTAAATATATTCATAGCAATCTAGCTCTTAGATATTTAAGAGCTAATACAGAGGATTTAAATTATGAGTGTATGTTAAAAGAGTTTACTATAAATGATAGGAAAGAAAATATATTAGAAAAAATAATTATGGAAAAAGCTGATTTAGTAGCTTTTTCTTGCTATATATGGAATTTAGAATATGTAGAGGAACTAGCAAATTTAATTAAATTAGTAAAGCCTTCTACAGAAATAATTTTTGGGGGGCCAGAGGTTTCCTATGACAGTGAAAGCTTTTTAAGAAAAGTTCCTGGAGAATATATTATAAGAGGAGAAGGTGAAGAAACCTTTAGAGAATTTATTAAATGCAAAATAGAAAATAAAAGTTTAGATAAGGTAAAAGGATTATACATTAAAACATTAAATGGGATAGAGTACACTGGAGAAAGACATAATATTTCTATGAATTCAGTAGTATTTCCTTATAAAAAAGAAGAAGATTTGAAAAATAAAATAGTTTATTATGAAGCTTCAAGAGGGTGTCCATTTAAGTGTAAATATTGTTTGTCCTCCACATTGCATGGAGTAAGATTTCATGATATAGAAAGAGTAAAAAAAGAAATTAAATTTTTAGTAGATAAAAATGTTAAGCTTATTAAATTTGTAGATAGAACTTTTAATTGTAATCACAAATTTGCAATGGAAGTATGGGAATATATTATAAATTTAGATACAGATGCTACTTTTCATTTTGAAATATCCGCAGACTTGCTTACAAAGGAAGAATTAGATATTTTAAGTAAATCAAAAGAAGGAAGAATTCAATTTGAAGTGGGAGTTCAAACTACTAATAATGAAGTTTTAAAAAATATAAATAGACATGTAAATTTTGAAACTATTAAAGAAAAGGTAGAGGAACTTAAAAAACTTAAAAATATCAAACAACATTTAGATCTTATTGCAGGGCTGCCAGGAGAAGATTATAATTCTTTTAAAAATTCCTTTAATGATGTTTACAGCATAGAGCCAGAAGAAATACAATTAGGATTTTTAAAGCTTTTAAAGGGATCTCCTATGAGGTCAGAAGCAGAAAAATGGGGTATGGTATATTCTCCTTATCCACCTTATGAAATATTAAATACAAAGGACATAAGTTATGAGGAATTGCTTATACTAAAAAAAGTAGAAGGGGTAGTAGATAAATATTATAACTCAGGAAAATTTAATAATATATTGAAATATTTTATGGGAGAATTTAAAAAACCATTTGACTTTTATTATAGGTTAGCTATGTTTTGTAATGACAAGGGATATTTTGACAGAAATATATCTGGACCTCAATACTATAAAGTTTTCTTAGAATTTAACGAAGAATTTCTAAATAAAAATAGTGAGTTTTTAAAAGAAATAATAAAATATGATTATTTAAAATTTAATAAAAAGCAATGGATGCCAGAGTTTTTAATTAGAGATATAGATAAAAAAATTAAAAGATATTTAAAGGATAAGCTACTACAAAATAGAGTTCAGATATCCGATAATATACACGTAGAGAAATTTTTCATAGATATAGAGAAGTTTATAAGGTCAGGTATAAAAGAAAAAAGAGAGATATATGTTATATTTGACGAAAGAGACAGAGAAAATATAGTTTTTTTAGGAAATAAGGAATAGATATTAGTTATAAGGAATTTTTAGTTAAAAATTAGTATTGATATGTATTGCTAATAAGTATAATTAGTATTATACTTAGATATAAATAATTTAAAGGTGTATTCAATACCATTTAATATAGTATTGAATTGTTTAATCTGCGAGGGGGTGATATTTTGGCAAAGGATGCAATTAAAGAAATTAAAGCTGCAGAGGAAGAAGCTAATAAAATAATTAATGATGCTAAGCTTGAGAGCAGAGAAATTATTAAAAAAGCTGAAGAAAATGCTTTAAGAGAGTATAAAGATATAATTAATAAGTCCTCTTTAGAAGCAAAAAGAATTATGGATGAAGTTGAAAGTAAGGCTAATGGGGAAGCAACACTTATTTTTAAAGAAGGTAAAGAGAAAGCAGATGAAATCTTAAATGTTTCCAATGACTTGCTTGATAAAGCAGTTAATCTTGTGGTTGAAAGGATAGTGAAGTTTAATGGCAATAGTTAAAATGAATAAATTTACATTATTAGCCTTTGAATCACACAAAGAAAAGCTTTTGGAAGAACTTCAAAGCTTTGAAGGAGTTCAATTCATAAATCTTCAAAATGATGCTTTGATTGAAGAAGATGAAAGTTTGAAGCTTCTTGATAAGGACTCAGTTGGTTCAAAATATTCAGAATATGCAGCGAATTTATCGAAGCTAAAATTTGTCTTAGATTTTTTAAAAGAATATGTTACTCAAGCATCAGGGTTAAAAGCACTTTTACAGGATAAAAAATCTTTATCTTATAGTACATTAAATGAAAAAATTAAAACTATTGATTGGAAAAGTACTTATGATGATTTAAGAATGAAAGAAGACAGATTAAATTATTTAAGCAATGAAAGAACAAAGATTGATGCAGAAATAAACAGTCTTCTCCCATGGAAAAAGTTTGATGCAAAGTTTAAAAATTTAAAGGAACTTAAACAAACTTCATATTTCATTGGTACTATATCTAAACAATATAAAGAAGATTTTCAAAATGAGTTTCAAGATAATCTTCAAAATAAATATATAGAATTTATTAATGAAGATAATGAAGACTTATATATCTTTGCTTTAGTTTTAAAAGAGGAAGAAGAAAAGGCAAAAGAATTATTTAAAAACTATGGATTTAGTTCTTTAACTTTAGTTTATGAAGATAGTCCTAAAGCAGTTATAGAGAATTTTAATATTAAAATTTCAGAAATAGATAAGGAAGTTGAAAAAATAAATACTGAAATTAAAACCTATGAAAGTAAGATTGAAGAAATACAAATTGCCTATGAATATTTCAATAATCTTATTATTAGGCTTAATGCGTCAGAAAATTTCCTTAAATCTGAAAAAGTTATTGCCATATGTGGTTGGAATACTCTAGATACAAATGAAGAACTGGAAAATATCATTAAGAAAGCTATAGGAAATGATTATTATCTAAGTTTTACAGAGGTTAATGAAGAAGATGATGTAGAAGAAGTACCTATTAAGTTAAAAAATAATGGTTTTGCATCAGCTTTTGAAAGTGTGGTTGAAATGTATAGCCTTCCTTTGTATAAAGAAATAGATCCAACACCAATTTTATCAATATTTTATTTCTTATTTTTCGGCATGATGCTATCTGATGCTGGATATGGATTAATTATGGTTATAGTATCTTCTATTGCTTTAAAGAAAGTTAAAGATACAGCAAAAAGAAATACCTTTAAACTTTTCTTATTTGCTGGAATTTCAACGGTTATATGGGGTGCAATGTATGGTGGATGGTTTGGAGATTTGTTCTCTAATTATTTAGGAATAAAGATACCATATCTTATAGACCCAGCAAAAGGTATAACTCAGATATTAATATTATCTGTTATATTTGGATTAGTTCATATATTTGTAGGCTTAGGTCTTAAGGCTTATATACTTATAAGGAGTGGACAATTAAAGGATGCAATATATGATGTGTTAACATGGTACTTTGTACTCATTGGCGCAATTTTAATGTTAGTTGGTGTAGCTTCATCTGTTGGAAAAATTCTTTTAATTATAGGATTTGTAGGATTACTTCTTACACAGGGAAGATCAGCTCCAACTCTTGGAGGAAAAATCGGTGGAGGCATATATGGAGTCTATGGTTCTACAAGCTATCTTGGAGATGTAGTATCTTATTCAAGGCTTTTAGCTTTAGGGCTTGCTACAGGATTTATTGCAAATGCATTAAATCTTATAGTAAATCTTATTCCAAGCCCATTTAGCTATATAATATCACCAATTTTATTTGTAGCTCTCCATTTATTTAATTTACTTGTTAATGCACTTGGATCATATGTGCATACTGCAAGACTTCAATACCTAGAATTTTTTAATAAATTTTATGAAGGTGGAGGAAAGAAATTTACTCCATATAAACTTTCAGATCAATACTTAAAAATAACTAAATAAGATTTATAAAGGAGGACTTTAATTATGACATTTATGAATTTTTTAACTGAAAATGGTGGATTAATATTTGCTCTTTTAGGAGCTGCATTAGCAACAGGTTTAGCAGGAATAGGTTCAGCGAAAGGGATAGGAATAGTTGGTGAAGCTGCTTCAGGACTTATGACAGAGGAACCAGAAAAGTTTGGTAAAACATTTATATTAGTTGCTCTTCCAGGTACACAAGGATTATATGGATTTGTTATTACACTTATGATTTTATTAAACATTGGTATTCTTGGTGGTAAGGCACCTACACTTGCTAATGGTTTTGCATACTTTATGGCAGCTCTTCCAATAGCACTTGCAGGTTGGAAGTCAGCAATAGCTCAAGGTAAAGCAGCAGCAGCTGGAGTACAAATACTTGCGAAGAAGCCTAATGATGTTATGAAGGGCGTTATATATGCAGTTATGGTTGAAACTTACGCATTACTTGGCTTCGTTGCATCATTATTTATGGTTTTAAACATAAAATAGTTTGGAGTGAGGCGAATGTCTAGCATAAATAATCTAACTGGGAAAATTCTTGAAGAAGCCAAAGTAAAAAAAGAGGAATTTATTAAAGAAGCTAAGGAAGATGGAAAAAAAATATTAGATAAAAAAACTGTCGAAGCTAAAATTATAGAAAAAAATACTATTGAAAAGGCAGAAAGAGAAAGTGTAATAAGAAGAGAAAGAATATTATCAAATGCAGAGCTTAAAGTAAGAAATGAAAAGCTTCAATCAAAACAAAAAGTTATAGAAAATGTCCTTGAAAAGTCCTTAGAAAAGTTAAGCTCTTTATCAAAAGAAGAATATCTTTCTTATATTAAAGAGAGAATCTTAACTCTTCCAATAGACGGAGATGAAAAGATTATAATAAATCTAAAGGACAAGTTACTTATAACTGAAGATTTTATAAATGAAATAAATAGTGAATTGGTTAAAAAAGGAAAACCAGGCAATCTTTCTTTAAGTGATGAAACAAGAGATTTTAAGGCAGGATTTCTACTAGAGAAAAATGGAATTGAAATAAATAATTCTTTTGAAGCTTTAATTAGTTCTATGAAAGATGAATTGGAGTATGAAGTTGCAAGAGTGTTATTTAACTAAGGAGGGAAATTCATGGATGCATTACTATTTACTCAGGTAATACCTAGAATTAGAGTATTAGAAACTAGACTCCTTGACAAAACAAAACTTGATAGGATGATAGATAGCAGCTCTCCTTTAGAAGCTTTAAAGATTCTTGAAGAAACTGAATATTCTATATTTATGTCAAAGGTAAAAAGGCCTGAGGATTATGAAATACTTTTAAGTAATGAGCTTAAAAGAGTTTATCATTTGCTCTACGAAATTTCCCCTGTAAAATCTTTAGTTAATATGATGAGTTTAAAGTACGATTATCATAACATTAAAGTTATGATAAAAGGGAAAATTTTAAATAAAGATTTTACAGATATAATAATCCCTGTGGGTAATGTGCCTATAGAAAAGCTTAAGACTTTTATAGATAATGAATATTATAGAGATTTAAATCCAATAATGAGAAAAGCTATAGAAGATGCTTTGGAAGACTTCGGTACTAATAAAGATCCACAGAGAATTGATATTATACTTGATAAATATATGTTTGAACAAATGCTTTCATTAAATAAGGAAATAGGAGATGAATTTTTAGATAAATATTTAAAAAGTCTTATTGACTTAAATAATATAAAAACTCTTTTAAGAGTTAAAAAGCAAAACAAAGATAAAAACTTTTTTACAAGTGTAATCATAAGTGGAGGTTTTATAGATAAAGATAAACTGATAGCTTTACTTAACGATTCAGTTGAAAATATTCCGGCAAAACTTTCTTATACAGATTATGGAGAAGTTCTTAGAGTTGGGATAGATGCTTATTCAAAGACTGGTTCAATAAATATTTTTGAAAAATTAAGTGATAATTTTATAATGGAGTATATGAAAAGAGCAAAATATATAAGTTTTGGCCCAGAACCAATAATATCTTATTTATATGCCAAAGAAAATGAAATAAAAGTTATAAGAATTATAATGATTGGAAAGCTCAATAACATGAAGAGCGAAATAATAAGAGAAAGGCTGCGTGATATCTATGTATAAAATAGGTGTAGTTGGAGATAAAGATTCCATATTGGCCTTTAAAGCTCTTGGTATTGATGTATATCCTGTTACTGAACCAGATGAAGCAAGAATTACTATAAATAAAATGGCCGCGGAAAAATATGCTATTATATTTGTTACAGAACAAATAGCTAAAAACTTGGAAGAAACTATTGAGAGATATAATAGAGAATTAATTCCTGCCGTTATACTTATTCCTAGTAATCAGGGGTCTCTAAATATTGGTATGCAGAGAATAAATGATAACGTGGAAAAAGCAGTTGGTGTTAATATTTTATAAGGAAGGTAGGTAGGTGAACTTGAAGACAGGACGTGTTTTAAAGATATCTGGACCTTTAGTTGTTGCTGAAGGAATGGAAGAGGCAAATATATATGACGTTGTAAAAGTTGGTGAAAAACGTCTTATTGGTGAAATAATAGAGATGAGAGAAGATAGAGCTTCAGTTCAGGTTTACGAAGAAACTGCAGGTTTAGCACCAGGAGATCCAGTAATAACTACTGGAGAACCTTTAAGTGTTGAATTAGGACCTGGATTAATAGAAGCTATGTTTGATGGAATACAAAGACCTTTAAATGCTATAAAAGCAAAGGCTGGAGATTTCATAACAAAAGGAGTAGAAGTTCATTCATTAGATAGAGATAAGAAATGGCATTTCACTCCAGTTAAAAAAGCAGGAGATACCGTAGAAGCAGGAGATGTAATAGGTATTGTTCAAGAAACTTCTATAGTAGAACATAAAATAATGGTTCCTTATGGTATAAAAGGAACTATAGAAACTATAGAAGAAGGGGATTTTACTATAGTTGATACTGTGGCAAAAGTTAAGGATGGAGATAAACTTTCTGACTTAATGATGATGCAAAAATGGCCTGTTAGAAAGGGCAGACCTTATGGTAGAAAACTTAATCCAGCACAACCTATGATAACAGGTCAAAGGGTTATAGATACATTCTTCCCAGTTACAAAGGGTGGTACAGCTTGTGTTCCAGGACCATTTGGAAGTGGAAAAACTGTTGTACAACATCAATTAGCGAAATGGGCAGATGCTCAAATAGTTGTTTATATTGGTTGTGGAGAACGTGGTAATGAAATGACAGATGTTCTTAATGAATTCCCAGAACTAAAGGATCCTAAAACTGGTGAACCATTAATGAAAAGAACTGTACTTATAGCAAATACTTCTAATATGCCCGTTGCAGCTAGAGAAGCTTCCATATATACTGGAATAACTATAGGAGAATATTTTAGAGATATGGGATATTCTATTGCACTAATGGCAGATTCTACATCTCGTTGGGCTGAGGCTCTTCGTGAGATGTCAGGAAGACTTGAAGAAATGCCTGGTGATGAAGGATATCCAGCATACTTAGGTTCAAGAGCAGCAGAATTCTATGAAAGAGCGGGTAATGTGTTATCTTTAGGATCTGAGGAAAGAGAAGGTGCTCTAACAGTTATAGGGGCTGTATCCCCTCCAGGAGGAGACTTATCAGAGCCCGTTACACAGGCTACTTTAAGAATAGTTAAAGTATTCTGGGGATTAGATGCACAACTTGCATATAGAAGACATTTCCCAGCTATAAATTGGTTGAATTCCTATTCATTGTATATAGAAAAAATAAGCCCTTGGATGGATGAAAATGTAGCATCTGATTGGACAGCACTTAGAATTAAGGCTATGTCACTTCTTCAAGAAGAAGCTAGCTTAGAGGAAATAGTTAGACTTGTAGGTATAGATGCTTTATCTGAAAAGGATAGATTAAAACTTGAAGTTGCAAAATCCTTAAGAGAAGATTACTTGCAACAAAATGCCTTCCATGAAGTAGATACTTATGCTTCATTAGAAAAGCAATATAAGATGTTAAAATTAGTTTTATTCTTCTATGATGAAGCTGAAAGAGCATTAAATGCAGGAGTATATTTAAAAGAAATTTTAGATTTAGAAGTTAGAGATAAAATAGCAAGATCAAAATATATTTCAGAGGAAAATATAAAAAATATAGATGCAATATTTAATGAATTATCAGAGGTAATAGATGAATTAATCAGCAAAGGAGGTATAATGAATGCTTAAGGAATATAGAACAGTTAAAGAAGTAGTTGGACCACTTATGCTGGTTGATCAAGTAGAAGGCGTTAGTTTTGATGAACTTGTTGAAATAGAACTTCATAATGGAGAAAAAAGACGTGGAAGAGTTCTTGAAATTAATAAAGATAAAGCATTGGTTCAATTATTTGAAGGTTCAGCTGGAATAAACATTAAAGGAGCTAAAGTTAAATTCTTGGGCAAACCTCTAGAGCTAGGTGTTTCTGAAGATATGTTAGGAAGAGTATTTGACGGACTGGGTAATCCTAAAGATGGAGGACCTAAAATAATTCCTGATGAAAAAAGGGATATAAGTGGTATACCAATAAATCCAGTGGCAAGAAACTATCCAGATGAATTTATTCAAACAGGGGTTTCAGCTATAGATGGACTTAATACTTTAGTTAGGGGACAAAAGCTTCCTGTTTTCTCAGGATCTGGTTTGCCTCATGCGGAACTTGCGGCTCAAATTGCAAGACAGGCAAAGGTTTTAAATTCAGATTCAAAATTCGCTGTTGTATTTGCAGCTATAGGAACAACTTTTGAAGAAGCACAATATTTTATTGATGACTTTACAAAAACAGGAGCTATAGATAGAGCGGTTTTATTTATAAACTTAGCTAATGATCCAGCTATAGAAAGAATTGCAACACCTAGAATGGCTCTTACTGCAGCTGAATACTTAGCCTTTGAAAAAGGAATGCATGTACTTGTTATAATGACTGATATAACAAACTACTGTGAAGCTCTTCGTGAAGTATCTGCTGCTAGAAAAGAGGTTCCAGGTAGACGTGGATATCCAGGATACTTGTATACAGATCTTTCAACTTTATATGAAAGAGCTGGAAGAATCTTAGGCAAAGAAGGTTCTATAACACAAATTCCTATACTTACAATGCCTGAAGATGATAAAACACATCCAATTCCAGACTTAACAGGATATATAACAGAAGGACAAATAATACTAAGTAGAGAATTATACAAAAAAGGTATAATGCCTCCAATAGATGTATTGCCTTCATTATCAAGACTTAAAGATAAGGGTATAGGTAAAGGCAAAACTAGAGAGGATCATGCAGATACAATGAACCAATTATTTGCAGCTTATGCACAGGGTAAGCAAGCTAAAGAATTATCCGTAATACTTGGGGAATCTGCATTATCCGATGCAGATAAATTGTATGCTAAATTTGCGGATGCTTTCGAAGGAGAATATGTATCTCAAGGGTTCACAACTAATAGAACTATAGAAGAAACACTAAATCTTGGATGGAAATTGTTAACTATATTACCTAAGTCAGAGCTTAAGAGAATAAGAGATGAATATCTAGAAAAATATTTAAATAAAGCTGAAGAAAGCAAATAATAACCATTAAAAGGGATGAGTGATCTTTATGAAATTAAATGTAAATCCTACTAGAATGGAGCTCACTAAACTTAAAAAGAGGTTAACAACAGCCACAAGAGGACATAAACTTCTAAAAGATAAGCAGGATGAGCTTATGAGAAGATTCATAGATATGATAAAAAAGAATAACGAACTTAGAAAAGATGTAGAAAAGGAATTGGAAGGGTCTTTTAAAGACTTTTTAATGGCTAGTGCTGTTATGTCTCCAGAGTTTTTGGAGGAAGCCGTAGCTTATCCAAAGGAAAGCATTTCTGTAGATGTTAAAAAGCAAAACATAATGAGTGTTAATGTGCCTGTATTTGACTTTAAAAGAAAGTTAGAAGGAGATAAAGGAAGTATATTCCCGTATGGTTTTGCCAATACTTCTGCTGAATTAGATGGTGCTATAGAAAAGTTATATGGTATATTACCTAAGCTTTTAGAATTAGCTAAAGTAGAAAAAGCATGCCAACTAATGGCGGATGAAATTGAAAAAACTAGGAGAAGAGTTAATGCTCTAGAATATATGACTATACCTCAACTAGAGGAAACTATAAGATTTATACAAATGAAGTTAGATGAAAATGAAAGAAGTACAGTAACAAGACTTATGAAAATTAAGAGTATGATGGAAGAAAAGCAAAGTAATATGGTATAAAAAAAGCAGCGAAACCCGCTGCTTTTTTTATCTAAAGTAAATATGTTTTACTTTAAAATCAGTGAATAGTTATATATGAGAAAATAATTTTAATAAAATATTATGTTTGCACATATATTAAAGTAAGTATTTTAATTTTAGAGCAAGACTATAAGTATAGCTAAATAAATTTCTAAATTTCGTATTTTCCATAATAATCTCGCATTTTTCTTGAATATTATGTATAATTTAGATATACATCACAAAAAGGAGGGAGTTTTAAAGCTTTTGGCTTTAAGAGTTATTATGGCAGTAAGAGAGATATTACAAGTTGGAGATAAGACTTTAAAAAGAGTTAGTAAAAAAGTAGAATGTATTGATGATGAAATTAAAGGTATTATAGAAGATTTAAAGGATACTTTATATGCAGGTACCGGTATTGGCCTTGCAGCACCTCAAATAGGTTATTTAAAAAGAATTTTTATTATAGATTTAAGAAATGGGCAAGAACCTATAATTCTTATAAATCCTAAATTTTTAAAGGGAATAGGAAAAGAAGAAAGTCAAGAAGGATGTTTAAGCTATCCTGGTTATGAAGGGATCGTTATTAGACCTAGAAGAGTTGTTATAATAGGACTAAATGAGAAAGGTGAAGAAGTTACTTATGAAGCAACAGGCTTACTAAAAGATGCTTTTTGCCATGAATATGATCATTTAGATGGCATAGTTTATATAGATAAGGCTAAAAAAGTATACAAAGTGGAACAAATAGAATAAAAAAGGGGAGAATGCTAATGCATAGGATTATTTATGACTGTGATAACACCATGGGGCTTAAAGATAAAGACGTGGATGATGGTTTAACTTTAATGTATCTTATAGGTAATGAAAATGTAGAGCTAATTGGTTTAACATCAACTCATGGTAATGGTACTGTAGAGGAAGTTCATGAAAATAATCTTAGAATTATGAATCTTTTGGACAAAGAATATAAGCCTATTTTTAAAGGTGGAGATTTAAACACAGGAAGAATTAGTGAAGCAGCTAAATTTTTAGCTATAAGTGCTAGCAGATATAAAGGAGAAATAACTATACTTGCTACAGGTTCCATGTCTAACTTATATGGTGCATATTTATATGATGAAAATTTTTATAAAAATGTAAAAAATATTGTACTGATGGGTGGTATAACAAAACCTTTGCTTATTTCAGGGGTAGAGGTTAGGGAATTAAATTTATCCTGTGATTATGAAGCATCCTATAGTGTTTTAACTTCAGGAGCAGATATAACTATATTAGATGGACATGTTACTCTTCAAGCTTTGTTTAGAGAGAAAGAGTTAAATGTACTTAAAAATAGTTCAAATGAAATATTGAGATATGTATATAAAGAAATAGAGCCTTGGTTTAATTCTATGGAAAAAACTTTTAATATAAAAGCCTTTTGCAATTGGGATGCATCGGCAGCTATGTATATAACAAATAAGGAGATTTTCAATGAAAATTTTGTTTATATAAATCCTGATATAGAAGAACTAAAATCTGGAATTATAAGTTTAAGTGAAAAAGATAAAGGATTTAAAGTAAATATGCCAAATAAGATAATAGATTTAGATAAATTTAATAGTATTCTTATTGAAAAGTGGGGAAAACTATAAAAGGAGTAATTCTTAAGTTTACATGTAGTTTATTTATGAGAAGAATCTATATTTATTTAAATTTTGAAGGCCCTTACCTTAAGACATGGCTATGGAATAAAATTATTTTAAGATAGTAGGTGTTTATATGAAAAATATAGTTATTCCAATAGAGGAAAATGAGATATGCGCTCTAGAGGAAGATACTACTAAATTTACGTTCTATACACTAAAAGAAGATAAGTTTATAGAAAAGCATATTATTTTAAAAAAACTTAAAGAAGATATGGTAGAATTTTTAAAAAAGCAGGACGTAAATACTATTATTACATTAGGGATATCTAATAATCTTAATTTAAAATTAAAAGAAAATAATTTTCATGTAGTTGTTTTAAATGATAAAGAAAAATTAAAAGATTTTATTCATAAACTGACATAAAATTATTACTAGTTTTAGATAGACTGCATTTATCATAAGCACCTTTATTCACTAAAAATTTAGAAAAGTTTATATAAATATTATATGTTAAAGATATATTAAAAGTAAAAAGCTATAAATTTGAAAGATTAAATTTCAAATTTATAGCTTTTTAATTATTAATTTATTAAAAAAATATTTATATGCTTTGTATTTTTAGTTTATTGTAATTAAAATTCTATTTAGGGTACTAGTACTCCTTTAATACCATATATAGCCCCTATAAAAGGAAGTTTAAGCTTTTGATAAACTAATATTTCTTCTCCAAGTTTTAGAGATTTATTTATAAATATTTTTATGCCTTCATATTCAAAACTATGAAAAGCATTTTTTACTGGAATTTTCTTTGAAATCTCAACACTGAGATTTTGGATTTGGGATCCGTTAGATCCTCATCCACCACAGGTCGTAGTTATTAAGTTAATTATAAAATTTGAATTTTTTTCTTTTGCTATTTTTAATGCTTTTTCATCTATTTTTATCATAATATATTCACCTCCATACCCATATGGGGTATGCTTATATATTAATATATTCTATAGATAGTGTCAATAGGTATAATTTATATTAATAATAAATTTAAATAATTTAATAATAGATTTAGTTTTTTAAAGTAAAGAAAAATTTCTAATATATATTTTCATAATAGTTTAATAAAGATTTAGTTGTAGAGAAGATAATTATATAACTTTTTATCAATAAGCAATATAAAAGTATATTTACAAAAGGGAAAGTATAGTGTATACTAATGTATATACACTTAACTATACAGGGGGATAAAAAAATGAAAAATGTAAAAAAAATGACCTATGCTGCAGTTTTAACTGCTTTAGCCATAGTAATTCCATTAGCCTTTGGATTTTTAAAAATTCAATTAGGACCTTTTACAGCTACCTTAGCATCACATGTGCCTTTGTTTGTAGCTATGCTTTTAGGACCAGCTTCAGCGGTGATGGTAGGGTTAGGTTCCACTTTGGGATTTTTAGTATCTACCCCTTTAGTGGTCGCAGCTAGAGCGTTTATGCATACTTTTGTTGGGCTTATAGGAGCTATTCTTATAAAAAAAGGTATGCCTTTTAAAAAAGTAATAGCTATAACTGCGCCAATACATGGAGCTTTAGAAGCTATAGCAGTAATTCCTTTTGGATTTACACTATATAAAATATTAGTTGCTGTAGGAATAGGATCTATACTCCATCATTTAGTAGATGGTATAATTGCTTTTGCTTTAGTAAAAGCACTATCTAAAACATTAAACATAAAATTAGTGCCTACAGTTTCATCAAAATAATAAATATATGCTTAAACTATTATTTAAAAATAAATTTTAAAAAATATATAAAAAGGCTATGATTCCTTTATTTAAAACTATTTAGGTTATAATACTATTATGTAGTTTTAAATATAATATGTTTTAGGAATAAAGCCTTTTTTCTTCTAGTAAATTATAATTTCTTTAAGAATTAAATATAAAATACCTTATATAAAACTTCCTAAAGCTACATAGATAACTATTAGTATTTAATATTTTCTTTTAATATGTTAAAATAAATATAAAAGATAAAGTTAGTATATTGTGAAAATATTTCTTAAAATACAGGAGGTTAAAAATATGGCGAGTGTACAATTGAAAAAAAACATACATTGGATTGGAGTTAGAAATCCAGAATTAAGAGTTTTTGATATTATAATGGAAACTAAAAAAGGAACCACATATAATGCATACCTTATAGATGATGAGAAAGTAGCTCTTATAGATTGTGTTAAAGATGGTTATTTTGATGAATACATGGAAAATATAAGAGAAGTAATAGGTGATAAAAAGGTCGATTATATAATTGTTCAACATACAGAATTAGATCATAGTGGATCTTTGAGTAAATTATTGGAGATCTATCCGGAGGCAACAGTTATAGGATCAAGAGCTGCATTAATTTATATTAAAGATATTATAAATAAAGAATTTAAAAATTTACCAGCACCAAAAGAATTAAATTTAGGAAAAACCACATTAAAGTTTATAACTGCACCAAACTTACATTGGCCAGATACTATGTTTACTTATGCTGAAAATGAAAAAGTGTTATTTACCTGTGATTTCCTAGGTTGTCACTACTGCCCAGAAGGTTGTATAACAGATACTTGTTCTGGAGATTATTTAGAAGAGATGAAATATTATTTTGATGTTATTATGGGTCCATTTAAAAAGTTTGTATTAATGGGATTAGACAAAATAAAAGATTTAGATTTTGACATGGTAGCTACAAGCCATGGTCCTGTTCATATAGAAGATATTTCTAAATATATAGATCTTTATAGAAAGTGGGCTACAGAAGATACAAAGGAACAAAATATTCAAGTATTATATATTTCAGCTTATGGAAATACAGAAAAAATGGGAGAATATTTAGTTCAAAAACTTAATGAAAAAGGAATTAAAGCAGAAGGACATGAAATAACTTCTATGCCTATGGAAAAGGTATTAGAATTAATAGAAAATTCTACAGGAATTATTTTAGGTTCTCCAACTATAAACCAGGATGCAGTAAAGCCAGTTTGGGATGTAATGAGTCATATAGGTGTTATAAGTAATAGAGGTAAAGCAGCAGGAGCCTTTGGATCTTATGGTTGGAGTGGAGAAGGCCCTTCTCTTATGACAGATAGATTAAGAGGGTTAAAATTAAAAGTTGTAGAAGAACCTTTTAAATTTAAGTTTGTTCCAAGTAAAGATGACTTTAAAAGAGCAGAGGAATTTATAGAAGAATATATAAAACTTCTTTAAAAATAATATTCTTGCATGGGTTTGTGGATTTATCATAGTATAAAGCAATTTGTTTTTATAAAGAACCATAAGGACATCAGATAGAAAAGTAATAAAACAAATTTTATTTTAAATTTAAAAAGCTATGAATTTGGAAATATAATATTCTAAATTCATAGCTTTTTTATTAGAATTATAATATTTCTATTTTAGATAGTTTTATAAGATTTTAAAATTCTAAAATAAAGAAATTATTTAAAATTAATAAAGATTTTTTAAAATTTAAATCTTTATTAGATTTAAAAATCATATATTGGGTAAAATGATATTTAAAGAAACTTAGTAATTGTTAATTTATTTCTAAAATCAGCACATATTTACAAACAACGCATACATATAAATAGATTAATTAAAGGATTTTTTTAAAATTCGTTGAATTAATAAAAATGATATTTTAATAATTAAATTATAAGTAGGAGGATTAAAATGAACAGAGAAGAAATAATAGATTATTTAAATGACAACGACATATATAATATTGAAGAAATAGAATATAATGAGGATGTTTTTCCAATTAAAATTTATTATGAATTTGATGAGGAAGAGATATTAGCAGCTAAAGCTTATGCAGAGGAAGAAGCTTCTAAGGAAAATATAGAAGATGGAGAAGAAGTGGATGATTTATATAAGCCTTATTTAAATGATATATCAAAAGATAATATAGAGGACATACTTGAAGACTTAAGAGAAGATTTAGATATAGAAGCTCAGTATATATGTTATGATGATACTGTAGATAATGGGGTAAATGAATTTATTGTAGTTTTCTATGAACAAGGTAGAAACATAGATATAGATGAAATAATAGGATTTGTTTATTAAAAATGAAACCACAGATAAATCTGTGGTTATTTTATTAATATAAATTTTTATATTTTTTATTTTCATATTCTACAATAAGCTTGTCCAATTCTTTACTGCATTGTATTACTTCAGAATTAGATAAATCATGCTCATCTATTAAGGTATATAAATATTGTTTAAGATAATAAATTTTTAAATTTAAAGTTTTTAATTGTAAATTATTCACAGCATCAACTCCATTTATTGTGTAAGTTTAATTATAATTAATTACTTCTTTGTTTTATATCCTTATTCTAACAGATTATATCGAAGTTATCATATATTTCGTAAGTCAAGGTTATACATTCTGCAACATAAATAACTATAATTTCTGTTGATAAAATGTGTATTACTATGTTGATAAATTGTGGAAAAATTGTGTAGGAATTGTGGAAAAATATGCTAGTTGTTGGCACCTAAGGGATAGAACTGTGAATAAAAAACTATAAAATAAAAACAAGATGTCGAAAAGTTTTTTTATTTCAACAAAATAATCTATTTTATTTAAGCTACTTGTCATATTTATTAAATATGATATAATAAAAAAGATTAATGGTTACATATATATTAATATGATATGCTAATTGAGAGATTTTAACGAAATAAAAGTAAAAAATATATATAAATTATTATTTGTATACAATAAACCATGATTTGAGGGGGAAAATATATGCTAAATACAGATATTGCTATGGGACTTGCGAGAGTAACAGAAGCAGCAGCGTTAAGTGCATCAAAATTTATGGGTAGAGGAGATAAAAACGCAGCAGATCAAGCAGCAGTGGATGGTATGCACAAAGCTTTTCAAATAATGCCTGTAAGAGGTAAGGTTGTTATAGGAGAAGGAGAATTAGATGAGGCTCCTATGTTATATATAGGTGAAGAAGTTGGAATTGGTGCAGAGGATATGGTAGAAATGGACATAGCTGTAGATCCAGTAGATGGAACTAAACTTATAGCAAAAGGTTTAGAAAATGCTATAGCTGTAGTAGCTATGGGACCTAAAGGAAGTTTATTTCATGCGCCAGATATGTATATGAAGAAAATAGCTGTAGGATCAGGGGCTAAGGGAGCTATAGATATAAATAAATCCCCTAAAGAAAATATATTGAATGTAGCTAGGGCTTTAAATAAAGATGTAACAGAACTTACAGTTATAGTTCAAGAAAGGGATAGACATGATTATATAGTAAAAGATGCAAGAGAAGTAGGGGCTAGAGTTAAGCTTTTTGGAGAAGGAGATGTAGCGGCAGTATTAGCCTGCGGATTTGAAGATACTGGAGTAGATATAATGATGGGAACCGGCGGAGCTCCAGAAGGTGTTATAGCAGCAGCTGCTATAAAATGTATGGGCGGTGAAATGCAAGCGCAACTTTGTCCAACTAGTCAAGAGGAAATAGAAAGATGCAAGACTATGGGAATAAAAGATCATGAAGCTATACTTTATATAGATGATTTAGTAAAAAGTGATGATGTTTATTTTGCAGCTACAGCTATAACAGATTGTGATTTGTTAAAGGGAGTAGTTTACAATAGAAATGAGAAGGCTATTACAAATTCTATAGTTATGAGATCTAAAACTGGTACTATTAGATTTGTTAAAGCTTGCCATAATTTAGCCAAAAGTGCTATAGTAGTTGAATAATTTAAAAATTAAATTAGTTCTTTAATAATTCTTTATATATAAAAAAAGTATGTATTAAGATTTAGCTCTTTAATACATACTTTTTTGATTTATAGTAGTGTATAAAATTTCTTATTTATAGATTACTATACAATATTTTAAATTTAATCAACTAATACTTCAATATAGTTCTATTTTAAAATGTGATATTTAATAATTTAATTAATATATTCAAATTATTTTTCTATTTGTAAATTCTTATCCGCTGACCACATATAGAAGGACCCATCATAGTTTTTAACGTTATTATATCCGCACATTTTTAATACTAAAGCTAAGTGGGCAGATCTTATACCAGCAGTACAGTAAGTAAGTATTTCATCATCTTTTTTAATACCAGCTTCTGTTAACAGGTCTTCTATCTCTTTTTGGCTTTTTAAACTTTGATCCTCATTGAATGCTTTATTAAAAGTAAATAGTTTAGCTCCAGGTAGGTGTCCACCTCTAGCCTCACCATATTTTGTTGCACCCTTATATTCCACTTCTTCTCTAGCATCTAATATTTTTATTTTGTCTAAGTTTTCTTTAACCCACTTTGTATCTGCATACATAGATTTGTCCATATTCTCTACTATAAAATCACTTTTTTTAGGAGTAACATCATCTTTTGATATTTCTAAGTTTTTGTTTTTCCAATAGTCAAATCCACCATTTAACATTTTGGAATTTTCTATGCCTAGCATTCTAAGCATCCAAATTATTCTCCCATCTTCTCCCCAACCACTTTTATTTTCTGCATAAGCAACGATGGTTTTGTTTTTATCTATACCTAAGGAAGACAATTTTTTAGAAAGTTCTTTTTCTGGTAAAAGCATTCCCCAATCTTTTTCACCGGGTTTTCCTTCCTGGTTAGTAAAATATGGCCACTGAACATTTATAGCTCCAGGTATATGACCTTTTTTATAGTCTTTGTCAGGGCGAGCATCTATTATTATTACATTATCTTTATTTAAATTTTTAGATAGCCAGTCAGAATCTACTATGTAACTACTGTCTTTATAGGATTTTTTTTGTGTTGTTTCTTGCTTTTTATCCTTTGTTTCTTCTTTATTAGAAGATGAGTTAGAACAACCAGTAAAAAGTGTAATTCCTAAAACAAAACAAAGAACAATAGAGGAAAAACTTCTAAAGAAATTTTTTTCCATTTTCATATATTATTTCACTCCTTTTTTAATAGATGTTATAATTAGTATATCATTTAATTTTATACATATAAAAGTCAATAAAAAATACAAATAGGTGGACTATAACCTATAATTTTTTTTTATATAACAACAAATAAGTATTTCAAAAAATTATAATTAGATTAATACATGAGATAAGGGTTGATGAGATTATATGGTTTCTATAATAGTTCCAGTTTTAAATGAAGAAAAAACTATAGAAAATTTATTGATAAATTTAAAAAGATTAAAGGGTGAAAAAGAAATTTTAATTATAGATGGAGGAAGCAAAGATTCTACTATAGATATAGCCTCTCAATATGGTAAAGTTATAAAAAGTAAAAAGGGTAGATCTAATCAAATGAATTGTGGAGCTAAAGAAGCTAATGGAAGTATTCTTTGGTTTGTACATTCAGATTCTACAGTTCATTATGAAAGCACAGTGGCTATAGAAAAAGCTATAAAAGATGGATATATAGGAGGTGGATTTCCTATATATTTTTATGATTTAAATAGTTTATTTATGAAATATATATCTAAAACTTCAAATATAAGAGCGAATAAATTTAATATATATTATGGAGATCAAGGAATATTTGTTAAAAAAGATATATTTTTAAATATGGGAGGATATCCAGCATTGGATATAATGGAGGATTTAGAATTTTCTTTTAGATTAAGAAGATTAGGCAAACTTAAGCTTTTACCTTATTATATTGGTACCTCTGCAAGAAGGTTTAAAAAGGGAGGCCAATTTAAAACACATATTCTAATGCATAAATTAAGAATTCTATATTTTATGGGAGTACCTACAGAAAAATTAAATAAAATATATCGGGAGGAAAGGTAATGAATGCACTTATAATAATGACTAGGATACCTGTACCGTGTAAGACTAAAACTAGGCTTATGAAAATATTAACAGGGCAGCAGTGTTCAGAGATACATAAATGCTTTTTAAAGGATGTATTTAATATGTGTAAATACTTAAAAGAGAGTATGGATATATATGTAACTTACAGTGATGAAGGGGATTTTAGTATAATAGAGCCTTTGGTACCAAGTTTTGCCAGATATTTTTCACAAGAAGGTAAAGATATAGGACAAAGAATGGGAAATGCTGTAGATGAGGTTTTAAAAAAAGGTTATGAAAAAGTTGTTTTAATAGGTTCTGATATACCAGAGATTCAGATCAAGGATATATTAAGGGCTTTTGATATTTTAGAATATAAAGATTTATGTTTTGGACCTACATTTGATGGAGGCTATTATCTTGTAGGTATGAAAAAATTAAATAAAATAGTTTTTAAAGAGGATATAAAATGGGGAGATAAATCTGTATTTTATAGTACTATGGATTTATTAAATAAAGAAAATTTAACAGTAGATTTTACAGGGAAATATGAAGATATAGACACAAAAGAGGACCTTAAAAACTTGATTTATAGATTAAATTACAAATTATATAAGTATGATATTATACCTAAAAATACTAAGAAGTATTTAGAAAATTGGTGGAGAGATGAAGATGCTGAAAGATATGTTGATTAAAGAAATAAGAGAATATGTTTATCATAAGAATTTGTTTGAAATAATAAATTTAAGTAGAAATTTTAATGTTAGATTTTTGGCCCAGGGTGAATATAATATAAATTTTATATTAGAGGATAAAATAAATAAGTATGTTTTTAGGGTAAATACGGGAAGCCAATTGTCATTAGAAAATCAAATACAATATGAATATGGAGCATTAAAAAGGTTAGGAAAGAGTAAAGTTACTCCAAAGGTTTATTATGTAGATGGTAGTAAAGAGTACATAAGGTATGGTGTGTTAATAATGGAATTTTTGGAAGGCATACCATTAAATTATGAAAAAGACCTAAATAAAGCTGCTGAAATATTTGGCAAAATACATTCTATAGAACTTAATAAAGAGGATTTTTCTTCTTTTATAGTAGAAAATAATATATTTTCTGACAGAATAAAAGAAGCTAATAATCTTTTAAAGGATTTTTGGAATAGTTCATTAATAAGAGAAGATATAAAAAAATTCTTTTATAAATTTATAAATTGGGCTACAGAAAATTCTTATAAAGAAAAATATTTTACAGATAATCCTATGCAGGTAATAAATAACACAGAGGTTAATTCGCATAATTTCATAATAGGATTTAAGAATTTTTATTTAATAGATTGGGAGAAACCAGTTATAAGCGACCCCTGTCAGGATTTAACACAGTTTTTAGCACCAACCACTACTCTTTGGAAGGGGAATTATATATTAAAGAACTATGAGATAAATGAGTTTTTTTGTAATTATGAGAAATTTTTTAAAGGGAAAAATATAAGAGAAAGAGTAGATATGTATACACCCTATCTTTATTTGAGAGCTTTAAGCTGGTGTGCTTATGCTTATTTAGAATATCAAAATCCAGATAGAGATATAAAAAATATGGATACTTATGAAAAGATAAAAGAGTATTTAGAATTAGATTTTATGAGTAATCTATTGAATAGGTGGTTTTAATGGATAAGAAATGTTTTTATATAAAAGATACAAAAAGAAAAAAACGTATAGAAAACATAAAAGAAAATTGTATAGAGTGTAATATATGTGTTAAAAATTGTTCTATGTTAAAAGAATTTGGAGGTAATCCTAAGAAAATATTTGGTAGGATACTTGAGGAGGGGCAGTTTGAAGCTATACTTCCTTATTCTTGTGCTATCTGTGGGAAATGCAAAGAAGTTTGTCCTAAAGATTTAAATATGACAAAAGTTTTTATGGATCTTAGAGTAGAAACTGTAGAGCAAAATAATGGCAAAACCCCTTTAAAAGAGCATAACTCTGTGCACATGCATCAAAAATTAGGATTCTCAAAATTATTTACAAAGTATGTAGAAGACAAAAATAGGGAAACTAATAAGGTAGAGAGAATATTTTTCCCCGGTTGTACACTTCCTGCTTATAGTCCAGAATTGGTTTTAAAAATATATGAATATTTAAAAGAAGAACTACCAGGTACCTCTATGCTCTTAGAATGTTGTGGAAAACCCACAGAAGCCTTAGGGGAAGAGGGGAAATTTAATAAATTATTTAGTAATGTAGAAAAACATATAAGGGATACTGGAGCGATAGAAGTAATAACTGCCTGTCAAAACTGCTATATGATAATGAAAAACTATAGTAAAGATATAAAGGTTAAATCCCTTTGGACAACTTTAGAGGAGATAGGTTTGCCAGACAATGCTGTAAATAAGGGAGATAATAGTAAAGTTAAATTTTCTATTCACGATTCTTGTGTTACAAGACATGAAAAAGAAATACAAAGCAGTATAAGATGGATTATGAAAGAATTAGGATATGAAATTTTAGAAGGAGATAATATAAAAAATAGGACTAATTGTTGTGGTACAGGAGGAATGATTCATGCAGTAAACTCTAAGGTATCTAATGCTATGATGAGGGAAGCTGGAAAAAAAACTGGACAAGATTATATAATTACTTATTGTGCAGGTTGTAGAGAATCCATTATTAAGGGGGGAGCAAAATCACTGCATATATTAGACTTGATTTTTGGAGAGAAAATAGTTAACGAGTATAAGGATATAAAAATAAATTCTCCTTTAAAATCCTGGAGTAATAGGCTAAAAATAAAGAGAATGATAAAGTAAAATTTAATAATTTCTATTGAGTTTTGATTATATTTCAGATTCTCCTTTAAATAAAGGTTACAATTGAGAAATGCAGGATAAAATAAAAATTTTAATGGGGGCGTTTGTGTGGAAAAATCTAAAAAAAATATTATAGTTTCCATAATATTTGTTGTTTTATTAGCTTTTTTAGTATATTTTTTAAGAAATACTATATTGGCTAAAGATGTAAGTGCAGTTTCTATAAAGGAGTATGTAAATAGTTATGGTGCCATAGCTCCTATAATTTATATAATATTATTTACTTTAGTACCCCTTACATTGTTCCCAGATTCCATATTAGCTATAGCTGGAGGTATGGCCTTTGGAATGGTGGAAGGCAGCATATATACTATAATAGGTGCTGTTTGTGGAGCATCGCTATCTTTTTATATAGCTAGAGTTTTAGGAAGAAATGTAGTGGAAAAACTGGTTAAAGGAAAAGGAAAATGGTTTGAGGATGGGGTAGAGAAAAATGGATTTTTAGTTGTATTTATATTAAGATTAATACCTTTAGTTCCTTTTGACATTATAAGTTATGGAGCAGGACTTTCAAAAATAAAATTTAAAGATTTTATTTTGGCTACTACAGTAGGAATAATTCCTGGTATATTAGTTTTTATAAATCTTGGGGATAAAGCTTTAAATATTAAATCTAAACAATTTGTAATATCTATAGTATTATTGGTTTTGCTATGTTTAGTTTCTTTTATTATGAAAAAGAAACTATCCTTTAATAAATTACAGAAAGATATAATTAAGAAAGGGGATAGTTATGAATCAAAAGAAAAAGAAGAGTTTAATAATTAAATTAGGTTTTCTTTTAGGCATAATACTTTTGTATTTTTTAATTCCTGGTTTTAAAAATGGAGTAAATAAAATAGCTTCAATGCTTGCTAGACTAAATATAGAAGAGGTAAAAGATTATATAAAATCCTTTGGTATTTGGGCTCCACTTATATCTATGGCTCTTATGATGTTTCAATCTATTGCAGCTCCACTTCCAGCCTTTATAATAACCTTTGCTAATGCTTGGGTATTTGGATGGGCCTTTGGAGCTCTAATATCTTGGACAGGGGCTATGATGGGAGCGGTTTTATGTTTTTATATAAGTAAATTCTATGGAAGACCTGTAGCGGAAAAGATAATTGGTAAAAAAGCATTAGATATGACAGATAAGTTTTTTGACAAGTATGGTAAATATGCTATATTAATAGCTAGACTTTTGCCCTTTGTATCTTTTGATGCTATAAGTTATGCAGCTGGGCTTACAGAAATGTCGTTCTGGGCTTTCTTTTGGGCCACAGGAGTTGGACAACTTCCAGCTACTATAGTCTATTCTATATTAGGACAAAACATAGGTAACATGGCAAAAATGGGATTATGGATATTTTCAGGGGTAATAGCTTTAATAGTATTTGCCGTAGCTGTGAAAAAATATTTAATGGATAAAAAAAAGAAAGAAGATAAAGCTAAAGTTGATGATGAAAGTTTAGAAAGTTAAAAGAATATAAAAACATTAAAGAGGGTGTTAAATAGTAAATTTATTTTGGTATGAACCCCGTTAAGTAGATTTCACACAGTATTTTTATCTGTGGCTACCTACGGGGTACATATCAGTTTAGTTTACATTTTGATACATCCTCTTATTTTATGCTATTTTTAGTCTTTATGGTGCTATTTAACCTTAATTTAATAAATAATAGATTTAGATGTATTTTATTTTTACAAAATATGATGTAAAATAAAATGTAAATTAATATTAAGGAGTTGTAAAATATGGATATGAAAAAACTTATAGAAAGAATTAATTTTTTATATAAAAAAAGTAAAGAAGAAGGACTTACAGAAGAAGAAAAAATAGAACAACAAAAATTAAGAAGAGAATATATAAATATAATAAAAGGAAATGTGAAGGTTCAATTAGAAGGGGTAGAAAAGATACCAACTCCTAATAGAAAAAACTAATAAGTCTTTATTCAAAGGAGGTGTAAACCATTTGGTTAGGGTAAAGAATTTAATAAAGGATATGGAATTAGAGGTATTAGTAGAGGGATTAGAGAATAATATTATAGATGTTAGTGATATTAATAGACCAGGTCTTCAATTTTCAGGTTTTTATAATTATTTTGCTAATGAAAGAGTCCAGGTAGTTGGAAAAACAGAATGGAGTTTTTTAGATGTAATGAAAAAGGAACTTAGGATTAAAAGATTAAATAAATTTTTTGAATTTAAAACCCCATGTATTATAATAACAAGAAATCTAGTGGCTCATGATGAATTTATAAATAGTGCTAAAGAAAAAGGACAGTGGGTTTTAAGAACTGGTGAAATATCTACTAGATTTGTAAGTTCCTTAATGTCTTATTTAGATGAGAAATTAGCTCCGGAGACTAGAATGCATGGCGTTCTTTTAGATGTATATGGGATTGGTATACTTATCACAGGAGAAAGTGGCATAGGAAAAACGGAAACAGCTTTAGAACTCATAAAAAGAGGGCATAGATTAGTAGCAGATGATGCAGTGGATATTAAAGAGATAAATGGGATATTAAAAGGTACATCTCCATCTATTACTTCAGGCATGATGGAAGTTAGAGGAATGGGAATAATAGATGTAGCAGCTCTTTATGGATTAAGTTCTATATTAAATGAGAAAAAAATTGATTTAATGATTAATTTGGAGCAATGGAAAGCGGAAAAAACTTATGATAGATTAGGTGTGGATAAAGAATATATAGATATATTGAATACACCAGTTAGAAAGCTTACTGTACCTATAAGACCAGGGAGAAATTTAGCTGTTATAATAGAGGCGGCAGCAGCGAATTATAGATATAATTTAGTTACAAAAAATTGTCCAGCAGATATAATAAATGAAAGAATTAGTAAGGAGGCTGTTGGTTTAAGAGAAGATGAATAATAAAGCTATTTTAAGAGAAAAAATTATAAATGTAAGAAAATCTTTAACTTTAGAAGAAAAAATAGAAAGAGACACAATAATAAAAGATAAGTTCCAGAAAAATTCTTCATATAAAGATTCAAATTTCATATTTATATATGCAAGTTTAAGGGATGAAGTTAATACCCATGATATTATAAAAGAAGGTCTAAAACATGGGAAAAGAGTATGTGTGCCTAAGGTTATATCTATAAAGGAAGGCATGGTAGCTATAGAAATAAAGGATTTTTCAGAACTTATAGAATGTGGACATTATAAAATATTAGAGCCTAAAAATTTTCAAAACATAGTAGATCCAAAAGAAATAGATTTAGCTATTTTGCCAGGTTTGGCCTTTGATATTAAAGGGGGAAGACTGGGGTATGGTGGAGGTTTTTATGACAGGTTTATTCCTAAACTAAAAAGAGAAGTCCCCAAAATAGCTTTAGCTTATGATTTTCAAATATTAAAAGAGGTTCCAAAGGATGTACATGATATATTAGTAGATGAAATTATAATAGATTTTTAATATTTAGAAAAGAAGTGTTTTTTAGTAGTATATATAAATTAAGTTTAAAATAAATGTATTTTTATAATAAAGCTAACTATAATTTTTTCATATAATATAAAAAATTTAGTTAGTTTTTTAATATTTTATGTTTAAATATAAAAATAATATTTGATTATTAAGAAATAAAAAGTTTATATAAGAATAATAAACACATTAAGTCCAAACAATAGTCATATAAAAAATAGTATTTAGGTGATTTTATATGATAATTTTTGATTTGTTAAATAATTTTGAGGAAATTAAAGGGGATTTTAAGGTTGGAAAAAGTTATTATTGGATAGTAGTTCATTCACAGGATTTGAATGTGTTAAAGGATAAACTAAATTTAAAGGAAGAAAATATAAAAGAATGTGAGAATTATACTCAAGGAGCTCAAATAAATTTTTATAAAGATTATATATTTATTATTTTGAATTTGCTCCAATACGATAAAGCTGTGGAAACAAATGAAATTAATATATTTTTGAGTAAAGACTATATAATAACAGTTTATAAAGAAAAATTAAACTTAATAGAAGAAATACTAGATGATATTAAGGAATGCAAAAATTGTTTTCTGATTAAAGAAAATCCTAAACCCTTTATTTTATTATATTATATTATAGATAGAATAATAATTAAAAACTATGAAGTCATAGCTACTTTAGAAACCAAAGCAGACAAGATAGAAATAGATATATTAGAGGAACCAAGACATGAACATATAGATGAAATAATATATTTAAGAAGACAGGTTTATAGAATTAGAAAATATATAACCCCCTTAAGGTATATAGGGGATAGTCTTATAAGTAATGACAATGGTATGATAGAAAAAGAATGTGTTAAATATTGTATAACTTTAAATAATAAAATAGAAAAATTAATGGTAGCATTAGAAACTTTGGTACAGGATCTTTCTTTAGTTAGAGAAGCTTTTGAGTCAGAAATATCAAATAAAACTAATGAACTAATGAAAGTTTTTACTTTAATTGCTACTATTTTTTTACCAGCCAGTTTAATTACTAGTATTTACGGAATGAATTTTGACAATCTCCCTCCTATGCAAAATCCCTATGGATGCTTATATGTTTTAGGATTTACCCTTATTATATCTTTGTTTTTAGTTTATTTATTTAAAAGAAAAAAATGGCTATAAAACAAATAAATGTATTTATAAGAAAAATAAACTATTATCTATTGATTTATGTTAAAATATATATAGAATATTATGGAAGAGGGGTGAAAGACTTAGGTGATATTTTTCACTTAAGCAATAGTATGGAAAAAGATTTAACTAAAAAGTATGAATTAGCCTGGGATAAGTACTCTAAAGAAGATTTAACAAATGTTTTTGATTTATCTGAAAAATACAAAGATTTTATGTCAAAGTGCAAAACAGAAAGAGAATGTGTAAAAGAATTCATAGTTTTAGCAGAAAAAAGTGGATACAAAAATTTAGAAGAAATCATAAAGAATAATGAAAAATTAGAGCCAGGTGATAAGGTATATGCAAATAATATGGATAAAACTTTAGCTTTATTTGTTGTAGGTAAAGAGCCTATGGAGAAAGGACTTAAAATATTAGGAGCTCATGTGGATTCACCAAGATTAGATTTAAAACAAAATCCTTTATATGAAGATACAGATTTAGCTTTATTTGAAACTCATTATTATGGTGGAATAAAAAAATATCAGTGGGTTACTCTACCATTAGCTATACATGGTGTAATAGTAAAAAAAGATGGAACTAAGATTAATGTGGAAGTAGGAGAAGAAGAATCAGATCCTGTATTTGGTGTATCTGATCTATTAATTCATTTATCAGGAGAGCAAATGGAGAAAAAGGCTTCTAAAGTGGTAGAAGGGGAGAATTTAAATGTACTAATAGGAAGTATGCCCATAGAAGATAAAGAAGCTAAAGATAGAGTAAGAAGAAATATATTAAAATTGTTAAATGAAAAATATGAAATAGAAGAAGAAGATTTTGTCTCAGCAGAATTAGAGGTAGTTCCAGCTGGAAAAGCAAGAGATTATGGTTTTGATAGAAGCATGGTAATGGCTTATGGCCAAGATGATAGAATTTGTTCTTATACTTCTTTCGAAGCTATGATGAAAATGGACAAAGTAGATAAAACTTGTGTTACATTACTTGTAGATAAAGAAGAAATAGGTAGCGTAGGGGCAACTGGTATGCAATCTAAGTTTTTTGAAAATACAGTAGCGGAAGTAATAAATTTAACATCAGATAATTATAGTGATCTAAAATTAAGAAGATGCCTTACAAATTCAAAGATGTTATCTTCTGATGTATCTGCAGCTTTTGATCCTAATTATCCATCTGTTATGGAAAAGAAAAATTCAGCTTATTTTGGAAAAGGTATAGTATTTAATAAATATACTGGATCTAGAGGAAAAGGTGGATCAAATGATGCAAATCCAGAATATATAGCTGAGATAAGGGCTATGATGGAAAAGCATAATGTATCATGGCAAACAGCAGAATTGGGAAAAGTAGATCAAGGTGGTGGAGGTACTATAGCTTACATACTAGCTCAATACGCTATGGAAGTTATAGATTGTGGAGTTGCTCTTCATAATATGCATGCGCCTTGGGAAATAGCTAGTAAAGCAGATATTTATGAAGCTATGAGAGGATACCACGCTTTCTTATTAGAAGCATAAAATAAGGAAAGTGCTTAGCACTTTCCTTATATTGAGTCTATAGATTTTAGGAGCTTTTCTATATTACCTTGATCTAAGGTAGTTGCTCCTATTCTATCTGGATGGCTTCCATCGGTTTTGGTTAATCCATGAAAATCCGAACCACCAGTTATAATTTTGTTATATTTTTTAGCCAGATTTTCAAATCTTAAGGTATCTTCTGGCTTATTCATATAATATATGGCTTCTACTCCTTTGAAATCCAATTTAAATAAGTCTTCTACATTAGTTTTTTTTATTAATACAGGATGAGCTAAAACTGATATGGCACCAGATTCTTTTAATAGAGATATACCTTCCTCAGTAGAAATAGTTTTATTAGGTACATAAGCCTTACATCCTTCTCCGATGAAGTTTGAAAATATATAGTCCCAGCTATAATCATATCCCGCTTCTACAATTGCTTTTGCAATATGTGGTCTTGAAATAACTCCTTTTGTAGATTCCATTATTTCATTAAAACTTATTATTATATTAAAATACTTTTTTAGTTTATCTACTATTTCATTGGCTCTTTTTTTTCTATATTCTTTTTTGTGTTTTTGAAAATTTTGTATTAAGTTATTTTTATAATTATTTCCTTTAAAATATCCTAAAACGTGAATACTGCAGTTATTATATGTAGTGGATAATTCTATACCAGGAATAACCTTTATGTTTAATTTTTTTCCATAAAATAATGCTTCCTCTATTCCACCTGTAGTATCATGATCTGTTATGGATATTATATCTAGTCCTTCCTCTTTAGCTAGATAAACTAATTCCTTTGATGAATACTTACCATCAGAAGCATTAGTATGAGTATGAAAATCACCTTTTATATAAATAAGAATTACCTCCTTTAAAAATTAATGAGTTTACTATATATTTTATAGTAAACTATAATAAATAAAATATACAACTATAATAAATTAACTTATTTATAAATAGATTAGTTCTAGAATAATGATGTTTATTAGTAAAGAGGGTTTATAAAATATTAATAAGATATAAGCAAATAAGCTTAAAATTTTTAGGCTTATTTGCTATTAATTTTTTTTATATTTAATGCAAATTCTTCAGCTTTTTCTTTTATATTAGGTATTTTAAATATAGCATTAGGATCATTTGCTGTTTCCATTAATAAGGCATAGGGTGGTAATAAAAATCCTTTATTTATATTTAGTCCTCCTATTAATTGTTTCCCCACAGAATCACTTCCAGAATTTCCAGATACTATTACTCCGAATAGATATTTTTCGTAGAAATTTGTTCTCCTATAAAGTACTGTAAGTCTATTTATTGTAGCAGATATATTAGAGGAAATAGCGTCATTATAATTTGGGCATAGCCAAACTACTATATCGGATTTTTCTATAGCAGGTAATATATTTTCAACCATAATACCTCCATAAAAACAACTATTTTGTTTGCCATAATGTAAGCACATTCTATAGGAACAGCCTTTGCAATCTTGGACTTTACCATTTTCTATTTGAATTTCATCTATATCATACTCCTTTAATTCACATGAAGCCATATGCCACAGGCTTAATGTATTAGAAAAAGTATGAGGAGAAGAATAAAGGGCTGTTATTTTAGGAGATTTTATATATTTAGGAGTATAACTTAAAAGTCTTTCTCCAAGTTTATGACATAGATCCAAACAGATCCTTTCTAAAGGCATAGAGAGGGTTTTTTGCCAAGTTAAAAAATTTTTAAAAGAACCAGTAGCTTCAATCATTGGGTGACCTATAAATCTACAACCTAAAGAATTAGTTATAAATATTAAATCTTGACATACATCCTTTGTAAAAAGTTCTGTAGCACTATGCACCAGTAAAGTAGCAGTAGAATCATAAAAAAAATCTTTTTCTTTAGTTTTTAAATTATCTAGAAAAGACCACATATATAAGTCTATACCAGAAAAACCTACTTCAATAGTAAATAAAATTTTTTTATTTTTTAAGTTTAACAAATTATCACTATTTGTTATCTTAGTAACTTTAGAAAAGTTGTCACAAAATTTATTTATCATATTATTTAGTTCTTTAGATGGATTAGGATTTGGCATTATAAGGAACAATTCCTCCATAAGAACACTCCCCTAAAAATAATTTGTATTTGAGCTAAAAAATTTAGAATAATCGTTATATTATTTTTCAAAAACATTAAAAATTCTTTAAATAAGCATGAGTTTTTTCTAATTTTTTTAATAAGGTAGGGGGCATATTTTTATAGGTTTCTAATTCTATAGTATTGTTTATAAATTTATTTCTAATTCCCATAAAAGCACCATTTAAAAATGTAGCACTATAGTGCCACTCTGATTTTATAGTAGATATTAAAGAAAAACTTCCAGAGGATAGGGCAGGAGCTATATAGGGTTTAAAGCCAAAGGAACGTATTTCCAAATTTGCTTCTCTAGTTTTTTTAGTTAAAATGTCAGATAAATTTTCATCGTAATTGTCTATACTATTAGCTATTACAAGACCTTCTCCATGGGGACCAAATGCTCTTCCTTCTATAGAATAATTTTTAAATTTAGGATCTTTACCTGCGTAATAGGCAGCCCTAGCATTCATAACTCCAAGACCATAGCCTCTAACTTGTTCAGGAGCTAAACCTTCTTTTAGAGCTGATTTGCATAGAAGATCTACCGGATCGGATACTACGGCAAATATGCCTTTAAAGTTTTTTTCCTTTGCAAGTTTGGCATAGAAAGATACTATTTTACTGTTTCCCTCAAATTGAACTAGCCTTACATCTTTAATTTCATTTCCTATTTTAGGGACACCTACAGAAACGCAGAATACAAACATATTACAATTAAAAATTTCATCTTCATTTAATACTTTTATTTTAGGTAAATTTGGATTTAAGTTAGGACTTTGAATTTGATTACATTCATATTCCCATCGGTTTATTTTATTTATATCTTTGTCATATATACCTATTTCATCTATACAATCTTCTCCTAAAAGTCTTAATCCTGTAATTAATGTTCCTCCTACATCACCCAATCCTACTATATTTATTTTCCATTTTCGGTTTGTACAAGGATTAAATTTTAATGTTCCCTTCCAATTTTCATAAGCTTTATTAATAGCTACTAACCTTTTTTCTTTTATAGCTTTTTTTATAAATTGTGGAACTTTAATAGGAGAATCTCTTTCTATTAAAATATTTAAATTTTCATTTTTTATAAAAAGCAGGGAGGTATTAGTTATTAAAAAGCTTCTTCTAGAATTCTTTTGATCTATATTTACTAAAAAATACATTAATCCCTTATGAAAAGAGGCTTCTTTTTCTGTTATTTCTTTTAAGTTTTCTTTTTCTGTTGAAATTATAATATCATTTTCTATAATATAATAAAATAAATTTAAGTTATTCATAAATTCACATCCTACATATTATTGTTATAATAGTTATACATAAAATATTATTTAGTTGTTTACATAAGATTAATTTTTAATCTTCCATAATATTTTCTAATCTTAATAGACTTTCTAAATCATTTTTTAAATAGTGAGAAGGGTTTAAGTTTAAATCATAGTACATATTTTTTCCTTGGTCTGGGCATCTTGGCACATTAAACACATGACCTAGTAGGTATAAGCTTAAATTTCTGTCTGTTATATTACGATATTCTTCTTCTATGATTTCTAATATGTTTATAGAGTTTTCTATACAAATTTTAGATAAATTGAATATGGCGTTTTTATTACTGCCAACTATAAATTTAGGATAGGTATAAGGTAATATTAAATTTATAGAAGGAAGTAAATTTCTTTTAGGGTACTTTCCACGCCATAATAAATCACCACCCATAAAAGGATACATAGACACTTCATTAAACCAAAGTTTTAATCTAGGTATAAAATAAACACTGTCTACAGATCTATTTTGCCTATCCATTAAATCCTTTCCTCGTCCAGACATAATACCTACTACTATATTTTTTATTTCTAGGTTTTCTTTTTTAAATATAGGATCTAAAGCTTTTATTCTATAACCTTTATGAAGCAAATTATCTACCAAAATAACAGGTCTATTAAAGGATTTTAACATTCTTACTTGAGTGTTTAAGTCAAGATAGTGAGGAAATTCCCCAATTTTAAATCCTTTCATATTAGAATAAAATATTTTTTCTGTATGAAGAGCTTTAGTTACAGTATTAGGAATTATATGCCTATCTAATATATCTCCATAGGGAACACACATAACTTTACCTAGTTTTCTAGGTGTTTCTACATAACTAGGCACATTATTTTCACTACAAATTTTATCAATCATAGCTTGATGTAAGAAATTACTATGAAAGGATAGAATCAGCTCACCTTTATATAAATTTGTTAAGGCTTTTTGTAGCTTTCTTCTGCTTTCTAAAATTATGTTTTTAATTTTTTTGTTATTTCTATAGGGTTCTTTTATAAAATTTTCAATATCTAAGTTTAATATACAAGGATTACTCATATCTACAGCATATATAGATAAAGAATTATTAACAGTTGGGACTTTAATAAAACCTTGGAGTTTTAATATATCAACTATAGAAGGATTTTCAAATTCTTCACATTTTGGATGGAATACAGCATATTCATAATCTGTAGAGGCACAAAAGGCTAAGGTCTCAGTTACTAGAATTTGTTCTATATATCTACTTTTTTCTGTATTTTTAATATAAAATCCATCTAAAGATAACATTCTACCAGTACTGTTATTTCTTATATATTCCGTAATATGATTGTCTTTCATTTCTTCATATAATACGGTAGATCTTATCCAATGAAATAAAGAGAATCCTATTAGTTCATTTTTTTTGTCTCTTATTAAAATTATTCTAGAAGAGGGCTTTCTTTTTATATTATCTAGTATTTCTTTTATATTTTTTACTTTATATTTTAAAAGAGAAGATATTTCATTTATTATAAAATCATCTATAAAATTTAAAATTATTAATCTTAAAGAAATAGGTTTTATTATAGATTTGTCCTGGGATTCTCTTTGATAAAATCCTTTTTCATATATATATTTTTCTGCTATAGGGTCTACTAAACTAGATATATTTTTATTTTCATCTATATAGCTTCTAATTTGTGTAGAGCTTATCTCTGAATATTTAGAGGACAAAGAAAAAATAAGCACATCTCTTTTTATATAAGAGATTATCTCCCTTAATTTTTCATTGTTTTTTCCCCGTTGAAATATTATATGAGAAAAATTAAATATAGAATTTGCTACATTTATATTTTCTTTTTTATAGCTGGAAGCATTTAATATTACATCACTACCAACGGCTATATATAGTTCAGACTTTGGGAATAGACTTTTTAATTTTTTTAAGTCTTTGTTATTAGCTATGTTTATAGGTATACTAGCAGGATAAATATAGATATTAAGTTGATCTGCAATGGATAAATTTAGTATATCCCTTCTCAGAAGACTAGGAAGTGTTCTTTTAGACCAAGAAAATTCGTCTACTGCTAAAAAAACTTCAAATCCCATGTCCCTTAAAGCTTTGGCTATTTCTTTATGGCTTGCAGAAAAAGGATCAAAGGTTCCAGGGAAAAACGCTACTTTTTCTGCAGAAATCATATTTAAATCTCCAACAAAAAAATTGTAGTCGGATATAAATCTATATATATAATGCATACCTACAGAATTTGTAAGCATCATTAAGTTTTTATTTCTATCCTCTGCAATAAGAGTAAGGATTTTTTTTCCCGTTAGTTTAAATAATTCTGCCTTTTCTTCAAATGAATTTTCTTCTCCAAAAAGATGCTTACCTAAAGAGATAAAAGCAGATTGCTTAACTTGTATGTTATAATCCCCTAAACCATTTAATAAAATTCCAAGCATATTTATCAATCTATTATTAAAAAATTTAGTATCTTCTTTAAATCTAATTTTATAAGTAGAATAATTTGATATAGTAATTCCTATAGTTTTTAAAAGTAAACACTTTAAATTTGTATTAGATTTTTTAAATTTAATAGTTAAATCCTGTATTATTTCATCTAATTCTATAGGTTGAAGCCATAGGAGCACCTGTCCTGCATAGGTTGGAATATATTCTGTAAACCTATTACCTTCTATTTCTAGTCCCCTTAGTAATTCAATAGCAATTTCATTTCTTTCTGCTAAACTTAGGTAAGGCATAAGTTCTAAAATAGCATTACCAGCTTTACTTCTAACACTTTCTATATTACTTACTTTTAAAAGATTAGAAAAGTGTATAACTGTATGCATGGCAAAAGAAGAGGGATTTTCTTTTGCATATTTTAAAAGAAGATCTATTTGTATATGCTTTTTTATCCAAGTTGTGTTGGATTTTAAATTACTTAGAGATATTTCTGTAGCTAATTTTTTATTTATATTAATATGCTTTTCAAGACTACAGTATAAGCTTTTCATATTTAAATTTTTAGCCAGTTTTAATTTAAGTAAATTCTCAGTAATATATTTTTTATTTATAATAGAGGAATTTAAATAATCCTCTATTTTATTTTTTATGTTTTCGGGTAAATTTTCCTTTGCCAATAAATTTAAAGTTTTAAGAGCTCCTAATCTTAATGATTGATTTCTTTTTTTCAATATATTAAATATAAAATCCCAAAGATTATTAGTATACTCTGAGGAGAAATCTATAGGTATATATTTTGCAGTATCTAATAAAAAAAGTTRAATATCTACATTTTTATATTTTTTATGATCAAAATGATTAAGTACAATTTTTCTGTAATCATCTAGGGAGCTTTCTTTACAATATTTAAATAAAGATTCAATCATTGTAGAAGTATTATATCCTAGATTGAATTTATTTATATAAATCATATTGCTTGGAGGAGATAGCATAGCTTTTAAATATTCTCTTAAAACATCTCCAGAGGTTATTTCAGCCTTTGGAAGTTCTACATTAGAAGGTATTTCTTTCATATAACTTTCATCAAAGGTTGAAATAAGTTTACCTATTAGTTCAGCACAATGTTTTCTAATATCGTCTTCAGGATGGGTTAAATTTTCAAATAAAAATTTAAGAGTTTGTTTTTTTTGTTTTTGAGTAAGGTAAGTAGAATATTCCTGAAGAACTCTAATATATTCCCTAAGATTTTTCCAGTCCTTTTCAGAACGAGCCGAATCTAGTATGGTTTCTAGAGAAATTTCATCTCTAAGTTGATGCATTAAATAAATACTATGATATATAGATATATTTTTAAGATTATTTGTTATTTCTTCACCTTGCATTAATGAATATTCAGTATTATTTAAAGAGGAATACTTATTAAACATATTTTTGTTAGGATCTACATTTATGTTTAGGCTTAAAAGATAGTCCTCAAAATCTTTTAATTTTGAATAAACACCTTTATATCTTTTTTCTTTTTTTTCATCTAGGTTTTCTAGCTTGTTAAGTATCACATAAAAGGAATCTTCTAAAGAATAAATATGCATTTTATAACCGCAGTTTGTTTCCATATTTTTTACTCTAAAATCTGAATAAATTAATATTAAAGATTCTAAAGATAAATTTTCAACTTCTAGATCCCAGGTAGAGTGGTTCATGGCAATATTCCCAATATAGGGTATATTGTATCTTTTGAACCACTGATCTGTATAATAATAATGAAGATGAGGCACTCTTTTTAAATCTTCACCAGTACATCCGTATTTACCTATATCGTGTCCAGCACCAGCACCAGATACTCTACCTAAATCTATAGGTATACCAACTTTTTTTAATTGACGACCTATATGAACACATAAATAGTGGACACCACATACGTGATCTAAAGTATTAAAGCCCATAACTTCTTCACTTAGTTTCATCATTTCATAAATATAATCCTTTTTAAAATTAGATAAAAATTTTTTATACTCATGGGGTCTTTCTAAGGCTTCTATTTCTTCATCTTTTAAAAAATTTAAGGGGTACTTGCTTTTGAAGTTAGAGGCATTACAATCTTTTTCAAAGTCATTTATTATACAAAATATTTTCAAAAATATTTCCGCACAAATATTTAAATTAGAATCATTTTTTATTTTGTTAGTATGAGGAAAGGTTTTATTTAGAGAGTAAGTATATATTTCTTTTAAACATTCTTCTTCGCTTTTTATAGGATAAATGCCTTCTAATAAACCTTTGCATAATTGCAAGGTGTTTTTAGCAGAAAAATCCTGATTTATTATCATTTTAGATAATTTTTTATTAAATTCTAAAGAATCAATATGTAAACTTATATATTCTTTATTTATACCTTGTTTTTTTATCCAGCTATTATTTTTTAAGCTTTTAGATATTTTATTATATAAATATTTAAAGTTTAATTTAGTCATATAATTTTTAGCCTCCTTTATAAAATGATTTTTAAATTAAAAGGGAGTATTATTATGGATAGTTTTATTCACAGAAATTTTTAGAAAAATTTCTCATGGGATATAGTTTATATTTTTAAATATTTATAGAAGAGAATATATTATAACAATTGTTGTTACGATAATAATGTCTATTATAAAGATTATATAATTTATTTGGATTTTTTTATAGGGATATAAGGAATTTATCTTATTATTATTTTACTTTATTTCAGTTAATAATCACTGTAATATTATTTAAATTTTAATTTAAGATAATAGAATAAAAATTATAGATTTAAACTTTTACAATGTTAAAAAGTCATATATTCACTAAAAGATTATTTGCATTTCAACAAATTTAGTATTTTTAGCAATATACGACCTTTTATTTATACTATTTATTGAATAAAAAATTACATAGATTATATAAATTATAGGCTTCAGGTATATTATTCATATCTATATAATCCATAGGGAAGTTACCATCAAAGGGATACACTGAAATATATTGTTTATTATATACATTTATTATGTATTTATCTTTTTCAAATGTAAAAAATATTTTATATAGTGGTTTTGATTCTGGTTTTTTTTCTAAAGTTTTAAAATTTTCTTTTTTTAAAAGAGTTATAAAGTGTTTTATTAGTTCTTTATCTTTTTTATTTATTTCAGATCCTTTATAAAAATTAGTTTCTGATATAGTAACTTTATATTGTTTTTCTAGGGTTATATTTTTAGCTAAAAGGTTAGTATAGTAGAAATTGTTTGGCTTTTTACCCTTTAGTCCATCTATGGGGAATGCTATATTGCAGGATGTTAGAAGAAAACATGAAATAAATATTAAAAATATTAGTTTTAAAAATTTTTTCAAATAAATCACCTACATAATTTATTACTAATTAAAACTATGTGTTCTTTTTAGGTTTTATTACCTTTATTAATGGTATAATAATAAAAAAATAGATTTATCAGGGAGGGGTAAATTTGAATTTTCAATTAATAGCATTAGATATGGATGGAACTTTATTAAATGATGAGAAGAAAATAACAGAAAAAACTCTTTCTTATATAAAAAGAGCAAAGGAAAAAGGAGTTAAGGTAGTTATATCCTCTGGAAGGGTTCCAGGAGGATTGAAATTTTATGAAGAAACTATAGCTAAAGGGGAACCTATGATTTGTGCTAATGGGGCTTTGATTTTAAATGATAAAAAAGAAACCATATATAATGAAGGAATTAATAAAAATACACTTTTAGATATCATAGATATTTTAAGAAAATATAAGAATACATACTATCATTTTTATCATGATAATATAATGTGTACGGAAAAATTTGATTATAGTACAAAAAAATTTTATGAATTTAATAAAGATATAGAAAGAAAATATAGAATAGAAATAAGGATAATTACGGATGGTAAAGAATATATTAAACATAGGTCTAGTGAGATCACTAAAATAGTAGTAGTTGATAATGATTTGGAATATTTAAATAGAATACAAAAGGAAATAGAAGATAATTTAAAGGTCAGTGTAACTAAATCCCATATAAGTAATATAGAAATATGTAACTTTGGAATTAGTAAGGGAATAGCCTTGGAAAAACTAGCTAATTATTATAATATACCTATAGAAAAATGTATAGCTGTAGGAAATGATGAAAATGATATAAGTATGATAAAAAAAGCAGGTCTTGGAGTATTTATGAGAAATACAAGAGAAGAATTGAAGAAATATGCTGATTACATAACTTGTATGGATAATAATAATGATGGAATAGCAGAAGTAATAGAAAAATTTATATTGTAGTTAAATATATATTAATTTTATATTAAAAAAGCTACTTATAATGGAAGGTAAAATTATTTATAAATATACAATTATTTATAAATATACATACTTTTTAAAGGAAAATTATAAATAAAATTGAAGATATAATTAAAAAATGATATAATACCCGGCAGAGGTATAATTATAGTCGAAGTAAAAAAAAGAGGAGTTTTAGTTATGGAAAATCAAAAGAAAGATGTTAAGAAAGATATACAAACGAGACTTAGAAGAATTGAAGGACAGGTGAAGGGCATAGAAAAAATGGTAGAAAATGAATGCTGTTGTAGAGATGTGCTTATACAGATAGCCGCTATAAGAGCTGCTATGAATAAAGTAGGAGGCTTGGTTTTGGAAAATTATGCCAAACAGTGCTTCTTAGGGGAAGATAAGGAAAAAGATCAAGCTATAGAAGATTTAGTATCTACTTTTACTATGTTTATGAAATAAGGAAATTATGATTTGAAAAGCTGTGTTAGCTTCCTTTTTTTAAAATATGGGAACTATTTAGAGATAAATTCATATTAAAAAACAATTAAGGAACATAGTATCATATAATAATATGTTCCTTAATTATTTTTTTATTTGAAATTATATTTTTGTACTTACGCTGTTATGTTTTTCCTTTTTTACTTTATTCATTGTAATTTTTTCTCTAAATTTATATATAAGTCTCGTCATAGAGGATACCATAACCATACCTAAAGCTATAGCCCCTGCTACAGATAAAGTGGTGAACCCTGTATTTAAAGCTCCACTTACATCTCCTTCAATAACCTTTTGCATGGTGTAGTACATACCACCACCAGGAACTAAGGGGATCATGGCACATATTACCATTAAGGTCACAGGAGTTTTTTCTATTCTTGCCATTACTTCTGAATATATGCTTCCTGCTATAGATCCTATAAAGAAGCTAAATACTGTAGAACAGTTGCTGTTTTTACATATAAGATAGGATAGCCAAGCTATACTTCCCCCTAAAGATGCGTATATAAGTTTTTTACCTTTTATGTTGAATATACCCGCAAATCCTAAAGAGGCTAAAAATGAAAATATAAAATTTGAAATCATAATCATAAAGTAGTTCCCCCTAAATAAATCCATAATTTAAGTACTACACCACTTCCTACTGCTATGGCTACTGCTATTAAGAATGCTTCTGCACCTCTTACAATTCCAGAAATTAAATCTCCCGCAATTGTATCACGTAAAGCATTAACTATTCCTATTCCTGGAACTAATATCATAACAGAGCCGATTATTATTTTATCTACATTTAAATTTGATACCATTAAAGTACTTAAAACTGCTAAAAAAGATACTGTAAAACCACCTACTAGATTAGTAAAGAACACATTAACATTTAAATAACCTAGAAAAGAAAGTACAGGCTTTAGGGCGGCGCCTATTACAAATGCAATAATAAAATCTAAATAGTTTCCTCCAAACAATAATGTAAAGAAAGATGAAATAAAGCAAGAAAAAAGTATTCCTAATTTATTACTATAAGGAATTCCTTTTTTTATTATATTTAATTCTTCTTGAACTTGCTCTAAGGTTAAATTATTTTCTTTTATATTTCTAGATAAACTATTTACCTTATCTATTTTATCTAGGTCTATTGTTCTACTTGTAATTCTTCTACTAAGAGAAACAGTTTTACCATTTTCGTTTGTAGCGGAGATCATTATTACAGTAGGAGTAACATAAGGATCAGAATCTTTAATATTATATGCAGAACATATTCTAGACATAGTTTCTTCTACTCTATATGTTTCTCCGCCACTTTGTAATATTATTTTTCCAGCTTCTGCAGCTATTTTTATTATTTTATTTATATCCATATTATCACCGTTTATTGTTATATTTTTATGTTATCAAAAGTATTATAACACCAAAATTATCTTTGTAAAATGAAATTTTTGTAGAAACATAAAAGTTAAATTTAATTGATTGTTTCAAATTTTACAACTATAATCTATAATTAAGATATGTTTATTTTTAGGAGCGTGATAATATGAACTTTACAAATTTAAAAAAGACAGATTTAACATTATTAGGCATGATAAAGAAAGAAGAGGAAAGACAAGAATATAATATTGAATTAATAGCCTCAGAAAATTTTACTAGTTTATCTGTTATGGAAGCCATGGGATCTTTATTAACGAATAAATATGCAGAAGGCTACCCACATAAAAGGTATTATGGAGGATGCGAATTTGTAGATGAGGTAGAGGATTTAGCAAGAGAAAGATTAAAAAAATTGTTTGGCGCAGAGCATGCTAATGTACAACCACATTCTGGTTCACAAGCTAATATGGCAGTTTATATGTCCGTGCTTCAGCCTGGAGATACTATATTAGGTATGGACCTATCCCATGGTGGACATTTAACTCATGGAAGTCCAGTAAATTTTTCAGGAAAGTTATATAATTTTATATCATATGGTGTAGATAAAGAAACAGAAACTATAGATTATGAATTGCTAAAGAAAATAGCTTTAGAAAATAAGCCTAAAATGATAGTAGCTGGAGCTAGTGCATATCCTAGAATTATAGATTTTCAAAAAATAAGAGAGATTTGTGACGAAGTAGATGCTTATATGATGGTAGATATGGCTCATATAGCAGGTTTAGTAGCAACAGGATTACATCCATCACCAGTACCTTATGCAGATTTTGTTACAACAACTACTCATAAAACTTTAAGAGGACCTAGAGGTGGAGCTATTTTATGTAAAGAAGAATATGCAAAAGCAGTAGATAAAGCTATATTCCCAGGAATTCAAGGTGGACCATTAATGCATATTATAGCAGCGAAGGCTGTTTGCTTTGGGGAAGCTTTAAAAGAAGATTACAAAGAGTATATGGATCAAGTTGTTAAGAATACTAAAGTTTTAGGAGAAGAGTTAAATAATTATGGATTTAGATTAATATCTGGGGGGACAGATAACCATTTATTACTAATAGATTTAACTAATAAAAATATAACTGGAAAAGATGCAGAAAAACTTTTAGATTCAGTAGGAATTACTGTGAATAAAAATACAATCCCTTTTGAAACTTTAAGTCCCTTTGTAACTAGTGGAATTAGAATAGGAACCCCAGCAGTAACCACAAGAGGATTTAAGGAAGAAGAAATGAAAAAAATAGCCTATTTCATGAATTATTCTATAGAGCATAGGGAAGAGAATTTATCTCAAATAAAAGAACAGGTAAAAGAAATTTGTAAAAAGTACCCATTGTATCAAAATGCATAAAAAATGTAGAATTTACACATAATAGATAGGGCTTATGTACCAAAACAGGAGCATAAGCCCATATTCTTGCGATATATTGTAGAAAAACCATATAAATTCAAAAAATATAGCAATTTTAAAGGTTAATCATGTGTAGACAAAAATATAAATAGTATGTACAATGAATCTGTAATAAGAAAACTTTAATTAAAAAATAAATACATAGAAAATCCTCTTCTTAAAACATAAAATTTTTATATTTTTAAGAAGGAATTTAAAATTTTATGTAGAATATTAAGCTTAGGGTGAGGAAATTCAAAAATTACCCAAAAATATAAAATGTTGCTATTTATATGTGAATAGCCTTTTATTATAAAACTATTTGTTATAACTTTAACTAATTTGTTATAATTTTAATTAGTTTTGCAAACGTATTCCTAATATTAAAGATATTAATATATTTACAAAGATTTAAACTTGTAATTATATTTTTATTATATTTATAATGTATCATAATTTACATAAGCTAATGTATGTAATTAAATTTAAAGTATTAAACATATTATTTTTCGGAGGTGCTTTTATGAAAATAGTATTAGCTTTAGGAGGAAATGCCTTACAATCAGATCCAAAAGACAAAACTCCAGAAAGTCAATTAAAAACTTGTAAAGATACAGCAAAATCTATAGTAGATTTAATTGAGGAAGGACATACAGTTTCAGTAGTTCATGGAAATGGCCCTCAAGTAGGTCAAATATTAGCTTCTGTAGAGGCTGGATATAAAGCAAATAATTCTAATGTATTATTTCCATTTGATGTTTGCGGAGCCTTTTCACAAGGTTATATAGGATATCATCTTCAAAATGCTATAGAGGATGAATTAGGTAAAAGAAATATTAATAAACCTGTAGGAACAGTAGTTACTCAAGTATTAGTAAATGCTGATGACCAAGGTTTTCAAAATCCTACAAAACCAATAGGTTCTTTTTATAGTGAAGAAGAGGCTAAAAAATTAGAGGCTGAAAAAGGCTATGTAATGAAAGAAGATGCAGGAAGAGGATATAGAAGAGTTGTTGCTTCACCAAAACCTGTAGATGTTATAGAAAAAGCTATGATAAAACAATTAGTTGAAGCAGGAAATGTAGTAATTTCTTGTGGTGGCGGCGGAATTCCAGTTGTTAATGACAATGGTATTATAAAAGGTGTTCCAGCAGTTATAGATAAAGATTTTGCAGCTGAAAAATTAGCAGAAATAATAGATGCTGATATGTTACTAGTTCTTACAGCTGTAGATCAAGTTGCTATAAACTTTAACAAACCAAATCAAGAATCTTTGGCTAAAATGACTTTAGAAGAAGTTGACAAATATATTGCTGAAGGACAATTTGCACCAGGAAGTATGCTTCCAAAGGTTGAAGCTTGCAAAAAATTTGTTCAATTTAGCGAAAATAAAACTGCATTAATAGCATCCCTTGCAAAAGCAAAAGAAGCTATTAATGGAACTTCAGGTACAAGAATAGTAAAATAATAATTAATTAAAAAGCTAAAATGATTGCATAATACATATGTAATCTAAAATATAAAAGTTTATAATATAAATATTATACTATTAGGAGGAATAACATATGTTTAACTTAAAAAACAGAAACTTTTTAACACTAATGGATTTCACACCAAAGGAAATAAACTATTTCTTAGATTTAGCTAGAGATTTAAAAAGAGCTAAATATACAGGAACTGAAGTACAAAGATTAAAAGGCAAAAACATTGCTTTAATATTTGAAAAAGCTTCAACTAGAACAAGATGCGCATTTGAAGTTGGAGCAAAAGACCAAGGAGCTCATGTAACTTACTTAGGACCAACAGGAAGCCATATTGGTAAAAAAGAATCAGCTGCAGATACTGCAAGAGTTCTAGGAAGAATGTACGATGGTATAGAATACAGAGGATTTGGTCAAGAAATCGTTGAAACTTTAGCTGAATATGCTGGAGTACCAGTTTGGAACGGATTAACAGATGAAGATCACCCAACTCAAATATTAGCTGACTTCTTAACAATAAGAGAACATTTCAATAAACCATTAAGCGAAATCAAATTTGCTTATGTTGGAGATGGTGCTAATAACATGGCAAATGCTCTTATGATAGGTGCTGTTAAAATGGGAATGGACTTTAGAATAGTTTCTCCAAAAGAAATACCAACTGATGCTGCATTAGTTGCTAAATGCAAAGAAATAGCAGCTGAAACTGGCGCTAAAGTTACAATAACTGATAATATCGAAGAAGGTGTTAAAGGTTGCGACGTTTTATATACAGACGTTTGGGTATCAATGGGAGAACCAGATTCAGTATGGGAAAGCAAAATAAAATTATTAACTCCATACAGAGTTGACATGAACATGATAAAAATGACTGGAAATCCTGATGCTAAATTCATGCACTGCTTACCAGCATTCCATGATGAAGAAACAGCAGTAGGTAAAGAAATAAAAGAAAAATATGGCTTATCAGAAATGGAAGTTTCTCACGAATTATTCGAAAGCAAATACTCAATTGTATTTGATGAAGCTGAAAACAGAATGCACACTATAAAAGCTGTTATGGTTGCAACACTAGGAGATCAATAATCTTTAAATATATAAGGTAAAAGGAAGAATGGAAACATTCTTCCTTTTATTTTTGATATATAAAGAAATAATAAAACAACTTTAAAACACTTGAAATTTAAGTAGAATTTCAAGTGTTTTTTGTGTGAAAATTAAAAAAGCTTTAATTAAAGTAGATAGATATAAATTAAAATGATATATACTATATATTTTTCCAGGGATTGTGGATGTTTGCCAATAAATATATTCAATCAATATGTGCAGATAAATATTAATTGAATATAAAAATAATTTTGTTCATTTATATAATATTTGGTAAATAGATAGTATTTTGGAAAATGATATTGACAATTATTATCAATTGTGGTATATTTATGATTATAAGATAAAGTAGTATAGTTTAAAAGATAAATTGCTTATTTGAATACTAGCAAAGAAAAAAATAAAGAATAATACTTTAAAAAATATGAGGTAATAATGTTAGAACAAGTAAAAAATAATATTGTTTTTGATGCAAATAAAATTAAATATATAAAGATAGATAATTTTAAATCAATAGATTACAAAATATATATGAATTTTATTAAGAATGGATTTTCATTAGTGCTAACAATAAATGTGGATAATTTTAATGATTATGATAAAGTTTCTTATTTTTTAACAGAAAAGGAGAAAGCTAAAAGGAATAAATATTTAAGAATTAAAGATAAAAAGTGTTTTTCAATATCCCATGGATTGATTAACTATTTATATTCTAATTGGAATAATTGTGGAATAGAACATCTGTTTATAGGACAAGGATTTTACGGCAAACCGTTTATAAATAATGTTGATAAAATAAACTTTAATATTACCCATTCGATGGATGTTATAGGTATTTGCATTACAAAACATTTAGTGGGGATAGATATAGAGTATATGGATAAGGAAGTTGATTATAAGAATATAATTAATAGTTTATTTAATGAAAATGATAGAGGAATAGTGGATAAGGAGGAGGATATTTTTTTAAAATACTGGGTAGCAAAAGAAGCATATATTAAGTTGGGTGGTAATAGTCTTAATAAGTTGTTGAAATTCTTATATGTTAAAAGAATTTCAAATAATGTTATTGAAATTTTTGATACTTATAATAATGTTTATAAAGGAATCCATATTTTTGAGCCTGAGATTAATTATAAAGGAGGATTGGCTTTACAATGTGCTAAAACTAATTAAAGGATGGAGAGGGTTTAAATGTTTAAGTATTCCATAAAAAATTTAAGAGAAGAAGATAAGGATTTTTTTAAAGATATGATACCGTATTTATCACAGTACATTATAAAATATGAGATTAAAGAAGGGGATATAATTATTTATTGTGATGTAGATAATGAAAATCAGATACGCAACTGTCTGGATCATCTCATAAATATGATTAATAAAAATATCTTGTCGGAAAAAACTGAAGAAATTAAAACTATAGAAGACTATACTAGTTATACAACTATTAACCATTCTAATATTTATAATGAGCTTGTAAGTAGAGGTGATGTTAGAGAATTAGCAAAAGGATCTTTTGCTTATAGTGGATTGTTTTTAGATATATATGAATATTTTGAAAGAAAGATTGATGAGTTTGCTTGTTCTAAATTCAAAAATATAAGAAAAATGGTGTATCCAGATTTGCATTCGATTGAGGATTATATAAAAGGTCGTTATTTTGAAAATTTTCCTCATTATATGATGTTTCAGACGACATTAAAGAATGATATGAGTGTTTATGAAAAGTTTTCTAAATGTAAATTTCATTATAAAAGTATTTTAGATGAAATAAAGACTCCTCAAAATGTTCTTCGGCATGCGGCTTGCGTACCTGTATATTCTTTATTGGAAAATAAGATGTTAGATGCAGAAGAAGTGCAAAGTTTTATTGTATCAGGAAAATGTTTTAGAAACGAAGAAGATAATATATTTGAATTAAGTAGATTGAATGAATTTTATATGAAAGAATTTGTTTTTGTAGGTGATGAAAATGCAGTTAATAAAATGATAGAAATTTCTAGAGAATTGATTAAATTTTGGGTTGATATATTTAAATTTAATAGTAAATATGAAACTGCAAATGACTCATTTTTTGCTAGTAATTATAAAAAAATGAAATTCTTCCAAACTATAGGTAAATCAAAACAAGAATTTAAAGTCTTTATTCCTGGGAATAAAAATTATATTGCAGCAAGCTCAATTAATTATCATAGGACTCATTTTTCTAAGGCATATAATATTATAGGTGAAAAAGGTAATTATTGTTATAGTACATGTTTTGCCTTTGGAATTGAGAGATTAGCTTATGCATTACTATCACAAAAAGGATTGAATATTGCTAAATGGGATTTTGAAACTATTAAAGAGATAGAAAAATACAGTAAAATTAAGGAGTAATGAAAAATGAATTACAATATAGAGGTTAGACGTTGTAAAAGTTGTATTTTACCTGAAGTCCCAGGACATGTAGAGTTAGATAGTAATGGTATATGCAATATTTGCAATGGAGATAAACGTACAATAAACAAAGAAAATAATTCTAAAAAAGAGTGCAATCTAGATTATTTTAAACAAAAAATTTTATTTTATGATAAAAAAAATAGTAAGTATAATTGTGTAGTAAGTGTTTCGGGAGGAAAAGATAGCATTATGACATTATATGTTGCAAAAAAGATATTGAACCTTAATGTTTTAGCTATTTTTATAGATAATGGTTTTGCTTTACCAGAGATGTATGATAATTTAAATAATGCAACAGATATTTTGAATGTAGATATGATGATTTTTAAAACCTCTGACATGATAGATATTTTCAAAAAATGTATAGAATCTAAAAAAGATATATATTATTGTAGGGTATGTCATACTTTATTAGAGTATTATATAAAAAGTATTTGTGTTCAAAATAATATTAATGTAATTTTGGGGGGATATACAAAGGGACAGCAATATATCAAAAATTCAGAATTATTTTGGGTTTATGAAAAATCTGATTATAATATTGTTGAATTGTTTAAAAATGATAAAAAATTTAGTGAATTATCAGCTATTTTTCAGAGTCCAATAAAATATATGACTGAAAAGTTTGGAAATATTGTACAACTTTCTCCATTTAAATATATGACATGGAATGAGAATGAAATATTAAATATTATAACAGAAGAGTTGAAATTTAAAATTCCTAAAAATAGTTGGCCTGACAAATCATCAAATTGTATGTTTAATTATGTATCTCAATTAAAAACTATGAAACAGTTTGGTTATGCTCAGCATGAAACAGAGTTAAGTGATCTTGTAAGAGAAGGTGAGTTATCAAGACAACGTGCATTGGAAATCATAAGAACACCTATAGAAGAAGAAAATTTGAAAAAACCACTTTTAAAGTTGGGATTGTGTATAGATGATATTCTTAATTATTAGGAGGAAAAATGAATATAAAAAATCAAATTAAAGATATTTTAAAAAAGAATATTTTTGAACTAGAAGATGTTGAAATAAATGATGAATTAGAGCTGATATCCAAGGGGTATCTGGAATCATTTGATATAATCAATATTATTTCAATATTAGAAATGAAATTTAATATAAATATACCCATAGAAGAAATTGAAATAATGGATTTTAATACTGTAAATAATATTTATTGCTTGATAGAAAGAATAAAAAGTTTGGAGTAAAAGATGGTTCAGAATAATAAAATATATGATAGATCAAAAGTTATAATTGAAGTAGTAAAGGAACATGAGTTAAAAGAGTGCTGTTTTAGACTCTTTCAATCTGATTTTGGGAAAACGTATTATCCTACATATAAAACAGTATTAGAAATACTGAAAAAAGCATACAGAAAAAATAATATCTTTGTTGCAAAATTGGACAATGCTATGCTTGGATTCATCTGGTTTTCTATGGATGGAGTGTTTAATAAATTTCCTTATTTAAATATGTTGTTTGTATTTCCTGAATTTCGGAAAAGTGGTATTGGAAGATGTTTGTTAAGTTTTTTTGAAAACATGGTATGTAAGGAAAATAAAATACCCCAAGTAAAAATTTTTCTTTTAGTAAAAAGTAGCAATGATATAGCTTTAAAATTATATTCAAATTCTGGGTATAGAGAACTATATACATTTGAAGGCTTATTTAGAAAGAAAATAGATGAAATTTTAATGATTAAAGAAATTATAAATAATAGGTAAAAATGTGAGTTATATAAAAATGATTAGGAGAAAATAAGATGGACCGTAAATATTTTGAAAAACAACAAAGAGAAGATTCTATATTGGTTGGACAGGATATTTTAAGTTTTAGATATAATAATAGCAGAACAGATACTACAATAATTTCTTGCTTAAGAAAAATTGTTAACTTAAGCAAAGAAAAAGTAGCTATTATAGATAATGAAACAAAGATAACTTATGGATATTTCATGAAGCTAGTTAATGCTCTATCAAATTTTTTGCTGAATCAAAAGGAGTTTGAAAGAACATCACCAATTACTTTAATTTTAAATGGGAATTATTTAAGATATGTTTGCGTATATGGTGTTTTAGCTTCAGGTGGATATTATCTGCCTATAGAGCCAGAACTAAACAATATTAATAGAATAATTTCTTTAGTAGAACGTTCTAAAAGTAAAGTTGTAATTACAAATAGAGAGTATGTAAATATATTAAAAGAAAAAATATCAGAAAGTGTAAAGCTTATAATTATAGAAGATTTATATTTTAGTAGCCTAGATAGCGCAGAAAACGTTATTGATATAAAAGCCGATGATCCAGCATATATGATATATACATCTGGATCTACGGGAGTACCTAAAGGTGTTATTATACCTCATAGAGCTGTTGTGAATTTAGTTAATGCATTGTACGTTAATTTTAGATTAACAAAAAAGGATAGGGGTGTGGCATTTACATCATTTTCTTTTGATTCATGTGGTTGTGATATATATCCATATTTATTGAATGAAGTCCCTTTAGTATGCATTGAGAAGAGAAAACAGTATGTTTACGATATTGAAAAATTAAATAAATTTTGTATTGATAATATGATATCAATAATGTTTTTACCTACGGTTTTAGCTGAAAAATTTATTACAGTTGATAATAATGTGCTAAGAGTTCTTTATTTTGGAGGGGAAAAATTTTGTAAGAATAAAGTTACTAATTACGAGTTATTTAATTCTTATGGATTGACGGAAACAGGAATACTTAATACAGTCTATAAGATTAAAGGAGATGAGCGAGAAATTCCTTTGGGAGATCCAATAATAAATTCAGGAATATTAATTTTAGATGATGAAGATAAAATTATACCTAAAGGGAAATTGGGGGAAATTGCAATTTTTGGTTCTGGTATAGCAATAGAATATGATAATAATACAGAGTTGACCAATAAAAAATTTATTAAGTTAAAAGAAATGGGGAATTTGAGATGTTGTAAAACTGGAGATTTGGGATATATAAATGAGAATGATAATCTATATTTTAAGGGTAGAAAAGATAAACAAGTAAAAATAAGTGGTTACAGGATAGAGTTAGATGAGATACGATTTTATTTGCAGAAATATGATTGCATAGAATTAAGTATTCCTATGGTAATAAAAAAAGGTGAATTATCTTTATTAGTTAATTTTTATGTTGCAAAAGAAGTACTTGATGAAGAGTTAATTAATAAATTTTTAAGTAAGTATTTACCTTTTTATATGGTGCCATTATGTCACATTAACATAAAAGATGTTCCATATACTACAAATGGGAAAGTTGATTATAATAGGTTACAAAAAATTTTTGAGAATAAAAAAGAAAAAGTACATCTAAAAAGTAATTTACTATATAGCAAATTAAAACTAAGAGAGTTTCTAATTGATAGTTATGCCAATATACTTAAAATGGATAAAGATGAAATAATGGAAGATGTTAGTTTTTTTGAAATGGGTGGAGATTCACTTAAAGCTATGAAATTACAATGGTATATACAAGATGAATTAGGTGTAGAAGTGGACATATCTAAAATTTATGAAGAATTCAGTATAAAAAAACTCCTGAATTTAATACTAATATGATTATATCCAAGTTATTCTATTTTTAAGGAGGTGTGATGCTGTGAGTATAGTTCGATTATTTACATTGCCAGGGGCGGGTTCTTCATCAATAATGTATTACAAATGGATACCGATTATTGGAAAGCAAATCAGACTAAGTCCATTGGAGATACCAGGCCGAGGAATTAAAGAGAGGGATAAAAAAGCAGTAAGTCGTAGAAATCTTATAGATTTGTTATTTGAGGATGTTAAATTAAAGTTGAAGAATAATGAAGAGTATATGATATTAGGAAATAGTTCAAGTTCAATTATAGCAATAGATTTATGTAGACTAATAGAGATGCATGAATTTAAAAAACCGAAGCACATTTTTATTGCTGTGGAACCGCCACCTGATATCTTGAAAAATAGAAAAAAAATGTTGGAAGATCCTAAGAGAAAGAATTTTGTAAAAAGTGTTTTTGAAAAATATTTTCTTGATGATTTAATTACAAAAGAGGAATTAGATAAATTATTGTCCGTATTTTTAAATATTGTTTATAACAACATAGAAAAATTTTTAGATTTTTCTGTAGAAGATATGTATAGGGAGATATATGGAGATATAAAGCTGATAAAAGGGAAGAAATATAAAGCATTGGAGTTTGTGCTTGAACATATAAAACTTTTTATTGAGGATGAAAAAATAACTTTAGAAGATGAAATAAGTCTATTGCCTATCAATGTTGATTTAACTGTTTTTGGAGCTACTAATGATGAAATAGCTAGTGAGTTAGAATTAATGAAATGGAAGAAATATACATGTGCAAAGTTTGAGTTATATATGGTAGAAGGAGATCATTTGATTCTATTTAATAATAATGAAACTGTATTACAGAAGATACAGGAAAAAGCAGAAACTATATTAAAAAAATTTGAGGTGAATTATGAGATCAAGGATTAAGGGAGTAGGAAGATACTTACCAAATAGAATTGTAACTAGCGAAGAAGCGGAAGAACTCGCAGGTTTTAAAAAATTGGGGGTTAGAAAAGGACTTTGTAAGATGCTAACGGGATGTGAAGAAAGAAGATATTCAGATACCAATGAATATAGTTCACATATTGCAGCGAAGGCAGCTATAGATGCCATGAAAAAGGCAGGAGTTTCAAGTGCTGAAATTGATGCACTTATTTTTTGTTCTGTATCTCAAGATTTTGCTGAACCAGCAACAGCAAATGTAGTGATGGATTTATTGAACATAAAGAATGCATTTGGATTTGATGTTAAAAATGCTTGCAATGCATTCTTAACAGGTATTGATATTGCAGATAGTTTAATAAAGACAGGAAAAGCTGATATAGTTCTTGTTGTTTCTGGAGAAGCTTTATCAAAATGGATCAATTTTAAGTTTGAATCTAAAGAGGAACTAATTAGAAGGGCTCCGGTGACTTTGTCTATAGGCGATGGTGGCGGTGCTTTTATAATGGAAAGAGAGGAAGATAACAATAAAGGCATTGTGAAGGGTATTTTCCGTACATATGCAGAATATTGGAACAATAATGTAGTTTGGGGAGGTGGAGTTCGTTTCCCGAGAGATCCTGATAAAATGTATATTCCTGGGACCACTAAAGTTATAATAGATGAGCAAAGAAATTTAGGGAAAAACTTATTGCCAATTTTAGAACGTGAAGTTGGGTGGAATTTTCAGAAGGATGTAGATTGTTATATACCAACACAAGTAGCTAAATGGATTAATAAGAGTATGTCTAAGGAATTATCTTTCCCAATTGAAAAAATTATTCAAGTCGTTGATAAATTTGGAAATGTTGGAGCTAGCAATATTCCGATAGCAACATATGAAGCTATTATGGATGGAAGACTAAAGACTGGAAGTAAGACCTTAATGTCTGGTGTTGGAGTTGGAATTAATATTGCGACTATCGCAGTAATACTTTAGTTATGTAGGTGAGTATATGAAAGAAAAGGTTACTTTTGGAGATATATATACTGTAATTTTTCAAGAGGAAGATAGTAATAAAGAATGTATAATAGTCTACAATGATGAAAAAAGGATTGTGTACAATAAAAAACAATATCAAATGTTGATTAATAAAATGAGTAGATTTTTAAAACTTCTTTATCCAAATATAAAAGTTGGAGATTGGATTGGTTTGAAATATCATAATAACTATCTCTATTATGCAGTAGTATTTGGGGCTATGAAATTGGGATGGAATATATTATTACTTGACAACAAAAGTGAAAGTAATAATAGGTATAGATATAAGATAGATGTGGAATTAGTTGCTATTTTAGATAATAATATATTAGATAATTTTCATAATGAAGCTATTGATATTCAATGTTTAAATAGTAAATTTGAGAAAGATATTTGGTCTAGCAAAGTAGCATTTTTATCTTCTGGAACAACAGGAAAGCCACAAGTTATTATATATCATGCTTATGCAATTTTAAATCAAATAAAAAATGTTAAATATGAATTCTTAAAAAATGAGACATTAGCAGATATTGTGTATAAAACTGATAATTCGTACAGAAAAATAGTAAGTTTTTTACCTATGAATCATATTTTAGGATTTTTATTACCTTTAATTTTGATTACTTTAGACTTAAAAGTTGTTTTTCTATCAGATCAAACACCATATGGGATTATTAAAGGAATAAGAAATGAGAATGCTTTAGGAAGCTTTGGTGTGCCTATGGTGTGGAAATTAATAAAAAATATATTGAAGAGAAGGTATTCTGAAAATCGTGAAGGTGTAGATAAATTATTGGGAAAAAATTTTAAAATTATTTTAAGTGGTGGAAGTAAAACAGATGCTTCTATTAGAAATAGTTATATTAGAGCAGGAATTGAATTTTTCGTTGGTTATGGATTAACAGAAACTGGTTTTTTATCTATAGGTAAAAGTGATTTAAATGATTGTGAGTCTGAGGGAAAAGTTTATGATAATTATGAAATTAAAGTTTTAACTTCAGATGGAAGTATAAGAAATGAGGGCACTGGAGAAATTATCGTAAAATCAGATGCGATATACACTGCTTCTATAAAAGATAAAAAAGAAATTTGCCCTGAACTAATTGAAGGCATGTATTATAGAACGGGGGATATATTTGAGCTAAAAAATAGAAAACTTTTTTTTAAAGGTAGGATGAAAAATATTATTGTAGATGAATCTGGAGAAAATATATATGCTGAAGAATTAGAAGAATTTTTTAAAGATATGAGGCCTAAAGGGATTGTATACTTTATATCAGAATATAAAAATAGGGCTACTATGTTCATTGATAGGAATACACATAAACGCATTTCAAAAGAATATATTATTGAGTTAATAAGGGAAAAAAATAAGAATCTTCCTATTTCAAAGAAAATATTAAAAGTACTATTTTTAAATATAAATATTGAATTTACTCAAAAGGGAGATCCTATCCGCATTCTGGAAGAATATAGGGATGTTGGTGAGGTATTTAATATAAAAGGAGTATGATAATTATGATAGATAATAATACAAAAATTGGACTAAAAAAACAAATTAAAAAATATCTATCGGAGCTAATGGATGTTAACACTGAAGATATTATGGATGATGTAGATTTAACAGAAATGGGAGCTACAAGTATGGTAATCATTCAATTATATGTTATTTTACAGGAGGAGTATGGTATATCACTAGATGCTACAGTAGATCTTTATAAATCAATATCTCTGAATGAAATAGTTGAGAATATTGAAAAGACTAAAATTGATTTAAAAGATATAGTGGGGTGAAAAAATGTATACTAAAAATATTATTGGCATAAAAGATGCACGGAAAAATCAAATTGATATTGTAGGAGGAAAAGGGGCTAATTTAGGACTAATGATTTCATGTGGCATTCCTGTTCCAGATGGCTTTATTATAACAGCTAATGCATATAAAAATTTCTTGAAAAGTAATGGTATATTAGAAATAATAGAACAAAAAATTAGTAATATGGATAAAGAAACTTTATCTATAGAGGATGAAACTGAAGAGATAAGAAATTTAATCTTAAAAGCTGAGTTTCCAAAGGACTTAAAAGAAGATATATTGAGTAGATTTAATAAATTTAAGAGACCTATTCACTTAGCAGTAAGATCTTCGGCAACAGCCGAAGATTTACCGGAAGCAAGTTTTGCAGGGCAACAAGAGACATATTTGAATATTATGAATAAGGAAGATTTATTTGTATCAATAAAAAAGTGCTTTTCTTCTCTTTGGAGCATTAGGTCATTTTCATATAGAACTAATAATGGATATGATCATTTGAATGTTGGTATAGCAGTTGTTATTCAAGAAATGATAGAATCGGATATTTCTGGTGTTATGTTTACATCTAACCCAATAACTGCTGAAAAAGAAATAATGATAGATGCATCTTATAATTTGGGGGAAGCCATAGTGTCAGGAAAAGTTACACCAGATAATTATGTTCTTGATAAAAATGGTAAAGAAATAGCTTTTACTCTTGGAAGTAAGGAAATTTCAGTTGTATATTCGGATAAAGGAACTGTGGTTGTAAATAATTCTTTTGATATGAGAGAAAGAAGATGTCTTCATAATGAAAATTTAAAAGAATTATTTGATATGGCTTTAAAGATAGAAGGTTTATATAAAAAACCTATGGATATAGAATGGGCAATTAAAAATAAAAAAGTATATATTCTTCAGGCACGTCCAATTACAACTATAAAGAAAAAACAGAATAAAAATACCAGAAAGCAGTACTCACAAAAAGAAAAAAAGTATTTAAATAATATGATAGAACATTTTCCAGTTGCATGTTATCCACTAGATTATGAAATTGCAATGATATTGCAAAATATGAAATTTGAACTTTTTAAGGATGTAGGACTAAAAATAGAAAGTCCTATATATATGGATAATATGGGTATAATCCATATGAATAAAATTAGGTGGAAAGTAAATCCAAAAGTTTTACGCTTTTTTAAAGTTTATAATGAATATAAAAATAATGAAAAGAATATTGAATATGGAGAAAAAATTTTAGATTCTTGTAAAAAAGAACTCAAAGTAATAGAACAAAATATAAATGAAAATAGTTATAAATTTTCTCTTTGTGATGTAGATAAATACATGAGTGATATTATTTCAATTCATAAAAGAATTTCTTTTGCAAGATTTAGATATTTTCTTTTTCCATCTGTTATTATTGGTGAAAAACTTGATAAAGAACTTAAATCTATAAATCCAAATTATACAGAGTATGATCTCTTATCAGATTTAGATTATGTAACAGTAGATATGAATAAGGATATTGATATTTTATCAAAAACTTTATCAAGAAATAAAGAATTAATAAAGGATTTAATAGAAGGGGCAAGCTATGCATTTATAAAAGAAAAATATGATTACGATTCAATAGAAATAAAAGAGTTTTTTAATAAATATGGTTGGAAGTCTAATTATTGCTGTATTCCATTCTCTTCATCTTCTTGGAATGAGGAACCAAATAGATTTATAAAACTTCTTAAAATAACCATTTCAGAGAATAAAGAATATAAAGAAAACAAATCTGGAAAATACATGGGTATATTGAAAGAGTTGGAGGAAAGTAAAGGTACAAAAAGATTTAAGAAAACAATGGCAGATATTACTTATTATAGACTAGCTCATGTTAGACGTGAGGAAAGTCAATATCTTTGGGAAACAGGATTTGGATTATTGAGGGTGATTTTAAAACGAATAGAAGCTTTGTTAAATACAAAGAAAGAAGATTTGCTCTATTTGTCTTTTCAAGATTTAAGAAAAGTAATAGCTATTGGTAAGTTAGAGCATGAATGTAGAGAATTGATTTCATATAGGAAAAATCACCGTAGAGAGGCTGAAGAACTTTGGGAGCAGATGACATTAGATGCTTTTTACGATAATGAGAAAAATATTTTTAAGGGAATAAGTGGAAGTTCAGGTTTAGTGAGAGGTAGAGTTTGTATTATAAAAAATCATACTGAATTTGATAAACTGAAAGAAGATAATATTCTTATATGTCCATACACTGATCCTGAGTGGACCCCTCTTTTTAAAATAGCAAAAGGAGTTGTTTCAGATACAGGGGGAGCTTTATCTCATGCAGCTATCGTTGCACGTGAATATAATATACCAGCAGTATTGGGTGTTGGAAATGCCACAGTAAATTTATCAGATGGAGACTATATATTAGTAGACGGAAATAATGGTATTGTAAAGCGATTATCAGAGGAAATAATATGACAAAGAATATAGAAGAAAAACAGGAGAAATTTGAAAAACTTACTAAGACGCCAATTCCTAAATTAATATTGAAAATGGCTATACCGTCTACAATGGCAATGCTAATAGGAATTGCATACAGTTTAGCAGATACTTATTTTATATCCAAGATCGATACAATATCTACAGCATCAGTAGGGCTGGCATTTTCATTTATGAGTGTTACCCAGGCCTTTGGACTTTTATATGGACACGGTTCAGGAAATTATATGTCAAGAATGGAAAGTAAAAAAAATAGAACAGAGTCATCAAAAATGGCAATAGATGGTCTTGTTATATCATTTCTCACAGGGACAATTATAATGATCTTTGGGGAACTGTATTTAAATGAATTAGCACTTTTTTTAGGAGCCACTAATTCTCTTTTATTTTCAACGAAAGAATATCTTTTAATACTATTAATAGGTACCCCGTTTATGATTTCAGCTTTGACGATGAATAATCAATTTAGATTACAAGGAAATCCAAGTTTGGGGGCGGCTGCTATTGCATCTGGAGCAGTAATTAACTGTATACTGGATCCTATTTTTATTTTTTATTTTAATTTAGGAATTAAAGGAGCCGCGTATGCCACGATTATTGGAGAAATAATAAGCTTTATCATTTTAATTATAGTTAGTGGAATGAGAGAAAATATAAAATTTAATCTAAAAAATTTTTCTATAAATAAAAAAATATTGTCTGAGCTTTATGGAGGAGGGATACCGAATTTTACAAGAGAAATTTTTATAGGAATATCTCTTATGCTTTTGAATAATGAATTAAAAATTTTTGGCGAAGAATATATAGCTTCTTTTACTATAGTTAATAGATTAGTGCTTGCAGGAACTTATCTTATGGTAGGGCTTGGACATGGATTTCAGCCTGTGTGTATATTTAATTATGGTGCTAAGTTATATGAACGAGTAGAGAAAGCTTTAAAATTTACATTAAGATCAGCTATAATATTTATGGCTTTTATTTCTATAATATTTTTAATGTACAGCGAAAATATGGTAATGTTGTTTAGAAATGATAATGAGATAATTAATATAGGTTCACAAGTTTTAAGTATACAATCAATCACTTTACCACTTATAGGATATATTACTATAACGGGTATGTTCTTACAAAGTACACATAAATTCAAAGAAGCTACTTTAATTACTTCATCCAGGCAGGGTTATATATATATACCTTTAATTTTAATAATGTCTAAGATGTTGGGGATAAAGGGTATATTGTATGTTCAACCTTTATCAGATTTTATTACTTTTGTTATTTCAGTTGTTTTAGTAGCTAAGTATAAAAAAGAGTTAAAATGTTAGAATATACTTTAATATAAAATAATTATAAACTACTACCAAGAAAATATGAATGGGAGTAGTTTTTTTATATATAGTTCATAAAATAATAGATTTTAAAGATAAAACAACCTATTATTTTGAGATAACCTATGATATAATTAATTTAACACGAATTATAAAAAAGAAATTTAAAAAAATATTCGGAAAGAGGGATAGAAGTGGGGAATGAAATAAAAACATTATTCGTAGAAAAAAAACCGCAATTTAGGGTGGAAAGTAAAAAAATATTAGATAATTTTAAGTTAAGCCTAAATATGAAAAATATAAAAGATGTAAGAATTTTAAATAAATATAATATAAGTGGTATAAGTGATGAGGAATATAATTTGGCTAAGTATAATATATTTTCAGAAAAGACTGTAGATGAGCTATATGAAGAAAAATTTTCTTATGATAGTGAGGATAAGATTTTTTCAGTAGAATATTTACCAGGTCAATATGATCAAAGGGCAGATTCTGCGGCTCAATGTATAGAAATACTTACTCAAAAACAAGGAGCTATTGTAAAGTATAGTAAAGTTTTTGTTATAAAGGGGAATATAACAAAAGAAGAACTAGAAAAAATAAAAGAATATTGCATAAATAAAGTAGATTCAAGGGAAGCACAGCTTGAAAAGCCTAATTCCTTAGTAGATGTACAGTTAGAAGTACAGTCTGTAGAAGTATTAGATGGATTTATAGATCTAAGTGAAAAAGAATTGAAAGAATTTTTACAAGATAGAAATTTAGCTATGACCTTTGAAGATTTAAAATTTTGCAGAGAATATTTTAAAAATGAAGAAAAAAGAAATCCTACTATAACAGAAATTAAAGTTATAGATACTTATTGGTCAGATCATTGTAGACATACAACCTTTATGACAGAAATAGAGGATATAAAAATAGAAGAAGGATTATATTCTAATGCAATAAAGGAAACTTATGAAGAGTATAAAAATATTAAAGGCTTTGTACATGCAAAAGAAAAAGCTACATGTCTTATGGATATAGCTACTATAGCAGCAAAAGAGTTAAGAAAAAAAGGATTAATGGAGGATTTAGATGTGTCTCCAGAAATTAATGCTTGTAGCATAGTTGTAGATGCTGAAATAGATGGTAAAACAGAAAAATGGCTTGTTATGTTTAAAAATGAAACTCATAACCATCCTACAGAAATAGAACCTTTTGGTGGAGCAGCTACTTGTGTTGGAGGTGCTATAAGAGATCCTCTTTCTGGAAGAGTTTACGTATATCAAGCTATGAGGGTTACAGGTAGTGCAGATCCAAGACAAAATATAGAAGATACCTTAGAAGGAAAACTTCCTCAAAAGAAAATAACTACTGAAGCAGCTCATGGATATAGTTCTTATGGAAATCAGATAGGTTTAGCTACAGGTCAAGTTTCAGAAATATATGATGAAGGTTATATGGCTAAAAGAATGGAAATTGGTGCAGTTATTGGTGCAGCGCCTATGGAAAATGTAATTAGAAAAGAACCTAAACCTTCAGATATAGTTATATTATTAGGAGGAAGAACAGGTAGAGATGGTATAGGAGGTGCTACTGGTTCTTCTAAAAAACATACAGAATCATCTATAGAAAACTGTGGTTCAGAGGTACAAAAAGGAAATGCACCAACAGAAAGAAAAATTCAAAGACTTTTTAGAAATAAAGAAGTAAGTACTATGATAAAAAGATGTAATGATTTTGGAGCTGGCGGAGTATCTGTAGCTATTGGGGAACTTACAGAAGGTCTTTACATAGATTTAAATAAAGTCCCTAAAAAATATGAAGGCTTAGATGGAACAGAATTAGCTATATCAGAATCACAGGAACGTATGGCAGTGGTAATTTCAAAGGAAGATAGAGAAAGATTTATTAAATTTTCAGAAGAAGAAAACCTAGAGGCTACAGTAGTTGCAGAAGTTAAACAAGAAAAAAGACTTAAGATGCTATGGAAAGATAATATTATAGTTGATTTGGACAGAGAATTTTTAAATACTAATGGGGTGGTGCAAAAGACTAAGGCGTATATAAATACTCCAGAAAAAGAAAGCTATTTTCAAAAAATAGTTATAGGTTCTAAAGAAAATATAAAGGATAAATGGATTGAAAATATAAAAGATTTAAATGTATGTAGTCAAAAAGGATTAGTAGAAATGTTTGATAGTACAGTAGGAGCTGGTACCGTTATAATGCCCTTAGGAGGTAAATATCAGAAAACTCCACAGGAGGGTATGGCAGCTAAACTTCCAGTATTAGAAGGAGATACTACTACAGCTACAGTTATGACTTATGGATTTAATCCTAAAATATCTAAATGGAGTCCTTTCCATGGAGCAATGTATGCTGTTATAGAATCTGTAACTAAAGCTGTAGCTATGGGGATAGACTATAAAAAAATAAGACTTACTTTCCAAGAGTATTTTGAAAAACTAGAAAATAAAGAAGAAAAATGGGGAAAACCATTAGCGGCTCTTTTAGGAGCACTAAAGGCTCAAAGAGAATTTTCTATTGCAGCTATAGGTGGAAAGGATAGTATGTCAGGAACTTTTAAAGATATGAATGTACCACCAACTTTAGTATCCTTTGCAGTAGGAGTTACAAATGTGAATAGAATAATATCCTCAGAATTTAAAGAAGTAGGAAGTGTTATTTTATATATAAAAGCTAAAAGAAATAAAGAAGAAATCCCAGATTTTAATATTCTTAAGGAAAATTATGAAAAAGTATATGAAGCTATAGGAACAGGTAATGTTCTAGCGGCCTCTACTATTAAATTTGGAGGAATTTCAGAAGCTATAAGTAAAATGTGTTTTGGAAATAATATAGGGGCAAAGTTAAAGAATTTAGAAAAAGAAGAATTATTTTCGAGAGACTATGGATCAATAATATTAGAGGTTAATAAAAACTTTGATTTAAACCTATTAAAAGAAATAGATTATAAAATAATAGGTGATACTACTGAAAGAGCTTCTATAGAAATTTTAGAGGAGGAAATATTATTAGATCAATGTTACAAAGAATTTGAAAGTACTCTAGAGAATGTATTTGTATGGAAAGTAGAGAAAGAATATAAGAAAGATTTAGACATACCACTATATAAAAAGAAAAATAAAAAATCCCCAAGCATAAAAGTTCCTAAACCAAAGATTCTAATTCCAGTATTCCCAGGTACTAATTGTGAATATGATTCTAAAAGGGCCTTTGAAAAAGCTGGTGGAGAGGTAGAATTAGTTGTATTTAATAATATGAGTTCAGACAATATAAAGGAATCTATAGATAATTTAAGTTCTAAAATAAAACAATCTAATATAATTATGTTACCTGGTGGATTTAGTGCAGGTGATGAACCAGAAGGTTCTGGTAAGTTTATAGCAACTATATTTAGAAATGAAAAAATTAAAGATTCAGTTATGGAATTTCTAAAGGTTAAAGATGGATTGATGCTAGGTATATGCAATGGATTCCAAGCTTTAATAAAATTAGGGTTAGTACCTTTTGGGGAAATACGTGATATAGATGAAAGTTGTCCAACACTAACTTATAATGATATAGGAAGACACCAATCCAAAATAGCTTATACTAAAGTGGTTTCTAATTTATCACCTTGGTTTAATAATGTGGAAGTAGGAGATATACATGCAATACCTATATCCCATGGAGAAGGTAAATTTTATGCTAAAGATAATGTAATGAAAAAATTAATAGATAATGGCCAAATAGTTACTCAATATGTAGATGTTAATGGAAATGTTACTTCTGATATAAAATATAATCCCAATGGATCTGTATTTGGTGTAGAAGGTATTTGCAGTCCTGATGGTAGGATTCTTGGTAAAATGGCACATTCAGAAAGAATAGGCTATGGAACACTAAAAAATGTATCAGGTAATAAGGATCAAAAAATATTTGATGCGGGAATAAAATATTTTAAATAAATTTTATTTATAGCTTTAAAAAAGGTATCTGAAACTAGGCTTAATTTTAATATAGCAAAGATAAAAAATACACGTAATAAACATATTAGTTAAATGAAGTGGTTTATTATGTGTATTTTTTATCTTTGTGACTTTAAAATTAAATCTGGTTTATTTGGAAATACACTTTTTTACTTATGTATATATGTTGTATTGTAAAAAGCAACCAATTTTTTTCAATATATTTTAATTTCTTAATATTTTTAATTGACAAAATACTAACCAGGATATTATAATTAAATCAGATAAAAGTAGAATTTAATACTATATAATGTGTAGTTTAAATTTATTTTTTATAATAATGAAGAGGTGATATGGTGAAAATTATTTTATACAGCTTTATAGGTTTGTTATCTTTTAGTCTAGTTGATCTCCTTTTAAACGCTGCAAAATTCATGTATCATCACAAATATGGTAAAGTAGTTTTTAAAATAAACAAGAATAAATACAAGAAAAGTAAGGTTTCTAAAAAAGAATTTTTAATGACTGTAAGTCCTTTTAAGGACGAAAATAACAATGTATATTTACCTTTAAAATATGTGGCAGATTCCTTGGGAATAAAGCTATATAATGATGATGAATATAGTATAATTATAAAGGTAATGGATAAGAATATTAAAGCTAATGAAGAAGTAATTTTTATAGAAAATAGTTCAACAAATCTAAACAGAAAAATAGATAAGAATATAAGAATTAGAAATAATGAATTAATGCTGCCACAAAGCTATATTAAAGATATATTCGAAGTAAATATAGAGGTAGATAATAAAACAGGAGAAGTAATACTTAAATAAATATATCGGTAAAAAATTATGTAGAAGCTAAAAAAGTTTTTTATAAAGTAAATAACACCCTATTTAGTTAATGAAATATTATAACTAAATAGGGTGTTTGCTTTTCAAAAAATATTTAAATTTTATATAAAGCTAAGAATTATTTTATATATGAGTTACCATCAAGAGGAATTAAAACTTCTAGGGAAGGTTTACCATTAGCTAATCCTACAGCATAAACAGTATAATATTTATTAGCTTTTAAATTAGCATTTGGAGATGTTAATACTGTATTTTCTGTATTAGCAAACTTTAGGGTTATTGTATAATTTTTAGGATCTACAGGTGAGTAATCTGTTATGTTTTTATAGCCTATATTATTAAATATTTCTTTACTATTCATATAAAAATCTACCTTTGGAGCATTAGGAGAAAGATGCACAAAACGTACATAGGCCTTGTTTGGATCTTTGTTGTCTAATTTTTTATCAAGTATAGGAAACAAAGCTATATCTTTAAGGAGTCCTGTAGCTGCTATTGTATATATAGAGTTTGGTGGAATGAAAAAAAATTTATTTATAAGGGGTACATCCTTTTTACCAGTAGGAAATAGTTTTATGTTATAAATCGTAGATGTTAAAGGCATATACTCAGTAAAGCCTTTATAAGATAGTCCTTTATATATTAAGTTATCGTTTATATATATATCTACGGCAGGAGCATCGGGGGATGCGTGAAGAATTCTAACATGTGATTTTTCATCACTTTTTCTAAATTTTACTTTGTTTTCATCAAAACAAGGCAAATCAAACATAATAAAACCTCACTAAAAATTTCTACAGTATTAATATATAGATATGGTTGAAAATTTGTTACATAATATTTTGTTTATTTGTTAAATTATTCATTAAATAAAATGTGGTAAATTTTATTTGAAATATACGCAATTATACAAATATGAAATTGCAATTATGTATATGTTTTAACAAGAATATAGTAAAAATAACTTTATACTGCAAGATTTTAAAATAAACAAATCAATATACAGTAAATTAAAAAAACTTAGACTTATTTTGAGTAAATAACCTAATTTGAGCTAAAAAGAGGTTTTACCAAGAAATTAAAAGATGATAACATTTACAATAAATAAAAGAGATTTTTTAGGAGCGTATTAAAACAAAGGAGGGTTTTTATGGACTTATTAAAAATTGTTGAAGGTTTTAACAATATACTTTGGAGTTATATTTTAATGTTCTTTTTATTTGGGGCAGGAATATTTTTTACTTTTAATTTAAAATTTGTACAAGTAAGAAAATTTAAAGCCATGTTTAAACAGGTTTTTTCAAAAAATCAAAATAAAGATTCAGGTATAACATCTTTCCAAGCTTTGGCTACAGCAGTGGCGGCACAGGTTGGAACGGGAAACTTGGCAGGGGCTGCTACAGCTATAGCTGCTGGAGGCCCAGGAGCTATATTTTGGATGTGGGTTAGTGCTTTCTTTGGTATGGGAACTATATTCTCAGAAGCAATTTTAGCCCAAAAATATAAAGTGAAAAAAGATAATGGAGAAGTACTTGGTGGACCAGCTTATTATATAAGGGATGGATTTGGTAGTAAGAAATTAGCTGCATTCTTTGCTTTTTCAATGATGGTATCAGCTTGTTTAACTGGTGATATGGTACAATCCAATTCAATTGGTATATCTGTAAATAAAGCCTTTGGAGTTCCCAATATAGTTGTAGGTATAATAGTAGCAATACTTACTGCGTTAATAGTTCTTGGAGGAATACAAAGAATAGCATCAGTTACAGAAAAATTAGTTCCTATTATGGCTTTATTTTTTATCATAGGAAGTTTAATAATAATAGGAATTAATTATGATAATATAGGACCAGCCTTTAAAATGATATTTGTAGGAGCATTTAATCCTAAAGCAGCTACAGGAGGTCTTATAGGTGTATCTGTAAGGGAAGCTATGAGATATGGAATATCTAGAGGATTATTTTCTAATGAAGCCGGTATGGGTTCTACTCCGCATGCTCATGCTGTGGCAGATGTTAAGCATCCAGCTCAACAAGGTCTTGTAGCTATGTTTGGATTATTTATTGATACCTTTGTTGTTTTAACTTGTACAGCTATGGTAATTTTAACAACTGGAGCCCTAGATGGAAAGACTACAGGTATAGAGTTAACTCAACAGGCTTTTATAAATGGTTTTGGACATTTTGGTAATATATTTGTAGCAATAAGCTTATTCTTCTTCGCTTTTTCAACAATAATCGGATGGTATTTCTTTGGATTATTAAATGTTAAGTTTATATTTGGGGATAAAGGAACAAAGCCTTATGTAGTATTATTCCTTGTAGCCTTAGTAGTAGGAACAGTTTTAGATGTACCATTAGTATGGCAATTAGCAGATACCTTCAATGGATTTATGGTAATACCTAATTTAATAGCATTAATAGCTTTAGCTAAATTAGTTAAGAAAGAACTTAAGGATTATGAAAATAATTTCTCTATAAAATAATTATTAACTTTAGATAAACCTTTAGTAAAAAAATTGCCTATATAGGATAAAATTTAGAAAAAATTATTTAAAGAGTTAGTAGAATGTTAACAATGAAAAATATGTACTAAAATAAAATATCTCTTAACATAATATTATGTAAATTTATTATGTTAGAGATATTTTTTTATTTGCAAAAATTAAAAAAAAGTAGGATTAAAATTATGATATTTTTAAAATCTTCTGAATACTTTGTTATATTTTTATAAAGCATATTGATAAAAATAGTTTTATCTTTGTGAATAGATAATAAAAAACATATATGGAAAAATCATAAATATATTTGTAAATATATTTATATTAAGTGAAAAAAATTATATAAAGCTAAAAATAAGACAGTATAATATAAAATTTTTAATGAGTAATTAAAATTTATTTATTAAATATTATTTTAAATTATAATTTTAATGAAAAAATTCTTTGCAATTATAATTTAGCAATGCACAGTTATAAAATAGATTGTTAATAAATATGAAATAATATATTTTAAAATATTCATAAATGTATATTTTTTAACAATTATAGTTGGTTAGGATTATTGTGAATGCAATTGGTTGAAGGTTTTAAGATTATTATGCAGTAAATTCAAAATATTCAAAGGTAATTATTTTAAATAAAGAATAAAGATATAAATACTAGTTTTACTTAATATTTGAAAAATGATAACATTTACAATGAGGATTTGATCCTAATACATTTTAAGATATACATAAAAAGGGGAGAAGTTTATGGAATTTTTACTAAATATTTTTGAAAATATCAACAACGTGCTATGGACCTATATATTAATGTTTTTTTTATGTGGTGCAGGAATATTTTTTACTTTTAAATTAGGTTTTGTACAAGTTAAGAAGTTTAAGGCAATGTTTAAACAAGTATTTACTAAAAGTGATAATGATGATGGGATTAGTTCATTCCAAGCATTAGCTACTGCAGTAGCAGCACAGGTAGGAACAGGAATTTTAGCTGGGTCTGCAACGGCTATAGCAGCAGGGGGGCCTGGAGCTATATTTTGGATGTGGATTAGTTCCTTTTTTGGTATGGGTACTATATTTGCAGAGGCTGTTTTAGCTCAAAAATACAAAATTAAGGATGAAGATGGTGAAGTATTAGGAGGACCAGCTTATTATATAAGAGATGGACTAGGTAGTAAAAAACTAGCTAAATTTTTTGCTTTTGCTATGATGGTATCAGCCTGTTTAACAGGAGATATGGTTCAGTCAAATTCTATTTCTATATCAATGAACAAAGCCTATAATATTCCAACTTTAATTACAGGAATAGTGTTAGTTGTTCTTACAGCTATGATAGTTATAGGTGGAATACAACGTATAGCATCAGTTACAGAAAAACTAATACCTATAATGGGAGCATTATTTATACTAGGGAGTTTAATAATTATATTTAAAAATTACAATAATATAATACCAGCTCTTAAGATGATATTTGTAGGAGCTTTTAATCCAAGAGCTGCTACAGGTGGTCTTATAGGTGCATCTGTAAGAGAAGCTATGAGATATGGTGTATCTAGAGGTTTATTTTCAAATGAAGCTGGTATGGGTTCTACACCTCATGCTCATGCAATTGCAAATGTTAAGCATCCAGTACAACAAGGATTAGTTGCTATGTTCGGAGTTTTTATAGATATATTCGTAATATTAAACTGTACAGCCTTTGTTATACTTACAAGTGGAGCTTTAGATGGTAAAACTACAGGTATAGAATTAACACAAAAGGCTTTTGTAAATGGTTTTGGAGGATTTGGTAATTCCTTTGTGGCTATCAGTTTATTCTTCTTTGCATTCTCAACTATGATAGGATGGTATTTCTTTGGTGCTTTAAATGTTAAATTTATATTTGGAAAAAAAGGAATGAAGCCATATACTGCCATATACCTAATTTCTTTAGTATTGGGTACTGTTTTAGATGTACCACTAGTATGGCAATTAGCGGATACTTTTAATGGATTAATGGTTATACCAAATTTAATAGCTTTAATAGCTTTAGCTAAATTAGTTCAAAAAGAACTTAAAGACTATAATGAAAATTTCCTATTAAAACAGGCAGTAGCAGATAGAAAGGCTAGTAATATATAATTAAGTGAAACTTTATTAACTAATATAATATAGTAAAAAACTAATATTCCTATTTAATAATACTCCATAATGTAATATTATATATATAAGAGTTTAATATTATATTATGGAGGTATTTTTATGCTTATTTTAACAGCAGAAGATATTAAAAAAGTATTTACAATGAGGGATGCTATAGAGGCAGATAAAGAAGCTTTTAGGCTTTATTCAACTAAGGAAGCTGAAGTTCCATTAAGAACAAATATAAATATACCTAAATATAAAGGAACAAGTCTTTTTATGCCAGCTTATGTTGAGGAATTAGATACAGCAGGAATTAAGATAGTATCTGTATTCCCTGAAAATGTTAAACTAGGAAAACCAGCAGTGCCAGCTCAAATGATACTGTTAGATGGAAAAACAGGAGAAGTTTCAGCTATAATGGATGGAACTTATTTAACTCAGCTTAGAACTGGAGCATCTGCTGGAGCAGCTACAGACATTTTGGCTAAAGAAGATTCGAAAATAGGAGCTTTAATAGGTACAGGTGGTCAAGCTTTATGTCAGCTAGAAGCTTTATTAGCAGCTAGAAATTTAGAAATAGTAAAGGTTTATAGTAGAAATTTCCAAAATGTAAAAGCTTTTGTAGAAGAGGCTAAAGAAAAATTAAGTCATTTTGGTGCAGAAATAATAGGAGTAACTAGTTCAGATGAGGCTATTGAAGATGCAGATGTTATAACAGTAGTAACTACAGCTACCTCACCAGTTTTTGATGGGAAAAAGGTTAAAAAAGGAGCACATATAAATGGCGTAGGATCCTATATGAAACATATGCAAGAAATTGATGAATATATTATATCTAAGGCAGATAAAATATATTTAGATTCAAAAGACGCTGTTTTAAGTGAAGCAGGAGATTTTATAATACCTTTAGAAAAAGGGGTTATAAAAGAAGATATAGTTACTGGAGAATTAGGACAGGTTATTTCAAAAACTATAGAGGGAAGAAAAAGTGAGAATGAAATAACTTTATTTAAATCTGTAGGTATTGCCGTTCAAGATGTGGTAACAGCATATAAAATATATGAAAAGGCCTTAAAAAATAAAGTAGGTAAAGAAATAGAAATATAAGCAGCGAACCCAAATCTACGATTTGGTGTGAGTCGCTTACTCTTATGTAAATAGGAGTTTCATACAGTTTAATGTAAATTAAAAAGCAGGAATTTTTAATTCCTGCTTTTATTATATACTTATAATTATGACAGTGTGGGTTTATGGAGGTTACATAATTATAAGTTATACAAACAAATTTTATTTAGATGAATATAGTATTATCTGCAGAAGTCATTTCTTCTACTATAGTGTACATATTTGTTATTTCTCCAACTTTAAGTTTATCTTTTATACCATAAAAATCAAGACAAGTTCCACAACTTAGTATAGTAACACCTTTATCTTTTAGGGATTGTATACTTTCAAGGCATTCAGAACCTTCTATTGTAAGTTTAACTCCACCATTTAAAAATAATAAATGAGAAGGAAGTTTATCACTTTCAGATAAAGCATATAAATAACTCTTCATTAGAGCAGTTCCTAATTTATCATCTCCACCACCAAGAACATTTTTAGAAATAACCATAACTAATTTTTTTTCGTTTGATAAAATTGCTTCACAAGCAACACAATGTTCTTTGGTCATAGTTATGTAATATAAAGAATCCTTTTCTTCTACTTCGCTTTTAAAACCATTTTTTTCAGCAAGCTTTATAATATTATTTTTAGCAACTTCATTATCTACTATAGTAGTAGCTTGTCCTTCTTCTATAGAATCAAAATATTTTTTTGTATTGATTACAGGTTGAGGACATTTTAGTCCTTTACAATCAATTATTTTAGTCATATTTTTAGCCTCCTAAAATAAATCTTACTTACATTTTTAATTATATCACAAATTTACCAGTGGACTTATAAATAATACTTATAGATGATAGTAAAACTATTTTATAATATAATGAAATTTTAAAATTTATCTTGAAATTTTCTTTCATGTTAGGTATATTTATAGTTGTTTTTATTTTAGCAGTTCTTAAAATTATCTAAACATATCTTTATTATAAAGGATATAAAAGAAGTTTATAGAATATAATTATAATTGATGGATTTATTTTTTGTTTTTAATAATTAAATATACCAGTGCTACAAAGTACTATAAATAAGGAGTGAGACTATGGTTCCAATAATTTTTACGGATGCTAGTTGTGATTTACCAAGAAATTTTATAGATGAAAATAATATACCTTTTTTAGGACTTATGTGTAATTTTAAAGGAAAAGACTGGGAAGATGATTTTGGAAAGACATTATCCTATGAAGAATTTTATACAGGTATTAAAAAGGGTGAAATGCCTTCTACCAGTCAAATTAATGAATATAGGTTTGAAGAAAAATTTAAAGAATTATTGAAAGAAGAGAGACCTATAATATATATAGCTATGTCATCCGGATTAAGTGGTACTGTAAATAGTGCTAAGATGGCAAGAGAAGAGATATTAGCACAAAATAAAAAGGCAGATATAACTATAATAGATACAAAATGTTCCTCTATAGGACAGGGATTATTGGTATATAATGCGGTTCAAATGGCTAAAGAGGGTAAAAGTAAAGAGGAAATAGTAAAATGGGTAAATGAAAATAAGGATAAAGTTAATCATTGGTTTATGGTGGAGAATTTGACCCATTTAAAAAGAGGAGGAAGAGTATCAGCAACCTCTGCAACTATAGGAACTTTATTAAATATAAGGCCCATTATACACATAGAGAAAGATGGCACTTTAAAAAATATAACTAACATAAGAGGAAGTAAAAAAGCTATAAGATATCTTTTAGATAGATTCAAGGAAAATTGTACAAATCATGAAGATGTTTTAATAGGTATAGTTCATGGACATTGTGCAGAAGAAGCAGAAAAATTGAAAGAAATGGTAATAGAAGAGTTTGGTACAAAGAATTTTATAATTAATGAATTAGGTATTGGTATGGGAGCTCATTGTGGAGATGGAATGCTTGCATTATGTTTTATAGGAAATAATATATAAGTAACATATAAAAAAATCCTCCTTTTTAGTATAATAGCAAAGAGGGGGATTTTTCTTTTGAAAATAATTAAATGTTTATATTAATTTAAAATATGGGGGGGGTTCTTTTGAAGAGTAATATTATTAATCAGGTTTTAATTCTTTCTATAATAATGGGCATAGGAGTTATTTGTGGCAAAAGAAAAATTTTAAATGAAGAAGCAAATAAAAAACTTTCAGATCTTTTAGTTAAAGTTACTTTACCTTGTCTTATTGTTTCTTCTTTTAACTATAATTTTACTGGAGATATGATAAAAAACGCTAAGATGTTTTTTATATATTCAATAATTATACATATAGCTTTACTACTAATAAGTGGTTTGTTTTTTGTAAAGTATAATGAAAGAGCTAGAAAGGTACTTATGTTTTCTACTATATTTTCTAATAGTGCATTTATGGGGTATCCTGTAATAGAAGCTTTATATGGTAAGGTTGGAGTATTTTATGCTTCTATTTTTGGCATACCCTTTAATATATTTATGTTGTCTGCAGGTATCATGATATATACAGGAGAAAGAGATGTTAAAAACTTAAAGGGTATATTAAAACATCCTGGTATAATTGCTACAGTATTAGGTATGTTTATACTTGTATTTTCAATTTCTATTCCTATACCTATAAATACAGCTTTACAATATGTTGGATCTATGACTACTCCTTTATCTATGATAATAGTGGGTTCCATGCTTGCAGATATAAATATAAAGGAGATTTTTTCAGGAACGGAGGCTTATTATGGCTCTTTTGTTAGACTTATAATAATACCTGCTTTAGTTTATATTTTAATGATTGTAGTAAAAGCTGACAAGCTTTTACTAGAAATATGCGTAATATTAGAAGCTATGCCTACAGCGGTATTAGCTACTGTGCTTGCAGAAGAATATGATGGGGATGTGGTTTTGGCAGCTAAGTGTGTATTTATAACTACTATTTTGTCTGTTATAACTATACCTTTAGTAGTAGCTTTTATAAGTTAAATGTATTTCCCTTATTAAAATGTATTTTAGTATGATAAAAATTTAAATTATAATGTTATAATATAGATATTAATTTTAAAATTATTTTTTATTTATACTATGTTTAATTGAATATTATAAAAGAGGTGGAAAAATGTTTGATACACATTTACATACGAAGTTTTCTACAGATTCTAAAATGACCATAGGTGAAGCTATAAAGGCTTCTAAAGATAATAATTTAGGTATAATAGTAACAGAACATATGGATTTAGGATTAAAGGATGAAAATAAATTTTGTTTCCATGTACCTTCTTATTTTGAGAAGTATAACAAATATAGAAGCGGCAAACTTCTTTTAGGTATAGAATTAGGAATGGAAAGAGATCTTATAGAAGAAGGAAAAGAAGTAATTAATAGTGGAGAATTTGATTATGTAATAGGTTCTATTCATTTAATAGATAAAATTGATTTATATTTAGATGAATTTTATAAGGATAAGAGTAAAGAGGAAGCTTTTCATATTTATTTTAAAAATATGAGCTATAATTTAGCAAAGTATGATTTTGTAGATAGTTTAGGACATATAGATTATATTTCAAGATATGCTAATTATGAAGATCCTGAGATAAATTATGATATTTTTAAAGAGGATATAGACGAAGTTTTAAAGGTTATAGTAGAAAAAGAAAAATCTATGGAAATCAATACAAGAAGATTAAATGATAAAAGAGCTGCAACAAATTTAGTTAAAATATATAAGAGATTTTATGAACTAGGAGGAAGGACAGTTACTTTAGGTTCTGATTCTCACAATGCTAAAGACATAGGAAATAGACTAAGTTTTGGAAAAGAAATTGCGGACTATTGTAATTTAAAGGTTGTGTATTATAAAAATAGAAGACCTGAATATGATAAATAGAATTGATTAGAGAGTATGTATCTTAAAATTAAATAGATTTAATTTTAAAGGCACAAATATAAAAAATACACTCATAAACCAATTCATTTTGTTAACAAGTTTTACTTTATAACTTGATAAAACAAGGACTTTAACTTACAATGAGAGTTAAAGTCTTTTTTAGTGAGGTGAGAGCATGAGACCTTTAGCAGATTTAATGAGACCTAACAAATTAGAAGATTTTGTAGGGCAAAAGCATATACTATCTGAGAATAAGCCTTTGTATAATTTAATGAAAAATAAATCCATATGTAATTCTATATTTTATGGACCACCAGGTACAGGTAAAACTACTTTAGCTAATATTATGGCAAATTATGTGGACAAAAAATTTTATAGATTAAATGCTACTACAGCATCTATTAAGGATATTCAAGAAATAACTTCTAGCATAAACAGTTTGTTAAACTATAGTGGTGTTGTGTTGTATATAGATGAGCTGCAACATTTTACTAAAAAGCAACAACAGGCTTTATTAGAGTTTATAGAGGATGGAAGAGTGGTATTAATAGCTAGCACTACTGAAAATCCTTATTTCGTTATACATAAAGCTATTTTGAGTAGATGCAATATATTTCAATTTAAACCACTTAATAAAGAGGAGATTATTTTAGGTTTAAAAAAGGCCATAAGCAAATTAATAGATAAGGGTATAAATATAAAGTATACTGATGAAGCTTTAGAATATATAGGTGAGATATGTCAGGGAGATTATAGAAAAGCTTATAATATTTTAGAATTAGCTGTAAATTCTCACTGTGGATTTAATATAGAAATTACATTGGACTATATAGAATCCTTAGAACAGTCTAACATTAGAGCAGATGCTACAGGAGATGAATATTATAACATTTTAAGTGCTTTCCAAAAGAGTATAAGAGGAAGTGACGCTGATGCAGCAGTTCATTATTTAGCAAGACTTATAAAAAGTGGAGATATGACATCTATTACAAGAAGGTTATCAGTAATGGCAGCAGAGGATATTGGATTAGCTTATCCTAATGCATTAACTATTGTGAATTCTGGTATAGAGTTAGCTTTAAAAGTAGGATTTCCTGAGGCACAAATTATTTTATCTGAAATTACAATATATTTAGCTACCTTGCCAAAATCAAATAGTGCGTACATAGCCATAAAAAATGCTATGAAAGATTTAGAAAATATTAATTTTGGAGATGTGCCAGGTCATCTAAAGGATTCCCATTATTATGGTGCTAAAAATTTAGGGGTAGGGGGGTATAAATATCCCCATGATTTTAATAATCATTATGTTAGTCAAGAGTATTTACCTAAAGAGTTGAAAGATAAGATATATTATAAAGCTCAACATAATAAATATGAAGAAAATTTAAAAAAATATTGGGAAAATATAAAAAGTAGATAAATAAAGGGATATTTTAGTATAGTCTGTTACAAATTAAGACTATACTTTTTTATATTAAAAAATTTTCCAAAAAAATTGATTAATATTGTTGACAGTTTTACTCAGGTTTGCTATTATAAAAATAAATCATAGTAAAGTGGTCAACATTAAAAGGATGTGATTAAATGAAGTTGTCAACTAAGGGTAGGTATGGAGTAAAGGCTATGGTAGATTTGGCAATTAACTACGGTGGGCAACCAGTTTCTATAAAAAATATTTCAGAAAGGCAACATATATCTGAATATTATTTAGAACAACTATTTTCTCCACTTAGAAAGGCTAAACTTATAAAAAGCATAAGGGGAGCTCAAGGGGGCTATATTTTGAATAGGCATCCTAAGGACATAACCGTAGCAGATATTATGGAGGTTTTAGAAGGACCTATAGAAATATCTAGTTGTTTAGAGGGAGAGGATAGTTGTGGTAATGTGGATTGTTGTGCAACTAGGCTTTTGTGGGCAAAGATAAAGAAAAGTTTAGATAATATAATGGAATCAACTACCTTACAAGATATGGTAGAGGACTATAGAAAAATAAATCCACCAATTAAAAGGAGTGAAAATAATGAATAAACAAGTTTATATGGATTATTCAGCTACTACTTATACAAAACCAGAGGTATTAGAAGAAATGCTTCCATTCTTCACTGAAAATTTTGGAAACCCATCTTCTTTATATTCTTTCTCAGATAAAACTAAAAAAGCTGTAGACCTAGCAAGAGAGAGAGTAGCAAAGGTATTGAATGCAGAAAAAAATGAAATATTCTTTACAAGTGGTGGTTCGGAAGCGGATAACTGGGCCCTAAAAGGTATAGCTTATGCTAATAAAAATAAAGGAAATCATATAATAACTACTAAAATAGAACATCATGCTATATTACATACAGCACAATTTTTAGAAAAAGAAGGTTTCAAAGTAACTTATCTTCCAGTAGATGAAGAAGGTTTTGTAAGTGTAGAGGATGTAAAAACTGCTATAACAGATGAAACCATTTTAGTTTCTATAATGTTTGCTAACAATGAAATAGGAACTATAGAGCCAATAAAAGAAATAGGTAAATTATGCAAAGAAAAAAATATTTATTTCCATACAGATGCAGTTCAAGCTATAGGTCATGTAGATATAGATGTAAAAGATATGAATATAGATTTATTATCTATGTCTGCTCATAAATTTTATGGGCCTAAAGGAGTAGGTGCTCTATATATAAGAAATGGAGTTAAAATACAAAATTTAATTCATGGCGGGGGACAAGAGAGAGGCAAGAGAGCTAGTACAGAAGATATAGCTGGTATAGTAGGACTTGGTAAAGCAATAGAATTAGCTATAGAAAATATGCCTGAGGAAAATAAAAAATTAGCTAACTTAAGAGAAAAGCTAATAAAAGAAGTTGAAAAAAGAATACCTGAAGTAAAATTAAATGGACCTAGAGATATGAGCAAAAGATTACCTAATAATGTTAATATTAGCTTTATAGGTATTGAAGGAGAAACTTTATTATTAGATTTAGATATGAATGGCATATTTGGATCTACAGGAAGTGCTTGTGCTTCAGCATCCTTAGACCCATCCCATGTGCTTTTATCTATAGGATTGCCACATGAAGTTGCTCATGGTTCTTTAAGATTAAGCTTAGGAGATAAGAATACAGAAGAAGATATAGATTATGTATTAGAAGTACTTCCTAAAATAATAAAACAAAGAAGAGAAATGTCACCACTTTGGGAAGATTATATGAAAAACAAGGAGGAAAAATAATATGTATACAGAAAAAGTAATGGATCATTTTAGAAATCCTAGAAATGTAGGAGAAATAGAGGATGCTAATGGTATAGGCGAAGTAGGAAACGCTAAATGTGGCGATATAATGAAAATATATTTAAAAGTTGAAGATAACATAATTAAAGATGTAAAATTTAAGACCTTTGGATGTGCATCAGCTATAGCATCATCAAGTATGGCCACAGAACTTATAAAGGGAAAAAACTTAGAAGATGCATGGCAGCTTACAAATAAAGCTGTAGCAGAAGCTTTAGAAGGATTACCACCAGTAAAAATGCATTGTTCTGTACTTGCAGAAGAAGCTATACACAAAGCAATAAATGAATATAGAGTATCTCAAGGTTTAGAGCCATGGGAAATGAAGACGCATTCTGAACATATTCACGAACATGTACATGGTCATTAATAGATATGTAGATTGCTGTAAAACATAATAAATTATTTTTATATAAGATATTTTAAAAATACCCTCGTTAAAGAGGGTATTTTTTATTTTTTTGATAAAACTAAAGGTAAGATGTAGGCAATTAAACCATAAGTTTTTAATTTTAAAATATTAATATAAAGTGGGGTAAATATGTATAGAAGCAAATATTTTAAATATATGAATGTATACTATAGTAATGGTAAAAAAGCAGGTTTTATAAAAGATATATTAATAGATTTTAATGAAGAAAAAATTGTAGGTTTTTGTGTAAGTTCTTATAAAATATTAAATAAAAATAATATAGTGCTTGTAGAAGATATAATATCAATAAATAAAAATATGGTAGTAAAAAAATTAGGAAGAGGAAAGTATTTAAGTTTTAATGATATAAAGCATTTAGAGGTTATAGATATAGAGGGCGTTTTAATGGGAGTTATTGAAGATATAATAATAAATGAAGATGATTTTAGAATAGCTGCTATTATAATATCTATGGGATTTTTAAATAATTTTATAAAAGGGAAAAAAATAATAAGTCCTAATGAAATAATATTAGGAGAAAGAAATCTACTTTACTTTAATTATAGAAGTAGAAATTTAGATTTTAAAATTATGGTTAAAAACAAAATAAATACATAGGAGTAAGAGATCATGAGAAAATACTATAAAAATTTGTACTGTAAACTATTATTTTTTATATTAGTGTTACTAATATTTTTTATTATACTTATAAAAAATACCATAGTAAGAGATATACTTTCCTTATTTTTTATATCTTTTGTTATATATTATATACTAAAACCTATACATACATTTTTAAAACATAAAGGTGTAAATGAGAAATTTTCTGCATTACTTTTAGTTGTTACATTAATAATGATCATAGGAATTTTTATTATTTCTATAATACCTGCCATAATAAAAGAAGGGTACAATATAACAAGTTCTGTAGGATATATTCAAAAATATATAGATTATATATATAATAAAATAAATTTATTAAATAATAATAAAATTTTAGGTGGGATTTTAAATAAAATAAATGTGAAAATTGAAAGTTATACAGTATCAATCGGAGAAAATATTTTAAATAAATTTGTAGGGTTTGGAGAAAATATATTGGATTATGCAGTTATTCCTATAATAGTATATTATTTTTTAGCCGCAGGGAATAAAATAATACAAAAGTTTTTTATGATTTTTCCTGTTAAGGTAAGAGGGATAGTAAAAAATGTATTCGAGGATATAGATAAAATTTTAGCGAGATATATTATAAGTCAAATAATATTATGTTTAATAATAACAATTCTTACTTTCTTAGTCTTAGTAGGTCTAGGCATAAAATTACCTATATTATTATCTTTGATAAATGGTTTTTTAAATATAATACCTTATTTTGGGCCGGTTATAGGATCCTTGCCAGCTATATTAATAGCCTTTACAAAATCACCTAAAACAGCTTTGTGGGCTTTAATTTTATTATATTCTATACAACAAATAGAAGGTGATATATTGTCTCCTAAAATTACAGGAGATAGTGTAGATATGCATCCTTTAACAGTTATATTGCTTCTTTTAATAGGAGGAAAAATATATGGCTTTTTGGGAATGGTTTTAGCTATACCTATAGGAGTTATAATGAAAATTATATATGAAGATTTAAATTACTATTTATTTTAAATAAATTATGGGATGAATTTTTGCATATCTTGACATAATGGTAATTTTTATTTATAATTTGAACATAATAATATTAAATGAATATATATAATAGTGATGATTAAAAGGAGTAAGTAGATTAACTTTATATAGAGAGGGAGTGGCTGGTGAAAACTTCTTAAGGTTTGTACTGAAGGCTGTTTATGAACTATTTTACAGGAGTTGTAAATGCAGTTTTGTATTTAAATTAGGGTGGTACCGCGGAATATAAACTTTCGTCCCTTTTTAGGGATTGAAGGTTTTTTTTATTACAAAAATATGAAAATAAAGGAGCGATAAACCATGGAAAGAATGGGTTTAAATGAAATAAGAGAAGAATATCTAAAGTTTTTCGAAAGTAAAGCACATTTTAGACTACCAAGTTTTTCTTTAGTGCCTAAAAATGATAAAAGTTTACTTCTAATAAATGCAGGAATGGCACCTTTAAAGCCTTATTTTACAGGTCTTCAAGTTCCACCAAGTAAAAGGGTTACTACTTGTCAAAAGTGTGTAAGAACTGGAGATATCGAAAATGTAGGTAAAACTTCAAGACATGGTACTTTTTTTGAGATGATGGGAAATTTTTCCTTTGGGGATTATTTTAAAGAAGAAGTTATCCCTTGGGCTTGGGAATTTACTACAGGAGTTTTAAAATTACCTAAAGAGAAACTATATGTGACTATATATGAAGAGGATGATGAAGCCTTGGATATATGGGTAAATAAAACAGATGTGAATCCTAAAAGAATATTTAGATTAGGAAAAGAAGATAACTTTTGGGAACATGGATTAGGACCTTGTGGACCTTGTTCAGAAATTCATTTTGATAGAGGAGCAGGAGAGGTTAAAACTTCAGAGGAGTTTGTAAAAGCTAGTGATGAAGATAAAATAGTGGAATTTTGGAATTTAGTATTTACTCAATTTGATAAGGATGAAGAAGGAAATTATAACAGACTTGCCAATCCTAATATAGATACAGGTATGGGACTTGAAAGAATGGCTACTATAATGCAAAATGTGGATAGTATATTTGAAGTTGATACAATAAAAGCTGTATTAGATCAGGTGTGTAAACTTTCAGGAGCTAATTATAAAGAGGATAGGGTAAAAGATATATCTATAAGAATAATAACAGATCATATAAGAAGTATTACTTTTATGATAAGTGATGGTATATTACCTTCTAATGAAGGAAGGGGATATGTTCTTAGAAGAGTTTTAAGAAGGGCTGCAAGACATGGAAAAACTTTAGGAATAAACAATACATTTTTACATAACTTAACAGATATAGTTATAGAAAATTGTTATAAAAATTATCCAGAATTAGAAGAGAAAAAAGAATATATAAAGAAAGTTATAAAACTAGAAGAAGAAAGATTTGATGAAACTATAGATGCTGGAATGCAAATATTAAATGATTATATAAAAGAAGTTAAGAATAATAATCATAAAGTTCTTTCAGGAGATAAAGCTTTCAAACTATATGATACTTATGGATTTCCAGTAGAATTAACGGAAGAAATCTTAGAAGAGCAAGGTATAAATATAGACAAAGAAGGCTTTAATAAAGAAATGAAGGAGCAAAGAGAAAGAGCTAGATCTGCTAGAGAAGAAACTAATTATATGGGCGCAGAAGATACCATATTAAATAAAATAGATTTAAGTATAAATACACAATTTGAAGGTTACGATAAATTAGAACTTAAATCAAAAGTAGCTTTAATTGTAGAAAATGAAGAGTTTAAAAATCAGATTGAAAAAGGAAATAAAGGGCTAATAGTAACTTATAATACTCCATTTTATGCAGAAATGGGTGGCCAAATAGGAGATACAGGTATTATATATAATGACAGTTTTAAAGCAAAAGTTATAGATTGTAAAAAGAACATATCAGGTAAAATACTTCATTTTGTAAAAGTTTTAGAAGGGAAAGTGTCTTTAGAGGATGAGGTTATATTAAAAGTAAATGAAGAAAGAAGAAATAATATAAGAAAAAATCATACAGCAACTCATATATTACATGCTGCCTTGATAAAAGTGGTAGGAGATCATGTACAGCAATCAGGTTCCTATGTGGATGATGAAAGATTAAGATTTGACTTTAGTCATTTTGAAGCAGTATCAGAGGCTGAATTAAAAGAAGTAGAGAAGATAGTAAATAAAGAGATAATGAAAGCTAATGTTGTAAATACTAAAGTAATGAACATAGAAGAAGCAAAAGAACAGGGGGCCATTGCATTATTCGACAATAAATATAAGGATGATGTTAGAGTAGTTTCTGTAGGAGAATTTAGTAAAGAATTATGTGGTGGAACTCATGTAGGCAATAGTGGTGAAATTGGAATGTTTAAAATAGTTTCTGAGGCAGGGGTTGCAGCTGGTATAAGAAGAATAGAAGCAATAACGGCTTTTAAGGCTATAGAATATGTAGATCACAAAAATAACATATTAAAAGACGCAGCTCAAATATTAAAATGCAATGAAAAGGAATTATTAAACAAATTAAGTCATCAAGTTTTAGAAATGAAAGAAAAAGAAAAGGAAATAGAAGCTTTAAAATTAAAACTAGCAAGTGGTGCAGAGGATGAAATATTAAATAACATAAAAGAAATAAAAGGTGTTAAAGTAGCATCAGCGGCAGTAAAGGATATAGATGGAAATGCCCTAAGAGATTTAGGAGATAAAATAAGAGATAATATGCAAAGTGGAGTAGTTGTTCTAGGAAGTAACTATAAAGGTAAAGTTTTATTTGTTGCTATGGCAACTAAAGATACAGTAGCTAAGGGAGTACATTGTGGAAAGATAATTAAAGAGATTGCAACTATAGCCGGTGGTGGCGGTGGTGGAAGACCAGACATGGCACAAGCAGGAGGTAAAGATCCAAATAAATTAGAAGAGGCTATAAAAACAGTAGAAACTGTAGTGGAAAGTTTAGTTAAATAGTATACTTTTTAATAAATATGTCTTATAATATAATTAAAGAACATAAAAAACACTCAAATACTGGTTGCTCCAAAGAAAGTTGCAATCCTTAAAGATTGTATAGGAAGGTGATAAAATGAGTGGAGATAAAACAATACAATTTGATCCTGTAGAAAATAAAAAAACATTAACAAAAGAAATACTTACGAAAGTTTATAATTCTTTGCTAGAGAAAGGTTATAATCCAGTAAATCAACTAGTGGGATATTTGATCTCTGGTGATCCAACTTATATAACTAATTATAATGGAGCTAGATCTTTAGTTATAAAGCTAGAAAGAGATGAAATACTAGAGGAAGTAATAAAATCATATTTAGGGATAAATTAAAAAAATAAAAATGCCCTGTAGGGCATTTTTATTTTAAATATGGAAATAATATAAGCAGTGAACCCAAATCTACGATTTGGTATGAATAGCCTACTCCTATGTAATAGGAGCTTAGTATAAAATGAATACAAATCTAGGATTTAAAGATGATGACTTACTCCGATAATATAGGAGTTTGATATAAATACAATACTTAGGAGAGATTTATGAGAATATTAGGTCTAGATATAGGTGATAGAACTATTGGGGTAGCTTTAAGTGATCCATTAGGTTTTACAGCACAAGGAATTACAACTATAAGAAGAAAAAGTGAAGCATATGATTTGGAAGAGATAAAAAAAATATGTGATAAATATGAAGTAGATACTATAGTATCAGGGCTTCCTAAAAATATGAATGGTACATTAGGACCACAAAGTGAAAAGGTTCTAGAGTTTTGTGATTTAATAAAAGAACATGTGAATATTGAAATAAAAATGTGGGATGAAAGATTAACGACTGTAGCGGCTACTAGAGCTATGCTAGAGGCGGATTTATCTCGCTCAAAGAGGAAAAAAATAGTAGATAAAATGGCTGCTACTTATATATTACAAGGATACTTAGATAGTTTATCAAAATAAGGAGGATAATGATATGGATAATAATATAGATACAATAACATTAACAGATGAAGAAGGAAAAGAAACTGAATTTGAGGTAATAACAAAGCTTGATATAGAAGATAAAGAATATGTAGTTGTAGTTCCAAAGAATGAAGAAGTAGATGAGGCTATAGCTCTTAGAATAGATAATAATGACAAGGGTGAAGAAGTGCTAGTACCAGTAGAAGAAGATGAAGAATTTAATATGGTAGCAGAGGCTTATGAATTGTTATTTTCAGAAGAATAATAGTTTTTATTTAATCTATAAATATATAATTTGAAATTACAGATAAAGATTATCAATTGACAATAAGATAATACTGTATTAAACTTATATTAAAATAAAGTAGTTAAAGGTGGAATGAAAAGTGGCAGATTTTAAGAGAGAAGAAATTGAAAAGTTAAAAGAAGAATTAAAATCTAAGGGATATAAGTTAACTCCTCAAAGAAGAGCAATTATAGATATGATAAAAAAACACGAGGGTAGCCATTTAACTACAGAAGAGTTATACGATTTAGTAAAAGAGGAATGCCCAGAAATAGGTCTTGCAACGGTATATAGAACAGTACAACTTTTAGAAGAAATGGGTGTTATATATAAATTAGACCTAGATGATGGATGTAGTAGATATGAATTGGTAAATGAAGATGAAAATCATCAGCACCATCACTTAATATGTAGTAAGTGTAATAAGGTAATAGAGGTTAAGGATGATTTCTTAGAGGATTTAGAAGAAAATATTGAAGAAGAATATAATTTTAAAATAGAGAATCATAGTTTAAAGTTCTACGGTATCTGCAAGGAATGTCAAGGAAAATAAATAATAAAACTATGATAAAAACATAAAAGAAAAAGGAGGGAAGAAGTTTGCGAGTGGACAAAGAAAGAGATAAAGTAAAAGATAGAGTAAAAGATAAGGAGAAGGATAAAGTAAAGATTATTCCTTTAGGCGGCTTAAATGAAATTGGCAAAAATTTAACTGTTATAGAATACAAAAATGATATAGTAGTTATAGATTGCGGCCTTAAGTTTCCAGACGACGATATGTTAGGAATAGATGTGGTTATTCCTGATATAACTTATCTTAAAAAGAATATCAATAAAGTAAAAGGTATATTTTTAACTCATGGTCATGAAGATCACATAGGAGCATTGCCCTATGTTCTGAGAGAAGTAAATGTACCAGTATACGGGACTAAGCTTACATTAGGCATAGTAGAAACCAAGTTAAAAGAACATGGACTACTAAGTTCTGTGGAGTTAAAATGCATAAAGCCAAGGGAAATAATTAGACTTCAAAATGTTTCTGTGGAATTTATAAGAACTAGCCACAGTATAGCAGACACAGTAGCTATAGCTATACATACACCTTTGGGGGTTGTTCTCCATACAGGAGACTTTAAAATAGACTACACTCCTATAGATGGTCATGTTACAGATTTAGCTAGATTTGCTGAAATAGGTAAGCGTGGAGTTATTGCTATGATGGCAGATAGTACAAATGTAGAAAGGCCAGGCTATACCATGTCAGAAAGTACTGTAGGGGAAGCTTTTTTAAATATATTCTCAGGAGTTAAAGGAAGAATAATTGTTGCTACTTTTGCATCTCATATCCATAGAATCCAGCAAATAATAAGAGCTGCTGAAAAATTCAAAAGAAAAGTAGCAGTTTCCGGTAGGAGTATGGAAAATATTATGGAAGTAGCTATGAAGCTTGGATATATAAAAGCAGAAAAAAATATATTTATAAGCATAGATGCTATAAATAAATATCCAGATGACCAAGTAGTTATAATAACTACAGGAAGTCAAGGAGAACCTATGTCAGCTCTTTCTAGAATGGCAGCTTCAGAGCATAAAAAAGTAAATATAAAGCCTGGTGATAAGGTAATTATATCTGCAACACCTATTCCAGGTAATGAAAAATTAGTATCTAGGGTGATAAATCAGTTATTTAAAAAGGGTGCAGATGTTATATATGAAACACTTGCAGATATCCATGTATCTGGTCATGCATGCCAGGAAGAACTTAAACTTATGCATACATTAGTAAGACCTAAATATTTTATACCTGTTCATGGAGAATATAGGCACTTAAAACAACATGGAGAACTTGCTTGTCAATTAGGATTACCAGAAAACCATGTTATGGTTTCAGATATAGGTGATGTTATAGAAGTAAGTAGGGAATGCATTAGAAAAAATGGTTCTGTAGTGTCAGGTCAAGTCTTTGTAGATGGACTAGGTGTAGGAGACGTAGGGAATATAGTATTAAGAGATAGAAAACACTTATCTCAAGATGGTATATTAACAGTAGTTGTTACTATAGAAAAGGTTTCAGGTTCTGTTATTGCAGGCCCTGATATAATATCAAGAGGTTTTGTTTATGTAAGAGAATCAGAGGATTTAATGGAAGAAGCTAAAGATTTAGTAAAAAAAGCTCTAGAAGAATGTGAAAGAAATCATATTACAGAATGGGCTGCAATTAAAACAAACATAAAAGATGTTTTAAGAGGATTCTTATATGAAAAAACAAAGAGAAAACCTATGATATTGCCAATTATAATGGAAATATAGTACAATATATTAAAATAGCTTATAAAAAATAATTTTTAAGTGAAAATTTTAAAGAGCTTTTTAATACCTAATAATTTTAAAAAGATAAGCTATGAATTTTAGAAATATAATATTTCAAATTCATAGCTTTTTAACTTAATTAAACCTATACATTATTTAATTAAGATTATTTTGTTATAAGATACTTTTGTTGATATGGGTAGTTAAATAATTATGAAGTCTAATATAAGATTATTAAACAATTTAAATTTTTATGAAAAACAGTCAGTAATAAAGAAAGATATAATGAAAATGTTTAAGGAATCAGCAGATGTAAGTTTAGATAAATAAATTAATATACTACATAAGTTGACTTTTTTTGAGTATAATATTAAAATAATAAGGTGAACCAAGTTGGATACTAGGAAGTATCCAATTTTTTTGAGTAAATGATATTTCATTTAAAAATCTTTGGTTTAAAATTTTAAAAATAAATAGTAAAAAATATTTATTAGAACTTGCCTTTAGAAGAAGTAATAGCTTTTGCTAAAGATTAGTGAAATTATCCGGGACTTAGTGCCATTTATTTAATAGTCATAGGTTAATGGTACTTATCTGTGAGATAAAATATATAAGTTTTTTAATTTAATAATTGGAGGAAAGAATATGAGTTTATTTGTTAGAAATGACATTAGAAATGTGGCCATAATCGCTCACGTTGACCACGGTAAGACAACACTTGTAGATGCACTTTTAAGACAAAGCCACGTTTTTAGAGACAACGAAAAGGTAGAGGAAAGAGTTATGGACTCTAATGACATAGAAAAAGAAAGAGGAATAACTATATTATCTAAAAATACTGCCGTAAATTATAACGGTATTAAGATAAATATAGTAGATACTCCAGGACATGCGGATTTTGGAGGAGAAGTTGAACGTGTACTAAAAATGGTAGATAGTGTTTTATTAGTAGTAGATTCCTATGAAGGGGCTATGCCACAAACAAAGTTTGTTACTAAAAAGGCATTAGAACTTAACCTTAAGCCAATAGTAGTAATAAATAAAATTGATAAACCAGATGGTAGACCAGAAGAAGTTTTAGATGAAATATTTGACTTGTTCGTAGAACTTGGAGCTAATGATGAGCAATTAGATTTTCCAGTAATATATTGTTCAGCTAGAGACGGTATAGCTAAAAATGAAATGGAAGATGAATCAGATAATATGGAAGCTTTATTTGAAGCTATAATTAAAAATGTTAAATCACCAGAAGGACATATAGATAAGCCATTACAAATGTTAGTAACTACTATAGATTATAACGAATATGTAGGTAAAATAGGTATTGGTAAAATAGAAAGAGGAAGCATAAAGAAGAATCAACAGGTAGCTTTAATAAGAAAAGATGGAAAAGTAGAAAATGTAAAAATATCTTCACTATATGTTTACGATGGATTAGCAAGAATAGAGACAGAAGAAGCTAAACTAGGAGACATAGTAGCGGTAGCAGGTATACCAGATATTAATATAGGAGAAACTGTAGCGGATGTTAATGAACCAGAAGCTCTTCCTTTTGTAGAGATAGATGAGCCTACATTAAGCATGAACTTTATGGTTAATGATTCTCCTTTTGCAGGACAAGATGGCAAGTTTGTTACATCAAGACATTTAAGAGATAGACTTATAAAAGAATTAGAAACTAATGTTAGCTTAAGGGTAGAAGATACAGATAGAGCAGAATGCTTTAAAGTAAGTGGAAGAGGAGAACTTCATTTATCTGTATTAATAGAAACTATGAGAAGAGAAGGTTACGAATTCCAAGTTTCAAAACCAACAGTTATATTTAAAGAAGAAAATGGTAAAAAATTAGAACCTATTGAAAGATTAACTATAGATGTACCAGAAGAATTTATGGGTGTAGTTATGGAAAAATTAGGACCAAGAAAAGCTGAGATGATTAATATGACTTCAGCTATAAATGGTTATACAAGATTAGAATTTAAAGTTCCAGCAAGAGGATTAATAGGATTCAGAAATGAATTTATGACTGATACTAAGGGTAATGGTATAATGAACCATGTATTAGAAGATTATGAAGCATATAAAGGAGAAATACCTGAAAGATCAAGAGGATCATTAGTAGTATTTGAATCTGGAGAAGCTATAACTTATGGATTGTTTAATGCTCAAGAAAGAGGAATACTATTTTTAGAACCAGGAACCCCAGTATATGCAGGTATGATAGCAGGACAATGTTCTAGAACAGGAGATATAGATGTTAATGTATGTAAGAAAAAGCATTTATCTAATACTAGATCTTCAGGTGCTGATGAAGCTTTAAAGTTAGTTCCAGTGACAAAAATGTCTTTAGAACAATGTCTTGAATTCGTAGCATCTGATGAATTAGTAGAAGTTACTCCAAAAAATATAAGAATGAGAAAGAAAATATTAGATTCAGAATTAAGAAGAAAAGCTACAATAAGAAAAAAATAAATAGGCATCATAATTCTAACAAACAACTAGCTTAGGGCTGGTTGTTTGTCTATATTAACCTATGGGTGGTGATTTTGTGAAAAATAAAAACAGGCTAATTATTTTAGTAATGGCTATAGTTGCAGTTTTAGCTATAGGTTTTGTATCTATTAAGTATTATGACAGAAAAATTTTAAAAGCTCCATTAAAAGCAGATGGAAATGAAGTTGTTAAGATTGTTGTAGACAAGGACCAGAGTTTAAATGATGTTATAGAAAAAATAGATAAAGAAGGCAAGATTAAAAGCAAAAAAATATTAAAAAATTATATTAAGAAAGTACAAGCACCACAAAAAGTAGTTCCAGGAGAATATGTATTTTCAGTTAATTTAAATGCTTATAATTTATTGCTCAATTTAAAAGAAGGCATATATGATAATAGACCTATAAAAGTTACTATTCCAGAAGGGTATAATATAGATGAAATAGGAAATAAATTGGAAAAACAGGGAATAATAAAGAAAGAAGATTTTATAAAAAGTATAAAAGAATACAAAACTCCTTCTTTTGTAAAGGAAGATAAGAATAGGAAGTACTCTTTAGAAGGATACTTATTTCCAGATACTTATGAGTTTTTTAAAGGTATGCAAGGAGATAAAATAATAGATAAAATGTTAGATAGGTTTAATTATGTTATTAAAGAAATAGAAAAAGAAGATAATATAAAAATAAAAGATGAAGACATGGATAAATTAATTAGCATGGCATCTGTTATAGAGAAAGAAGCTGAAAAAGATGCTGAAAGAGGTAAGGTAGCATCTGTATTTTATAATAGAATAGATAAAAAAATGAAAATGGAATCCTGTGCTACAGTATTGTATGCATTAGGATATCATAAAGATAAATTATATTATAAAGATCTAAAAATAAAGTCTCCTTATAATACTTATTTGAATACGGGATTACCTATAGGACCTATATGTTCTCCAGGTAAAAATTCCATAAAGGCAGCATTAAATCCAGAAAAAACAGATTATCTGTATTTTGTTTCTAAAAATAATGGAACTCACTTTTTTACAAAGAACTATAACGATTTTTTAAAGGTGAAAAAGGAAACTCAAGGAGATTAATATATTTTGCTGCAGGTGACCTATTATATTTAAAAATTAAAAGGTCACCTTATGTATTATTAATTTTAAATTGGAGGTAAACATGAGTAAAGTAGCCTATGATTATATGGAAGAATATATAAGAGGTCTTATACCAGAAAATGAGGGAATATTAAAGGAATTAGAAGACTATGCTAAGGAAAATACTGTTCCAATAGTACATAAAGAAGTGGCTAATTTTTTAGAGTTTATGATAAGTGTAAAAAAACCTAAAAAAATACTTGAGTTAGGCACAGCTATAGGATACTCTTCAATATTTATGAGTTTAAGTTCAAATGGAGAGTCTAATATTACTACCATTGAACGTGATGATAAAATGATAGAAATTGCAAGAAGTAATATTGAAAAACATGGCTTTAAAGATAAAATAAAAATTATTCATGGGGATTGTCTAGAAATCCTTAAAGATTTAGATGATAAATATGATATGATTTTTATGGATGCAGGAAAAGGACATTATAATGAATTTTTGCCTTATTGTTTAAAGCTTTTAAATAAAGATGGAATTATAATAGCAGATAATGTACTTTTTAGAGGTATGGTTGCTAATGATGAATTAGTTATAAGAAGAAAGATAACTATAGTTAAAAGAATGAGAAAATATATGAATATGATAAGTGACAAGGATAATTTCATAACCTCAATTATACCAATGGGAGATGGAATTGCCATAACTAAGAGGAGGAATGAGGATGCTTAATATAAAAAAACCAGAACTTTTAGCTCCAGCAGGAAATTTGGAAAAATTAAAGACAGCTATAAACTTTGGAGCGGATGCGGTTTATTTAGGTGGTAGCAGATTAAATTTAAGAGCCTTTGCAGACAATTTCACAGATGAAGAACTTAAAGAGGGTATAAAATATGCTCATGATAGAGGTAGAAAGGTTCATGTTACAATAAATGTGTTCCCTCGTAACGAAGATTTTAACGGATTAGAAGAGTATTTAAAAAAATTATATGAATTTAGAGTAGATGCCATAATAGTTTCAGACCCGGGAATTATTATGACTGCAAGAGAAACTGTACCAAATTTAGAAATACATTTAAGTACTCAAGCAAATACAGTTAATTTTAAAACCATAGATTTTTGGTATAAACAAGGTGTTAAAAGAATTGTATTAGCAAGAGAACTAACTATAGAAGAAATAAAAACCATAAGAGAGAAAATAGAAAAAGATTGTGAATTAGAAGCCTTTGTTCACGGTTCTATGTGTATGTCTTATTCTGGCAGATGCCTCTTATCTAATTATATGACAGGGAGAGATTCTAACAGAGGAGCATGTGCACAACCTTGTAGATACAAATATTATTTAATGGAAGAAAAAAGAGAAGGGGAGTATTTCCCTGTAGTTGAAGATGATAAAGGAACATATATAATGAATTCAAAGGATATGTGTATGATAGAGCACATACCAGAATTAGTTCAAAGTGGTATAGATTCTTTTAAAATAGAAGGAAGAATGAAAAGTTCTTTCTATGTAGCTACAGTAGTTAAAGCCTATAGAGAAGCTATAGATGCTTATTTTAAAGATCCAGAAAATTATACTTTTAAAGAAAGATGGATGGATTATCTAAAAAAGGCTAGCCATAGAGCATATTTTACAGGTTTTTATTTTAATGATCCTAATAAGCAATTACATGAATCTTCTTCATATATTAGAACTTGTGATATTGTAGGTATTGTAAAGGAATTTAATGAAGAAACTATGGAAGCTATAGTAGAGCAAAGAAATAAGGTTTTAGATGGAGATGAACTAGAAGTTTTAAGACCTGAAGGTCCTATATTTAAAATAAATATAGTCAATATGAGAGACAAAAATGATAAAAAGATAGAGTCTGCTCCTTCAGCCCAAATGATATTTAAAGTTAACACAGATAAAAGCTTAAAAGAAAATGATATACTTATAAAAAATAAATAATATATAAAAACATATTTATATATTATTGTGAAGGAAGAGAATTAGCCAAGAATACACCACTAATTTGTTATAATTGTAAATTTTATTATACATAAAATGATTTAATTAAATGTTTAATAAAAAACTAGAAAATAAGGGGGAAAGCTAATGAAACGCCCAGTGTTGATAGGTATAACTGGAGGAACTGGTTCAGGAAAAAGTACTGTAGCTAAGGAAATATATAATAAATTTGATGAAGCTTGTATTTTTATGATAGAGCAGGACTCTTATTATAAAGATCAAAGCAGTATACCTTTTGAAGAAAGATGCAAAAAAAATTACGATCATCCAGATGCTTTTGATAATGAACTTTTAATAGATCATTTAAAAAATTTAATAGATTTAAATGTTATAGAGAAACCTATTTATGATTTTGAAACTCATAATAGAAAAAAAGAAACTGTAAAAGTCGAACCTAGGGACATTATAATTGTAGAAGGTATATTAGTGCTTCAAGATCCAAAGATTAGAGAATTATTAGATATAAAGATATATGTGGATACAGATGCAGATGTAAGAATAATAAGAAGACTTTTAAGAGATATAAACGAAAGAGGAAGAACTGTAGATTCAGTCATAAATCAATACTTAACCGTTGTAAGGCCAATGCATATGCAATTTATAGAGCCTTCAAAAAGATATGCAGATATAATAATTCCAGAGGGTGGACATAACAAAGTAGCCATAGATATGATGGTAGCAAATATAAAACATTTGTTACAAAAATAAAATATTATTTAAAATGAAATAGTAATAATTTAGAATAAAACACCTTATTTTGGTTATAATTTAGCTAAGATGAGGTGTTTTTATTATGAGATACAGGGAGAAAAGAAAGGCTTATAAATTATTAACATTATTTATGGTTATATTTTTGTTTCTTATATATAGAATGGTTAAATTTCAGATTTTTGATGCAGAAAAATTAGCTACTATGGCAGAATCCCAATACGCTTATGAAGAAGATACAAGAGATAATAAATATAAGCTTCTAGATACTAAAGGGAATGATTTATTAAAATATAAAGAGAAATATTATGCTGTTCTGGTGCCAAGTGCTTTTAAAGATAACAAAGAAGAAAAAGATGAAGAAAAACTGTTAACAATAATGTATATTTTAAGAAATTATAATGAAAAATATGATATAACCCAAAATCAAACTATAGATAATAGTGGTAAAAATTACTATGAAATAGATAAAATAACTTATGAAAAACTAAAAGATATAAAAGGTGTAAAGGGATTTTATGCATACAAAAAACAAGAGGTAGATAAGAATATAAATGATAAAAAAGAGGCCTGGAAGTTAGAAAATATGCTATTAAATCCTTATAAAAATGATCAAAAAACTTTTAAAGGCAAAGAGTCTTTAGAGATGAAAATATATAATAGGGTAAAAGATAATAAAAAATCTAAAATAATATATGAAAAAGATTTAGGAGGAGAAATTATATCAGAAAAGACAGAAGAACCTAAGTCTAATATAAACCCTAGACTTACATTAGACTCTAAAGTTCAAGATAGTATAAGAAAGGTTTTAAATAAAAAAGAATATAAGGATTTTAACCAAGTAGGTGTAATTCTTTCAGAAGCAGAGTCAGGGAAGATACGTGCTATGGTTCAAAAGGATGAAACATTACCTAATGTAAATATAGGGGCGGCTACACAAAATGGGTTTCCACCGGGATCTATATTTAAAATAATAACAGAAGAAGCCGCATTAGAAAACAATAAAGTATCCTTAAAGGATAGTTTTAAATGTACTGGAGAATTTGAAAATAATAAAAAAGGAACTCATGGAAGTTTTAGCACAAAGGAGGCTTTTATAGTTTCTTGTAATGATATATTTTCACAAATAGGAAGAAAAGCAGGATTTGAGAATATTGATAATATGGTTAAAAAGCATGGGATATATAACAAAGTGTTAGATTTACACTATGAACAGCAGGGTGCTATTCAAATGGAAAAAGGAGAAAAACCAAATTTAAGTGATGGTACTTTATCCTTAGTATCCTTTGGTCAGCTTATTAGAATAACTCCTATAGAAGCAGTTTCTATGGTGAGTACTGTGGTGAATAATGGTGTTTACGTTAAGCCCTACGTATTAGAAGCCTTTGTAGATGATAAAAATAATACAGTAGAAGAATTTAATACTACAAAAGAACAAATTATAGGAACTTATTCTGCAAATAGTTTAAAGGAACAAATGAAAGAGGTTGTAAAAAGGGGAACTGCTACTTTAGCTTATGATTCTAATATAGAAATTGGAGGAAAAACTGGTACTAATGAAAGACAAGAAGTTAATGCTGAAGGTAAAATGGAACCACTTTCAGATGCTTGGTTTACAGGTTTTTTCAAGATAAATAATAAATATTATACTATGGTAGTATTCATACCTAAGATAAAAGCCAAAGGAGAAAGTGCTGCAACTACTTCAGTACCCATATTTTATGATATAGTTAAAGAAATAAAAGACTCTATTTAAACTATACAGAAAAAATAAAGTATATTTATGTGTACATGCACTTTTCTATATTAAAGAACATATTATATTAATAAGCACTATTCTAGGTTTAAGGTCTGTAAAATCAATACTTAACAGGTAGACGTCAAAAGAAACGTCAAAAATAAAAAATTAAAAAATAGAACGTATAGTTTGTGTGGCTTTTTTCATCATTTCATCTGTCACATGACTATATGTTCTTATTGTTTGCTCTACAGAGTGGCCCATTAATTTTGCAACAGTTTTAAAATCAACTCCGTTTGCAATCAAAGTAGTAGCATATGTATGCCTTAATTCGTGAACACTTATGTCATAACCTTTTTTAAAATACAATTCAGATAATCTGCTTGCCATTGAGGCTGTATTTGTAAATTTGAATAATCTATTATCAAAATTTAGAGGATAAATATTTTTAAAATTTTTCAATTCCTTATAAACATTATCTGAAAGTGGAACTGTCCTGTATGAGTTTTTACTTTTTAAACTACCAATTCCATATTTTTTCTTTTTCTTAATTTTTTTTAATTGTCTTTTAATAGATACAGTTAAATTAATCTCATCAATGTCACTCCATTTTAGTCCAAGTATTTCACCGATTCTAAGCCCACAGGAACCAGCTAGAAGTGTTATTAGATTTAATCTAGTATCATTAATGATATCTAATAGATTTTTGAACTCAGCTTGCGTTAGGGCTTTTTTCTCTTTTAAGCCTTTATCTTCTGGTAATTTAATATTAGTTATAGGATTAGAAGTTATAATATTAAATTGATCTATAGCAGAATTAAACATTGCTTTAAGCATACTCAAATAATTTTTAATTGTTTGTTTACTTAAATCCTCTTTAACCATAGTATCAACACATTTTTGAATATCTAAATTACTTATATCTTTTAATAACATATCTTCTAATATCTCAATCTTTTTTAGAGAATATTCTTTCATTTCAATAGTGTTTTGTTCCCTATACAATGTTTCATGTTCTAAATATATTTCAGAGAATTTTTTTAAAGTGATACCTGTATATTCAACATTTAAATGTTTTTGATTTTCGATTTCATTTTCTAAATCATCTAGCATATTTTCCATTACAGGTTTAGCTTCTTTTTGAGTTTTAAAACCTTGTTTAGATTTTTGCTTCCACTTACCATTAATTTTATAACTAATAATAAATTGCCAACCTTTGTCTTTTTTTCTCCAGGTTATATTATAATCCATTTAATTACTCTCCTTTCAAAACATATGTTCTAATTTATTGTCAAAAAAATTAATGCGGATTGCTTAACATTTCATAACGCAGCCTTAAAAGTTCAATTGGAATATATTCAGCACTTGAAATATATTCAAAAGAATAGCCTTCATAGTGAAAGAATATATCAGAAGGAATTAATAAACTAGCAGCAAACATATTAGCTTGACGTTCTAATTTATTTACAGAATAAAATGTATTATTTACTAAAAAAGGAGTATTAGCGTTAGGATGATGAATAGCATGTCCTAATTCATGGGCACATGTAAATAATTGCTTAGAATAAGTTAAATCCGCATTTATATGTATTATTTTTTGTCTAACAAATTTATTATAGTATCCATTAATAGAACCAAGAGGTTCTTTGATAACTATAATATTTTTAGCATTAGCAATATCAAATGGGTTATTGGTTTTATATTGTTTTACTAGTTTATTAACACTTTCTTGTATTACGTTTTTCATTATCCATACCCCCTAAAATTATTTCTTATACTTTTTAGGAGTATATTTTTTCTTAGCTATTTCTTTAGCTAACCTCATAGAATTTTCTAAACTTATTTTTAATAGTTCTCTTGTTTCATCATCTATAGGTTCACCATCAAACATCAACCCATCTTGAGAGTTTTCTAATTGGCTTAGTGTTTCATTAAGGGCTTTTTTTATGTCTTTTTCATCTTTCTTATTCAATTTAATTATTTCTTCTTCTGATGCAATATCTTCTGATAGTAAATAATCAACTGATACGCCAAAAAAATCAGCTAATTTTATTAATGTTTTTCTACCAGCTGGTCGTTTATTACCCTCAATCATACCAATAGTAGATTGAGCTATATTTAATTTATTTGCTAACTCGTGTTGAGTTAATTTTTTATTCTCTCTTAATTGCTTAATTTTATCACCTAACATAACAAATTCACCTCTTAGGATAATTTTATCACATTTTAGGATAAAATCAATAGGAAATTTAAGATAAATAAAGAATTTTAAAGGAATGTAAATATAATCTTCTATATTATCCTTATTTGTGATAAAATAGAAGTTTGATATTATCGCAAAACAGGATAATATATAGCTATAGTAAGAAAAACAAATCACGGAACATAACAGATTAATCAAAGAAAGGATGTGATAACAAATGAAAATAACACCAATAAAGATAAGAAGAATTAACATAGGGCTAGACACTAATGAGGCTGTCGAAAAGCTTGGTATAAGTAAAAGTACTTTCTATAAATTAGAACAAGGGCATACAACACCAAGTGCAAAGTTAATTAGTAAAATTGCTAAGGTTTACGAATGCACAACAGATGAGATATTCAAAGATTTAAAAATTAATTAGAAGGGGGACAAGTTAAATGAAGTCAACAGTATTAACACCTAAACAATTAGCGGAAAGATGGCAAATATGTTTAACAAAAATTTATGAAGACAATAATGCAGGCAAGTTACCTCACTTAAAAACAAATAAAAATAGATTCCCATTAGCAGTAATAGAGGAGATGGAAAAGGAAACTTTATTTAATAAATATGATATTAAAACTCCTAGGGAAAGAAGATTAGAAAAAGAATCAGAAGAATGGAAGTTTAAATATGAAACATTAAAAAATTGTATAAATAATGCATTACCAGAATTACTTAAGACAATGAATTTATAAATTTTATAAGAGGAAAAAAATTATAGAAATGGAGAAATAGAAATGTTAAAAAAATTACTAGAAGAAAGGGGAATCAATCTAACAAAAGCAGAGTTTGGAGTAGTAATGGAAATAGTAACGGATGATATTAAGTTTAATAGGATTAGTTTTAAAAAATGTACAAGCTTAAGTTATGTGTTGGATATTGCAATAAGAAGTGCAAATATTTTTAAAAGATGCGTATAGGAAGGAGGATTAAAAAGTGGATAAAAACTGGTGCATCTTATTAATAACAATCCTAAGAGAGCAACCATGCACTATGGAACAAGCGGCAGAATTGTACGATAAAGGAACATTATTTAGAAACAAAAGACCCAAAGAAGATGTAGAGGATATGGTTAAGTTTAGAGAAATGGGTTTTAAATTTAAAGAAATAGCTGAAATTTTCTGTTTAGACAAAAGCACGGTATGCAATTTGGTAAACACTTTTAAAAAGAAAAAAAAGCTCCCTGCCAGGAGCCAAACAATTAAGTTAAAATACGTTACTTAAATTTTAAATGAGATTGGAGGATTTGTAAAGATGATGAAAGATATAGTAGTTGCATTATTAACTACAACTATAGATAGATATTCAGACTTAAAATGCGATAGAAACTGGTTACCCAAAGAAATGGTCATTAAGGATTTAACAGGTATTTTAGATTATATAGCAGACTTGAAAGAAGCGGATAAACAACCTATAACAGTAGTTTTAAATGACAATACAAATATAGCAGGGCTGGAAGAATATATAAAAGAACTTGAAGAAACATGTGAACGGAACAATGAAATCATAGGACAGCAATGGGAGAAAATAAATAAGCTTAAGAATGACAACCGTATGTGGCAAAATACTTGCAACTCACTTAGAGAAAAGTTAGAAAACATGGAGGGAATAAAGTGAAAAGTAGTAATTATATAAAACTCCATGAAAGAGATATTTTGACCTTGAAAATAATTAACAAACAATTAGAAAAACATATTAATTATAATAATGCAAAAATAGAGCAATTAAGAAAATATAATAGAGAGCTTAAGGGGAGGAAATAATAATGGTAAATTCAATCTTTTTAAAAAATTTGAGCCTAAAAAACTTTAAGGGCCTAAAAGATTTAGCTATAGATTTTGGTGAGATAACAAACATATTTGGGGAAAATGGAACAGGAAAAACTACTATTCAAGATGCATTTAATTTTCTACTGTTTGATAAAGATTCTAAAGATAGTACTAAGTTTGATGTACAACCATTGGACAAGGATAATAACCCAATTCATAATTTAGAAACAATTATAGAGGCAATATTAGATATAGATGGCAAGGAAGTAGCCTTAAAGAGAGTGTATAAAGAAAAATATAGCAAGGTAAGAGGTACTGCTAAATTAGATTTTAAAGGATATGAGAGCCAGTATTATGTTAATGAAGTGCCTAAAAAAGTAGGAGAATATAAACAATTTATATCTGAGTTATTAGATGAAAAGCTATTTAAATTAATAACTAATCCACAATATTTTGCTAGCTTACCATGGAAGGATAGAAGAGCTATTATAACAGAGATTGTTGGGGATATGGATTGTAATAGTGTAATTGATTCTAAAAAAGACTTAGAACCATTAAGAAAGCATTTGAATGATAATACAGTTGATGATTTTGTAAAAGCTAATAAATCTAAAATTAATCAACTTAAAAAAGATAGAGCTCAGATGCCAAGCAGGATTGATGAAGTAAATAATTCAATACAAGAGTTTGACTTTGATGAATTAGATATACAGCGAAGAGGTGTAGCTACAGGCATTAAAAATATAGATGAACAATTATTGGATAAGAGTAAAGCTAATGAAGGGCTATTCAAGTTAAAGGCAGCATTACTGGAAAAAAGACAAGAATTAACAGAGGCTGAATATAAGTTTAAGGCAAATGTAAATAAGCCCAAAATGGAAGTTGAAGGAAAGATAAGGAGTACAGAGATAAACATAAGACATTTGAGTATGAACATAAATGAATTTGAGAAAGAAGTAAAAAGAAATCAGGACCATATAGATAATACACTTTTAAAAAGAAATAACTTATTAAACGTATATAAGGAGATTAAAAATTTTAAATTTGTGTTTGATGAAGCAACTTGTATATGCCCAACCTGTAAAAGAAAATTTGAAACAAGTGATATTGAAGCTAAAAGGGAAGAATTAGAAGGTAATTTTAATTCCAATAAAGCTAAAAAGCTAAAGGAAAATATAGCAGAAGGTAAATCTACTGCGGCTAAGATAGAAGAATTAAAAAGTAAAAATGAGAGTTTAAATAAGAAAATAGAAGATGAAGAAAATATGTTAGCAGCAACTAAAAAATCTTTGGAGACACTTCAAGGCAAATTAAATAGTCTTAAAACAGAAATAGAGGATCCAGAAGAAATTAAATATATAAAACAAGAAATTTATAGTCTTGAAAGTCAAATTCAGTCTTATAAGAAAGAAGATACTGCAGAATTAAACAATAAGAAGGAAGAATTACAAGAGCAACTTAGAGAATTGGACAAGCAACTAGCACATAAAGAAGTAAATGAAAAGGCTAAAGAAAGAATAAGGGAGCTTGAAAAGGAAGAAATAAAACTAAGTGAAAAAATTGCAGAGCTTGAAGGGTTAGAAATTCTTTCAGAAGAGTTTATAAGAACTAAAGTTGAGCTATTAGAAGAAAAGGTAAATTCTAAATTTAAGTATGTAAAATTTAAAATGTTTAAAAATCAAATTAATGGCGGCTTAGAGGAAACATGCGAGCCTTGCATAAACGGGGTGCCATATAGCAGTAATTTAAATAGTGCCGCAAGAATTAACGCAGGGTTAGATATTATAAATACTTTATGCAACCACTATGGTGTACAAGCTCCAATTTTTATAGACAACCGTGAAAGTACAAATAAAATTATTCCAGTAGAAAGTCAAGTTATTAATCTAATTGTTAGTAAAGATAAAAAAATGAAAGTGGAGGTAATTTAGTATGGACCAATTAGCAAAAGCAGAGAATGTAAAATCAATTTTAGATAGTAGTAAAGGAACTCAAATAAAGGAAAGACTTAATGAAATCTTAGGTAAGAAAACGCCTGGATTTGTAAGTTCAATGATAAATGTTTCAAATAGTCCTACCTTAAAAGAATGTGAGCCAATGACGGTTATTAGTTCTGCAGTTGTTGCAGCTACATTAGATTTACCAATAGACCCCAATATAGGGTTTGCTTATGTAGTACCTTATAACTGTAAGGATAAAAAGACTGGAAAATGGATTAAGAAAGCACAGTTTCAACTTGGTTATAGAGGGTATGTTCAATTAGCTTTAAGAACTTCACAATATAAAAATATAAATGTAGTTGAAGTATATAAAGGACAATTAAAATCATGGAATCCACTTACAGAAGAATTAGAATTCAATTTTGAAAACAAAGAAAGTGAAGAGGTAATAGGATATGCTGGATTTTTTAGACTTACAAATGGATTTGAAAAGGTTGTTTATTGGAGAAAAGAAGATGTATTAAGCCATGCTAAGAAATATTCAAAAACCTTTAGTAGTGGTCCTTGGAAGGATGATTTTGATTCTATGGCCAAGAAAACTGTACTTAAGGATATGATTAAAAAATGGGGCATCTTAAGCATAGAAATGCAAACAGGAATTAAAGCAGATCAAGCGGTAATAAAAGAAGGAATTGTAAATAAAGATAGCGGTTTAGATGAAAATATTGATTATGTAGACAATCCTCAAAATGCAAAGGATGTTGATTTTCAGGAAATTAAAGAGGAAATAAAACAGGAAGCCAATAAAGAAGTTATTGATATGGAAGAGACAACACCAGTAGAAAACAAAAATAATAAAGAAAAAAATAAAGTTGTTGAGGATGAAATAGTAAGCGAAGAAGAAAGTGAGGATAATCCATACTAATGATTAAGGTATTGTCTAGTGGATCTAAAGGTAATTGCTACATTATTCAAGCGGGAGGAGAAAAACTCCTGCTTGAGTGTGGGATTGATTGGAGAAATATACTCAAAGGTTTAAATTATAATATTAAAGAAGTTAAAGGGTGTTTGATAAGTCATAAACATTCAGATCATTGCAGAAGCCTTAGAAAAGTTTTAGATAGTATAACAAAGATATATGCACCATTAGAAGTAGCAGAGAAATACAATTGTAAAGCAAATAGAAAAGTAAGGATAGTTCAAAATAAAGATAAATTTTCAATAGGTAATTTCACAATTCTAGCTTTTAATTGTCAACATACAGATTCAGATGGGACAGAATGTGAAAATCTAGGATATTTAATACAGCACCCACAGCTAGGTAAAATATTATTTGCAACAGATACGTATTACCTAAAGTATAAGTTTAAAAATGTGGACCATATTCTTATCGAGTGCAACTATTCAGAAAAGTATATGGAAGATTTAGAACCATATCAAACAAGAACTTTTAAATCCCATATGAGTTTAGAAACATTGAAGGAAACTTTAAAAGCTTGGGATTTATCTAACACAAAAACCATTACTTTAATTCATTTAAGTGAGAATAATGGAAATCCAGAAGAATTTAAAAAAGAGATAGAAGCTTTAACTGGCATACCAACATATATTGCAGTGCCAGGATTAGAAATAAGTTAGGAGAGTAGAAAATGAAAGATATTTTTGAGATTAAAGAAAGAATAATTAACCTTTTAAAAAGCACTGGAAGAGAGGGTATAGATAAAGTTATTAAGTATCTGGAAGAAACAGATTTCTTTGTGGCTCCAGCTTCAACTAAGTATCATGGAAATTTTGAGGGAGGACTAGCAGAGCATAGCTTAAATGTATATGAGCTTTTAAAGATTAAAAATAAACAATTTGATTTGGGAGTATCAGAAGAAACTATGATAGTAACTGCAGTATTGCATGATATATGCAAAGTTAATTTATATCATAAATGCACAAAGAACAGGAAAAACGAGAAAACTCAAAAATGGGAGAGTTACCAAGGATATGGATTTGAAGATGCTTTTCCAGTAGGGCATGGTGAGAAATCCATTATAAAATTACAACAATTCATAAGGTTATCTAAAGATGAAATTTTAATGATTAGGTGGCATATGGGGGCAGCTGGTGAGAATTCGGCCAATATGAATGCAATGAGTAATTCATTTAATATGTGTAAAGGGGCTTTGGCTTTACATACTGCAGATATGGAAGCAAGTTATTTGCTGGAGCAGCATATTGAGCCAGGAGAAAATAGCAACCAAGTTAAAATCAAAGGGGTGTAACGGATGAATAAAATACAACTTGTTGGGAGATTAACTAAAGATCCAGAGTTAACTTTTGCTCCTGGGACAGGAACAGCAGTAACAAAATTTACATTAGCGGTAAACAGACCGCAATTTGACAAGTCCAAGCCACAGGAAGCAGATTTTATCCCTTGTGTATGTTTTGGGAAAAGAGCTGAAGCAATAGCAAATTATGTTCAAAAGGGACATAGGTTTGGCCTTAGTGGAAGACTTCAAATAAACAAGTATGTTGACAAAGAAGGTAATAACAGATGGAGCACAGATATAGTAGTAGAAGATTTTGAGTTTTTACAGGATAAAGGGTCAAAGATTAATGAAAATGAATCTAACGAATCATCTACTGACTACGGGGAAGGTTTAACGCCTGTGGATGATGGGGATATCCCGTTCTAGATTTATAAAAATAGAATAATAAAGTTAGATTAGGGCGAAATATGGAATTATTATGAAATAAAATCAAGGAGGAATTTTTTATGTTTAGTATAAAAAATGAAGAGTTAAATGGAATGTCAAAAGAAGAAGCCTTGGAACAATTGAAAAAATCTGTAAGTATTAGAAATCAGATGGGTGGCGCAATGTATTGGAATATACTCAATGATGAATGCTGCGAAATTGCAAATAAATGTTTTTTATTAGGTGTTGATAGAAGTGAGATAACTCCTTTACTTGGTGAAGGAAATTACAGATAATTAGTAAACAATTCAAAGAGATGTTGCAAAATATGCAACATCTGAACTTGAACTAATTACGAATTAAAATGTTCTTTGAAAATTGAATAATACGGTGTTGGAATTTGAAAATTGTTCAAGATAAGGTGCATAGTTCCACTTCCATATGATATAATTATTATAATTTACAAGATATGTGGAGGAAAGGAAAAATGAGTAGCTACACTTTTAGTTTGCCATTTACAAATGAACAATTTTTTAAAGGAATTCTTGGAGAAATTAAGAGAAATGGTGAAGCACAATTGTATCACTATTTGAAGGGAGCACGATTATATATTGATGACTTAGGTACTTCATATTATGTTGATGGCTCTGGCAGATGGGATGCAACAGGTATAAATATAAAGTTTTATGTTAATCCAATATATATTGAAAATTTAGATATTAATGATGGGTATAAAAAATTATTATCCCGTATATGTGAGAACCTTATTCCAGGAGAAGTAGGGTATGATATAAAGAAAATAGTTTTTGCTCGTGATTTAACGGTTGATATTGACGAAGATGATGACATTATGTATGATTTGGAAAATCAAATAAAAAATACATCAAACCAAATTTTAAAGAGAATATTACCAGACGATATTGTAATAAAAGGGCAGGAGATGTCAGAAGTATATACTTATCTTTATTCAGTAGAGAATTCTCTAAGAATGTTCATAGAACTTGTATCAAAAGAAAAATATGGACAAGATTATTTTAATAAACTTGTTATTACAACAGCTTTGAGAAATACCATAAGTAAGCGAAAAGAAAATGCTACCAGCAATAAGTGGTTAAGTCTCAGAGGAGATAGTGATTTGTTCTATTTAGATTTTAAAGATCTCGGCACTATAATTAATAGTAATTGGGATATTTTTAAAGAATATTTTAATTCACAAGATTTTATTTTACCAAAAATAAATGAAATGGCTGAGTGTAGAAATTTAATTGCTCATAATAGTTATATAGGAAAAACTGAAAGAGATCTAATTAAATCATATTACAATTCAATCATAATGCAGATTTCAAGCAAATTTAATGGTGAAGTGGATGAATAAATTTAGGAAATTAATTATGCTGTAATTAATCTGACAATACTTAAGATGTGAACATTAAGATGTACTTTTCTTTTAAAGATAATAATTGTTTTTAATACCGTATTATTCAGAAATGAATTTTACGGTATTTTTATGTCGTAATAAAAAACTATGAAGGGAGTCTTTATAAATGCAGCGTGAAGAAGCAAGAGAATACTTTAAAAATAAGGGATTGGATTATAGCAATATAAAGAAGGAAGATATTGAAGAGCTAACTGAAATTTTATCTGAGGAATTAAATTATTATTTAAAAAATGGAGGTTTTCATGCTCAACAAATGGGTATGGAAGTAAGAAAACAAAGAGTTAAAGATGTAAAAGTGCTTAAAAAAAGTGGTTTAAAATATGCACGATTAAGAATTAAGGGCAGTTATTTTGATGATAGGGAAGGTATTACATTTAGCCAAACTGGATCTATCGGATTTGGTGGAGAATTTAGTGATGTTAATGTAGCATCTATATTAAAAGCATTTTGTAGATGGTGCGATACATTAGCAGGTTAGATCACAATTCAAAAATATTAACAAAATAATCAAGGCAGGAGGATAAGAATGTATTATAAATTTACAGATACAGAAATTAAAAAACTTCTTAAAGAAAACTTTATGATTTTATATGATACAAGAGAGCAAAAAAATCAGCATGTATTAAATTATTTTGATGAAAAGAAGGTTAAATATAAAAAGAAAAAGATAGATGAAGGAGATTACACTGCAATAATAACTAAAAGGCCTGATATGGGTATTTATAGAGATATATATTTTCCAGTAGCAGTTGAGAGAAAGAATAGCGTTGATGAACTTGCCGGAAATTTAGCAGAAAAAACAGATACACATGATGATATAAGACTTATAAGAGAACTTCAAAGGTCAAAAAATAAAGGAATTAAAATGTATCTAATAATAGAGGATAAGAATGGTATGGAGAATATAAAGAAAGGAAATTATAGAAGTCTATATACACCTAAAGCTTTCTTAGGAAGACTATCAAGTATACAGGATTTATATTTACAGGACACTATTTTTACAAGTAATAAAGATACAGGTTTTGAAATATATAGAAAGCTTTATTATAGTGTTAGAAATTATCTAAAAGAATTAAGCGCAGACATAGGAACAGCGGTAGAAAATGAGTAATAAGAGCTTTAACAAAAGGAGGAGGTGAGAAGGTGGAACTACAGGATATAGACTTAAGAAAATTAATAGAAAATGAAACAGGAGAAAAATTTAATAAGCAAGGGTACATAAAGTGCCCTTTGCATTCAGAAAAAACACCTTCCCTAAGGGTTAAATTTAATCCGGACACTAATAAAGATTTTTTTAAGTGCTTTGGCTGTTCAGAATGTGGAGATGCTATTGATTTTGTAATGAAATATAAAAATTTAAATTACACAGAAGCCAGGGAGTATTTAGGAATTGAAGTTGAGAAAACAGAAAAAGAACTTCAGGAGGAAAAGGTAAGAGGTTATATAGATTGGGAGTTATCTAAATTTAGAGAAGGACAAAAATTGCTGGGAATATTCAAATTTGTGAACGAAAGAGATGAAATAGTATATTTTAAGGCTAAATTTGCGAACGGAGAAGGCAAAAAACAACTTTTATATTATCATTTGGAAGGTGATAAGGTAATTGCTAAAAGGGGAGCTGATGAACTTCCGTATAATCTATATAATGCTTTAGGTGCTATAAAGAATGATGATGTATTGATTATAGATGAAGGTGAAAAAGATGCTAATACAATAAATTCTATGTTTAAAAACAAGGGTTATGTGGCTACAAGTTTAAAAGGGTGTAAAGAATTAGATATTTTAAAAAATAATAGAATGAGAATCTATGTAATGGGAGATACTGGACAAGCTGGAGAGCAATATAAGTGGAGTGTTTATAATGAATTTAAAAAATATGCTAGAGAATTTAAGTTTATAAATCTTCCAGGATTGAAATCTTTGGGGGATAACAAGGATGTTACTGATTGGATAGAGGTTGGCCATAATAAAAAAGATTTATTAGATGCCTTTGATAGATCTTTAGATATAAAAAATAAATATGAGTTGCAGCAGGATGCAAGAGGAATATATAAAACTATCTTCAAGGAAAAAGCTGAAGAAGTAACAGAAACTAAGAAATATATTGCTAATTTTAAAACTATAGAGGCATCAAGAATAAAATTTATTGATGAGGACCAAGAAGGCATTAGATTAGTATTAAAAAGCTGTACTGGAGAAATAATTGAGAAAGTTGGATTTAGTACTGTATTTGATGATACAAAAACATTTAAAAATTTTCTTGGTACTATAGACTTAGCTTTTAAAGGTAGAGTTGATGACTTAACTGATTTAAAAGCATGGATAAATAAATATTATGCACTAGAAAATGAAGAAGTTTATGCTGGGGTTAAATTCATTGAAAGAAATGGAGAGTTAATTTTTATAGAGAATAATGGTTCGATAACTTCAAAAGGAGTAAGTGAAAATATAAAAAGTGATGGTCGTAATAATGCTGATGTTATAAAAAATGAACCAATAACAACAGAGGAATTGAAGGAAGTCATAAAACATATTTTTAAGTTTGCTGGTCCAGAAAAATCAATATCTATTATTGGAACTGTAATAAATAATTTAGCAGTATATCAATGTCAGGAGTTAAAACAAAAATTGCATCACCTCTTAATAGTAGGTGAAAGTGGCAGCGGTAAAAGTACAATACTTGAAAATGTAATAGCTCCAATACTTAATTACCCTAAAAAAGATATAAAATCTATTGGATTAATCAGTAATTTTGCACTTATGAAGTCCTTATCAGATGGTAATTATTCAGCTTTATTTGATGAATTTAAGCCAAGTATGATGGATAGGTATAAAATAGGCAACGTATCAGAAACTTTAAGAAATTTATATGATAGAACTACCATAAGTAAAGGAAATAAAAGTTTAAAAACCACTGAGTTTAATTTAGGCAGACCAGTAATATTAGCAGGTGAGGAAAGTTATCCAAACCAAGAAAAGGCCCTTATAGAAAGAAGTTGTATAATATATCTTTCTAGAAGAGAGAGAACTGAAAAAAATACAGAGGCCATGGAATGGCTAATAAAAAATGAAGAATTATTAAATAAGTTAGGAAGAAGTCTAATAGAGATTGTTTTAGAATTGGATGTGGACGGTTATAGGAGATTAAGATGTAATTGTAATTCTAAAATTAAAGGATTAAATAACAGAATTTTAAATACTGCCATTAATGAAAGCTGTGGGATAAGAATATTAAATTTACTTTTAGAAAAGCATGGATTAAAACAATTAGTTGATTTTGATGATTATATAACTCAAAATATTAAGGTTGAAGTGTTAGAGGATACTGAAAATGTTCGCAGTTTGGTCGAGAAAATGTTAATTTTATATAATGACATGATAAATGATGGTAGAGCTATAGGATGGGAAGATGTTATAAAAAATAGAGGGGATGGGCTTTTTATTAAAACGTCTGAGCTTATTAACCAAATACATGAGCACATTATAAGAGTTGGAGCTGATTTAGTTCCATTAAAATATAATGATTTTAAAAAGCAAGCTAAAAAAGCTGGGTATCTGGTTAAAGCTTCAGGGAAAGTTATAAAAGTAGATGGAAAATCAATAAAATTTGATATTTATGATAAAGAAATGTTACAGGCTTTAAAGGTGGATTCAATAGCGCCACCAGATTATGAAGAAGTTGGTGGAGAAGAGGCAAAAATTTTCCCATTTAAACAGGTTACCCAAAAAATATAAAGGTAACCAGAAGGTAACTGAAAGGTAACCTATGTAAAATGTTGATATTACTATATTCTTTATATAAATATATATATAAGTTACCAAGTTACCTAAATATAAAAATAATATACATACGTGTATATATTTTAAATTATATATATAAAAGATAGGCACATTATTTTTACAAAAAGGTAACCATGACAAAAAATATTTAAAGTATTAGTATTACTAAGGTTGAAGCATGTTAAAAAGGTTACCTTTTTCAAGACTTCAAAAAGGTAACCTGAATTATGGAGGTAAAAAAGTTGGAAGAAAATAAATTTAAAAAAACAGAATATCATTTATATAATTACAAAGATATAGATATATTAAACCAGCTAGCAGATATTAAAATAAAAAAATTAAAAAATGATATAAGTCCTAAAGCAATAGAATATGGAGAAAGAACAGGTAAAACAAACAAGTTTAATTCAGAAGTAGAAAACGAAGTTATAAGAAGAGAAGAATATATTCAAAAAGAATTAGAACTATTACAGCAAGAAAAAGAAAATAGAATAAATGAAAAAGAATTGATTGATAAGGTTATGGAGCTATTAGAACATGATGAAAAGAAATTAGTTGAGCTAAGATATTTTAGTAAACCAACAAAGAGTTGGACAAGTATAGCACAGGCGCTTAATCAATCAGTGGATAATTGTATTAAAGTAAGAAGGAAGATAATAAGTAAATTATCCGAATTATTATTTTAGTATTATTGTATTATTATTTTAGTATTATATTATTGAAAGATTACAGTTTTAAGTTATTTTAACGTTATATAATAGTATCATAGGAAATAAAGCAAAGGACATTTAGTAAACAGCTAGGTGTCTTTTTTTGTGTAGTTGCCAAGGAGGTGAGTGTATGGCTTATGATGTACTAACAGTAAAGCAAAGTGATATGGTTACAATGCTTATAGAAGGGCATAGTATAACGGATATAGCTAAGAAGTTAAATGTAACTAGGAACACGATATATGCGTGGATGAATAAGGATAATGTTAAGGCTGAGCTGGACAGACGTAAGCGAGAGCTTGCACACCAAGGCAACCAGATTATACTTAAAGATTTAACTACTTATATAGATAACATAAAGAACTTAGCTAACGATAGGTCAGATAAGCGTGTAAGCCTAGCAGCTAACCAGTATCTATTGAATCGTATCTATGGTAATCCAACTAATGTAGTGGAGGATAATAAAGAGAACAATAATGATAATCTAAATGATAATGAGTTAGAACAGGAGTTAAATAAATTTAAGAAGTTACGTAGAGTTAAGTAATATCAATGGATTGCGAGGAATGAACTATTTCGTTAAATAATTTTTTAGCGAAGTTGTGGTATAAGGGGGTGGTTCTAAAATATGGAAGTGTGAAAGGCTCGTTAGTCAGTTCTACATTTTTTATAAAATTTTTAAAAACCAGAAGGAGGTGAAAATCCTCCTACTTAAATGTGTATATGTACTGGATAGCACCTTAACGGGTGCTTTTTTACATACTTAGCAAAGGCTAAGAAATAATATTTGCAGGAGTGGTGATTGTATGTGAGATATAAATTTAATACTAGGTGGAAAGGTAAAAATTTAATTTGCGCCTGCTTATTTGGTAATCCCGCCTGTGATAGATATAAAAAATGTCAAGTATTGGAATTAAAATTAAATCCTTATGAAGATATGGATAAATGTATGGACCATAGGACTTATAAAAGAATTAGAGGAAAAATTCAACAATTATAAAGGATAATCTCCTAAAATGTAGAAATAAGATATTTTGGGAGGTGATTAAGTGAAATGAATGATAAATTTTATTCCCCTGTGGTAGCTAATTTAGATACGGCAGCAGTAAGAATTACTGATGATAGTAAAAAAATGAATGGAGAACTATGTAGGAAAACAGAAGAAGCACAAAAGGTAATTCAAGAAATTAATAGACAAGAATATGAAAGAAAAGTACAAAATAATGAAAATATTAAAAAACTAGTAGATTATAATTCAGAAATAACAGAATATAATAGGCAGTTAGTTGCTTTAAACGAATCTATATTAAGAAAAATAAATTTTGTAAATACATCATTAGATTTTATTATTGAAGCAATTGTAGAAAATACTGAAATTACTAAAAAAGATGGGATAGAACATAATGCGTTGTTATTGGAGCTAATAACAATTATGGAATCTAAAGATGAGAATAAAATAAAGAATTTCTTTGAGGCATTAACAGGTAATGTTGCAGCTGGAGTAATGGTGGAATATATTAAATTTAAATTAGGAATATCTTAATAAAGTTGAGGTGATAAAGTACATGACAGAAGAACAGCAAAATAGATATTTATTATTTAAATATCTTACAGAACAATTTACTGTTTCTGGTGCTCAAAATCCAGAAGAAAAAGCTAAAGAGATTATTTTATCTAATAGTAGTAATTTATTTGGTTATCACGGATTAGCTTGGCAATTAGGAAAAATAAATATGGAGTTCTTTTGCATGTATTTTCTCCAGGATACATTTCTGCCTAAAGAAAATAATGCAGCGGCTCCTATAGCTAAAGTTCATAAAGAAATATGGAGTGATATAGAAAACGCTATTATTGGTGAAGGTGCTGACCAGATAGGAAGAATACTTCCAAGGGGAACCGGTAAATCTGTTTTTGGGACTTTTGCTGGTACTATATGGGCACATTGCTATAAGCATAAAAAATATACTTTAATATGCTCAGACATAGGAAGTACAGCAGAAAAATTCATAAGTGATATTAAAAATACATTATTAGAAAATGAATATATTAAAAAAGCTTTTGGAATTATTTTAAATGATAAGGATAAAAGATATAAATGTAATAGTACTCAATTAGAGTTAACCAATAAAACTTTCATTGAAGCTATCTCCTCTGCCAGTCCCATGAGAGGTCGTAAATATGATAATTGTCGTCCAGATTTTATTATTTTGGATGACTACCAAAGTGAAGATGATGTTAGAACAGAACAAGCAAGGGAAAACAAATGGAAAAGATATTCTGACGATGTTAAGTATGCTAGTCAAAAGGCCGTTTTACGAAATGGTGAAGTAATTAAAAAGGGGACAACCTTTATTGCATTGGGTACTCTCCAACATAAGGAGTGTTTTTATTCTAGGTTATTAAAAATGCCAACATGGAAATTTAAAAAGGAAAAGGGTGTATTGTTAGAAGATATAGACTTGTACTTTACCACTGGATTGTGGGGTAAGTTCAAGTCTATTTTATTTAACTTTAAAAATGATAATAGGCTTGAAGATGCAAAAGAATTTTATTGGCAGCACCAGGATAAAATGAAATTCCCGCTATTGTGGAGTGAATTTTGGGACTGCCTAGATATGGCTTTATCATATTATGAAAATCCTTCAAGCTTTAAGCAGGAAGTACAGGGTGATGTTGATTCCATAGGTGAAAAGTGGTTCAAAGGTGTAAGAACTGAAAAAAGAAAAGAAATTGAAACACATAATTTTATTAAAACTATGCTTTTAATAGATCCTGCTAGTGGTGGTGGTAAGAAGAACGACTATAGTGCTTTTTTAGTAGGTTCCATGGGGGATAATAATTTAAAATATGCCCGTAAAGCTGAATTAGCTAAAATAAATGCTAGAACTGATTTTGATAAGTATGTAAATCATGCTATTAAATTATTAAAAGATTATTTAGATATAAGCCATTTATATATAGAAAAAAACACATTTAATGGTGCTGATGCAAATGTCATTGAAAATAAAATAAATGATGATCCAGTGCTAAGAAATAGAAGCATTACTATAATTAACGAGCATCAAAAGAAAAATAAAGATGATAAAATTTCTACTTTAATACCTTATATAAATAAGGGACAAATTATTTTTGCTGAGGAAGATGGCGAGTTTATGGAACAGGTATTAGATTTTAGAGGGCAAAAGTACAGTACCCATGATGATGCTCCAGATATAACGGCTGAGTTTAGTCTAAGAATAGAAAATATTGAAGTAGTTGAAAATGTAGTTTTGTTGGATAGAAGAAAATTTGGTTTGTAGGAGGTGATTGAAATAGATATAAATTTACTTAAAAAAGCTTATGAGGAATATCAAAATAATAAATCTACTTATGAAAAAATGTATAACTACTATAAAGGAAATACTGACGCTATTAATAATTATCAGATGGTTACTGAAAGATCTAATAATAAAATAAACACTAATTTTATTAAAAAATTTATTAAAGAAGAGGTTAGTTACAGTGTTGGTAATGATGTAACTTATATCTCTAAAAGTGGAAATGAAAATATAGTTAATGACATTGACTATTACCTGGACCACTGGAATGAGGGACATGATTCAAATTTAGCTAAAAACATGCTTATATATAGTTTGGCTTATGAACTTTATTATGTGGATAAAGAAGGACAATTTTCCAGTAAAATAATAAGTCCACGAGAAGGATATGCTGCCGTAGATGATTTTGGCAACATATCTTTTTTCATGCACACGTATAAGCTTAAGTTTGATGATACAACTTATATTGATGTGTATACAGATGATAAAATATACCACTTTAATGATAAATTTGAGGAACTTAAAACTGCCAATAAACATATTTTTGGTATGGTACCCGTAGGAGTATGTAAATTAAGTGATGAAGGTAAAGATGATACATTATTTAAGGATTTGAAGGGTTTGCAAGATGCCTACGAAACTAATTTATCTGATATATCTAATGAAATTAGTGACTTTAGAAATGCTTACATGGTTTTAACTGGTGTTGCTATAGATGAAAAAGATATTCCTAAAATGAAAAAATTAGGTGTAATGCAGATTAAAGACAAAAACGGTACTGCTGCATGGTTAATAAAAAATATAAATGATACTTTTATACAAAATACATTAAATACTATGGAAGATAAAATGTATCAACTTTCTAGTCATATTAACCACAATGAGAAAATGCAAAGTAACACAAGCTCATTAGCTTTAAGAGCTAGGTTAATATCTTTAGAAGAAAAATGTAAGCTTAATCAAAAAGCTATAGCTGATTGTATTAAAACTAGACTTAAATTTTTATTCATATACTTAGAAGTCATTAAAAACATTAAATATGATTTTAGGGATATAAAAAGTAAATTTACACCTAATATTCCGCAGGATGATTTAATGACAGCTCAAGTAATTAGTCAATTGGGTGATAAATTAAGCACTGAAACTGGACTAAGTTTATTAAGCTTTATAGAGAATCCTAGAAATGAAATGAAGAAGCGTAAAGATGAAAATCCAATAGACTTAGATAATATGGATTTTGGAGCTGATGAATAATGACTAGAGAAGAAGAATTTAACCAAGGATTATATGATGAAGCTAATGAGCAGTTGAAAGAGGTTTACAAAGAGCAGAAACAGAATAGGGATGAATTATTACAAGCAATAGCTATGATAATTTTAACCTATACTGTTTTAGATGGTTTAATGAGCCTTAAAAGCAAAGATAAATCTAAGGAATACAAAAGGTTGTCTAAGCTAATTATAAGTTCCACACAAAGCCAAAAGAGCACACAGACACATGTTATAAACAATATTTTAGGTAACGCTGTAAAAAACACTTTCAATAACTATTCTTATAATGCTAATTTAAAAGATGTAAAAAAAATAGTAGATGATAATTTTAAGGGTAAACATTTTAGTAAAAGAGTTTGGGAAAATGAAAAGGAAGTTGGAGAGCATTTACACAAACAAGTTAAGCAATTTTTAGATGGTAAGATAAATGTTAATCAAATAAAAAAAGATATAGAAAAAACATATAATGCTAATGCTTATAATGCTAAAAGGCTTGTAGAAACAGAAGTTAATAGATGTTCTAGTAATGCGTTTGATAGATTTTGCATTGAAACAGGTGTTGAAGAAGTAAGATATAATGCTACTTTAGATAGTCGCTTATGTAGTGATTGCGCGCAATATCACGACAGAGTATTTAATTTCAAAGATAAAATAGAGTTACCAAGACACCCATTATGTAGATGCTTTTACACTATAGAAGATGATAAAACTTTCATGCAAACTGGTGGTAAGTTTACAAAGGGAAGTATTGAATGGTGGGATAAAAGGGTAGAGGATTCGGATGAATATTATAAAAAAATTAGAGAATCTAAGGATGATATAGATAAAATATCAAATAATACTGAGTGGACAAAGAATTCAATAACTAAAATAAAAGATCATATTTTTTATAATGAACATATTTTAAGAAATGGTAGTAGAGGATTACTTGATTCAGATTATGACATGGCAATAGCATGGCAAAGATTGATTGATGGTAATTTTAAAGAAAGGGATATTTTATTATTAAAGCATGAATATCTTGAAAGTATATTGGAAAAGAAGTATAATTTAAGTAATGCAGAAGCTCACAAAAGGACAACAAAACTTCATGATTGGGTAAAAGTTATGGAAAATGAAACTGGAGGTGGAGAAGATGGTGCTCTTGATGAATTTATTAAACCAAAATAATAACTCTGTTGTTTATTCATTTGGAATTGATGAAGATAAATTAGATGGTCAAATAAAGATAAGTTTAGACAATCCAATGGATGCAAAAATAATTAAAGAATCACAGTATATTAGCAATGCCATGGCCATGAAAGGATTAATTAAATTAATAAGAAATATTAAAAATCGAGAAATAAAGAAATTTGAAAGTTATCAAAGTTAAAAGCACTTACTAAGTAAAAATAGTAGGTGCTTTTGTTATATCTGAAAAAACAAGTCATATGTTTATTTAGAATATAGTTATTAAAAATTGAGATTTAGCTAGTGAATAGGAAAGACTATATTATTAAATTTTACAACTAAAGGTGAAATATGGTATAATGCCAATAGTTTTTCTTGGGGGGCTATTAATATGGGTATTAGTAAAATCAAGTGTGATAAAAATGAAATAGAAATAAAGATAAATGAATGTTGTGATTATTTGGGAATAAGTTGTATAAAATATTCAGATAACGGAAGATTAATTCAGTTTAAATTTTGTAGAAATGATTCAAAAGGTATATTAAGAGTTTATATAACTGGAAAGGGTATTAAGTTTGATGAATCTCAATTTGAAGATAAAAATTTATATAATGAATTTGAAGAGTGTATAAAAAGTTCATTAGAGAGGACAAAAAATAAAAAGTATTCTTTTAAAAAAATAAATGATGAAATATTTCAAACTATATTAGCGGAAATAAATAATCTATGCGATGATGAGATTGTTATTAATCATAGAGAAAATAGCGATGTAAGCAAAACTCATTTTTTTGAAATAAAAAATATTAAAACGAATGAAAAGATAGTAATAACAAAATACAAAAACGGAACATTAGTGCTAGACGGAATTGATTGGTTATTATGGACTGATATTTGTAGTATAGTAGATAAAGAGGTTAACTCTACGCCACTGGATATATTTGATAGGTTTTTAGAAACAAAAAAAATAGAATCTATAGATCCTAAATATAGAACTGATGACTATTTAAGTGAAGAAAATTTACTAAAAGAAAAATTAACAGCTAAAGTATTTATGTATTTAGAGGAACATTTTAGAAACTATTTAATATCAGCACAAAGATTAATTGAAAGCAAAATAATGTTACCAGAGTATAGTCCTATATTATGTCCAGTAGCAAAAGTATTAGAGGGATATTTAAAACAACTATTAGTAGATTTACAAATAGAAACATATGAAAACATAGAATGTGTACAAGTCGATAAAAATAAAAGAAGGTGGAATTTCGGTAAAGTATTTGATGGTCAAAAAGGTATAATAAAAAGTAAATGTGGACATATTGATAATACACAAGAAACAGAGTTAATAAAGGTATATTCAAATGTTGTTGATTTTAGACATAATCAAAATCATGGATCATTAAATTCAACTAAAGTTTACAATGATAGAGATAAGTGTATAGAAAAATATGATGAAATTATAGAGCTGATAAAAGTATCATATTGTAATATATATAAATAATATAATATAAAGGAGGGTTAGTAAAATGAAAAGCTATGATTTAGAATTATTTACCGAATATAATACAAAAAGAACTGTAAAAGTATATGATTATAGAAGTAGTAGTAATTTTATAATTATAGAAGCTAATAAAATTAACCCAACAGATTATGCAGAATATATTTACAATACTTTAAATTTAGAAAAAGAATCTAAAGTGTTTTTAGATTTAACAGATATATATGGATTTAATAAGAAAAATTTATATGAATGGAATTTTATCATTGATAATATGGAATTTGTAGGAGAAAAATTTATTTCCATAGATAAAATTAATTGGAATAGCCCACTATATAAGGTAGTTAATGAATGTTTAATTTCTTATTTAAACAAAAAAATTAAAAAGTTAAATGTGTGAAACACTTACTAAGAGTAGGTGTTTTTATTATTAGTGATTTTAGGAAATATAATTATATTATTAAAAGAAATGAAGAGATAAAGTCTTAGAAATAAGGCTTTTTTATTTTATAAAAAATTAATTGTGTCTTTAGTCTTTTATAGGTTAAAGGGACAAATAGGAGGAAAATAAACTATGTTAAAAAGTGAATTGTTGAAATTAATAGAAAGTATAGAAGATAGTGAAGAAGTTGATGAGGCATTAAAAGGCACAGATTTTGCAAAGTCTATGCTAAGCTTAGACAATTTTAAAAATTTAGTTGCAACTGATAAGGATTTTAAGTCTTTCATGGACAGTGAAAAGGACAAATATAATTCTAAAGCATTTGAGACTTGGAAGACTAACAATTTACAGAATTTAATTGATGAAAAAATAAAAGAATTATATCCAGAAGATGATCCTAAGGATAATGAATTAGTGAAATTAAAACAAGAAATGGAGAATATGAAGAAAGAGAAAATAAAAGAGCAGCTAACTAATAAAGCCCTTAAGAAAATGACAGATGAAGGGTTGCCAACAGATTTAGTAGATTTCTTAGTGGGAGTTGATGAAGATTCTACAGTTAAAAATATAGATTTATTTAAAGAAAAATTTACTGATAAGTTAGAAACTACAGTAAAAGAAAGATTAAAAGACAGCAGTTATACACCACCAAGTGGAGGAATTGAACCAGAAGGTGGGTTAGATTTTATATCTGTAATAAAAGACAATCAAGTAAAAAGAGATTAAGAGGAGAGTGTATAAATTATGGCATATTTAAAGGATGAATTACAAGGTTTTGTTCCAGTAGAACAGGCGAATGGAATAATGAAAGATGTAGCGAGAGGTTCTAGCATATTAAGATTATCTAAGGTTGAGCCTATGAAGAGTGATAGAAAGAAATTTTCTATAATGACAGATGGTCCAGGAGCTTACTGGGTTGGTGAAACTGAAAGAATACAAACATCTAAAGCAGAATGGATATTCCCAGAGATGGAAGCTAAGAAATTAGCAGTTATAATCCCAGTAACAAAAGAAAAAATGAATGATACTACTATGAATGTATTTGGAGAAATGAGACCAGCAATAGCAGAAGCTTTTTATAAGGCTATAGATAGTGCTTGCTTATTTGGTACTAATTCTCCATTTACTAAAAATATATTTGGAGTTGCTGATGGAGCTGGTAATAAAATAGCATTAGAAACTAATGGAGCTGGTAAGCTTGACTTAGATATATCTGATGTTATGGCTTTAGTTGAAGCTGATGGATTAGATGTTAATGGTTTTGCTGGACATTATGGACTAAAAAATTCTCTTAGAAAGTTAAGAGATACTAATGGAAATGCTCTTTTTGTTCCAGGGATAGGCCAGAATGAGTTGTATTCTAATCCTATAGAGTTTGTTCGTAATGGAGGTTGGGATAAAACTAAAGCTGAATTAATATCTGGTAATTGGATGTATTCGTTAGTTGGAATGAGAGCAGGTATTGAGTATGAAATACTAAAAGAAGCAACTCTACAAAGTGTTACTATGGGGGATGGTAAGCCATTGTCTTTAGCAGAAAATGATATGGTAGCAATTAAAGCCACCATGAGATTAGGATTTTTACCTATAAAAGATAAGGCTTTTGCTTTATTAATACCAAAAGTACAAGGATAATTAAGGTAGGATAAAATCCTCTTTATGTCCAAAAAGGAGTGATTTAATGAAAAAATATACTGATGGTAAAAATACTATATATGCTACGGAAAAAGCATATGAGGTTATATATAAAGATAGAGGATTTAAAGAAGTTGAGGCAAAGAAATCCACTAAAAAGTAGGTGATTAAATGACCACTGAACAAAGAAAAGCTATTTTAGTTATTACAAACTATCTAAACAAAGATTTAGAAGATGATTATATATTAACTAACTATGATTTAGCAGTGGATCAATTAATTCAAAATGCTGCTAAGTTAGAAAATATAACTCCAGGAGTTAAATCCATGTCCGAGGGTAACCAAAGTATAGCTTTTGAAAATGGTGCTGGTGCATGGAGTATAACAGATGATATTAAAGCTTTATTGCCTACACCATACGTAAGGATGTGGTAGCATGGGAGTTTTATTTAAGAATTCAGATATCACTATTTACAATAGATACTATGATTTTACTAGTGATACTGATAAATACCAAAGAACAGTTATTAAGGGTGTTAATTGGCAAAGTAAAAGGAATGGTACTGTTAGCGATAAAGGTTTGTTACTTGCGGATAGTACACTTATATTTATAGATAAGTTAGATAATTATGTTAGTCCTAAGAGATTTTTAAAACTATCAGATCCAGAAAGACCAAATTATTTTACTTTTACTCCAGGAGATAAAATTGTAAAAGGTGAGGTTGATTTTGAAGTAACAGGAATTAAACCTTATAGGCTGTCAGATTTAGAAAATGGATTTGATGATGTAATAGATATTAAATCTGTTAGTAAGCTATCCAGCCATTTTGAAGTGGAGGGGGTATAATGTCTACTACAGTTAGAGTGCAAATTGATAAGACACAGAAAATACTTCTGAAACGATATTTAAATAAAAATGGTCAAGCGCAGGTTAAGTTTACTAAAGAAGTCGCTAAAGAATGTAATAACTATGTACCATTTCTTACAGGACGACTTAAAGATATGAGTGTTGAATTAAAAACAGATAAAATAATTTGGAGTGCTCCGTATGCTAAAAAACAATATTACCTTAATAAAGGTGGCAATAGAGGAGCTTTAAGGGGTAAGTATTGGGATAAAAGAATGTGGAGTGATAAAGGAGATAGAATTGTACAAACAATAGCCGATTTTGCTGGAGGTAGAACAAGATGATAATAGATTCTTTAAGAAATTATATGAGAGAATTAAAATGTTTAGATACTTTTAACAATGCTATAAGGGTAAATGTAAATTATTTATCTCCAAATGCAGATACTTACTCTATAGAGGAAATACCCATAGAGCCTATTATAAAAAAGTATGTAAATGGTGATAGTGTAAGGCAATATGCTTTTATATTTACTTCAAGGGAGCCGTATGGAGCAGATGTATTGCAGAATATAGATAATAGTGGATTTTATGAGAAATTGGCCAATGAAATAGAGCAAAATAATAACAATAATATATTGCCAGTGCTAGAAAATAATTTAGAGCCTTTAGAAATTAAAGTTACTAGCACTGGCTATGCTTTTGCTGTTACAGAAGATACGGCACAATTTCAAATACAACTTAAATTAAAATATTTTAAGAAAGGAATGATATAATTGGCAGTTAGAAAAAGAAAAATACAAGCTAATTACTTAGAAGTATCAAATGCATTTGAGTTACTAGGAACAGGCTTTACAGAGTTAAATGAAAGTCCTAGTGCCCAAACAACTTCTAAAAGATATATAAATCAATCTAGTGCAAGTCAGTCCGTTACTGGATATGAATGGGCGTCTGAATTTACTGCTGACCAAATTAATAGTGAAAAAGCTATAGAATATATAAGAGAAATTGGAGAAATGCAAAAATTAGGAGCAGACACCGAAACAAATTATATAATAGTTGATTTAGACAAGCCAGCAGCTACAACAGGATTTAGAGCGAGAAAAATAAAAGTTGCTATATCTGTAGATAGTTTTGAGGACGAGGATGGTGACTTGGGTATATCTGGTTCATTCCTAGGTATAAGCGATCCAGTACTAGGTACTTTCGATACAACAACTAAAGAATTTACAGAAGGTTTTGCACCTAAAACAGTTTAGAAGGAGGAATTTAATCTATGAAAATTAATGGAGTTGAATTACCAGATTTAGATGTTTTTGATTTGGAAGTTGCTGAAAAATTTGAAAAATCATTTAATGATTTTAATGATTTAAAGGATAGGGTTAAAGGTATGAGTTTGTCAGAAAATATAAGGATTCAATGTAATGCTGTATTCAAAGTATTTAACACTATGTTTGGTGAAGGAACTGACAAAAAATTATTTGGATATAAAACCAATCTATTAACCTGTATAACTGCCTTTGAGGAACTTGTAACACAAATGAGTTCTAAAAAAAATGAAGTGGAAGAAAAGATAAAAAAATATTCTCCTAATCGTGCTACGAGAAGAAATAAAAAATAATGAATATATTAATAGACTTAGTGCCAATTACAATTGAAATAGAGGGCGAAGATTATGAGATTAATTCAGATTTTCGCACTTCTGTTCTCTTTGAACTTTTAATGCAAGATAAATCTATAAGTGAAGAAAATAAGATTATACAGGCCTTACAACTTTATTATCCTGTTATACCAACTAATATTAATTTAGCTGTAGATAAAATGTTATGGTTCTATAGATGTGGGAAAGATATAATAGCATCTAAAGGTACTGGAAAGGGAAAAAGTACACAAATTTATTCTTTTAATTTTGATGATGATTATATTTATTCAGCTTTTTTAGACCAGTACGGAATAGATTTACAAGACATAGAATATCTACATTGGTGGAAATTTAAAGCAATGTTTAAGTCTCTTAAGGAAGATAATGAGATAGTTAAAATAATGAGGTATAGAAGTATGGATTTAAATAAAATAAAAGATAAGGAAGAAAAAAATTATTATAGAAAAATGCAAGAGTTATATAAGATACCAATTGCTAAAGATGAAAAAGATAAGTTAGAAGAAATAAATAATATTTTACTAAATGGTGGAGATGTTAGCAAGGTATTGTAATATATTCCTTGCGTAATGTATAATTATTTATATATTACGCAAGGAGGAATTTTAATGGGATTTAAAGATTTTATAAAAGAAGCTATTGAAGAAGAAAATAATAAAACTCCTGAACAAAAACAACAAGAAAAAGAGGAAAAAAGGAATAAAAAATTAGGTAAAGTATACGAACAGTATAAAGATTATTTATTAGATGATGAACAGATTTTATTTGATACATCAAGTCTTAAAGGTAAATATTTGTTCTTAGATAAGCGAATTTTATTTCATGATGATAGAATAAAAAAGGGGATTAAACAAGAATATAATGTTATACCATATAAAAATATAAGAAGATTTACAATAGAAAAAGCAGGAGTGTTAGATATGGATGCAGATATTAAACTTTTTCTAGGTGGAAATCAAGAAGCATCTATTACATTGAATGTTCCTATGAATTCTATTAAAGCAATTAATAAAATTCTTTTAAAAAATACACTATAAAATAAATAGCATCTATTAATATAGGTGCTATTTTTATGCATTAAATGAGGTGATTAATATTGAGGAAATAAGATGTCCTGATTGTAATCAGTTGTTATTAAAGGCTGAATATGTTAAAGGAGAAATAAAGTGCACTAGATGTAAAAAAATAATTAGATTAGAAGTTAAGCAAAGAACAGAGCCTAGCGCCACACATTAGAGTAGTGAGCCAGAGCCTGTCTTTTTTTTATTTTATTTAAAAAGGCAGGTGAAAAAATATGGCAGATGGAAGAATTATAATTGATACTCAGATTGATAGTAAGGGTGCTGAAAAAGGAATAAGTAAACTTGGAAGTTTAGCTAGTAATGCATTAGGATTCGCTACAAAAACTACAGCTGCAATGGTAACTGTAGCTACAGGAGCAGTTGCAGTATTAACAAAACTGTCTATTGCACAGTATGCGGAGTATGAACAGTTAACCGGTGGAGTTGAAACACTATTTAAAAAAAGCAGCGGCCAGGTAATGAAATATGCAAATAATGCATATAAAACAGCTGGAATGTCTGCAAATGAGTACATGAGTACTATAACAGGCTTTTCTGCATCTTTACTACAAGGCTTAGGTGGGGACACTAAAAAGGCCGCTGAAATAGGTAATATGGCAGTTACAGATATGGCGGATAATGCTAATAAAATGGGAACAGCTATAGGAGATATACAAAACGCTTATCAAGGGTTTGCAAAACAAAATTATACTATGCTAGATAACTTGAAACTTGGATATGGTGGTACTAAAACCGAAATGGAAAGACTTCTTGCAGATGCACAAAAACTTACTGGTATTAAATATGATATAAACAATTTTAGTGATGTAATAGAAGCTATCCATGCAATTCAAAATGAAATGGGGATAACTGGAACTACAGCGAAAGAGGCTTCTTCTACCATTGAAGGCAGTTTAAACATGACGAAAGCTGCATGGACTAATTTACTGACTGGCATGGCTGATGATAATGCTGATTTTGATACGCTAGTAAATAATTTGGTCGATAGTGTGAGTACTTTAGGACAAAATTTATTACCACGAATAGAAATTGCTATAAATGGTATTGCAGACTTAATTAATAAATTGCTTCCACCAATTATCGCTAAGCTACCACAATTAATAACTTCTATATTGCCTGGTATGTTAAATGCAGGAGTAAGCGTAGTATCTTCACTTGGAACTGGTATTTTGCAATCATTGCCAACAATTATAAACTTAGGTATACAAGTAATTCAAAGCCTTATTGCTGGAATACAAAGTAATTTACCTGCTATCGTAACAGGAGCAATTACTATAGTCCAAAGTCTTGTAACTGGCTTTTTAACAGTGTTACCTCAAATAGTACAATTAGGATTACAGCTAATTATTCAATTAGGCATGGGGATAGCACAAGCAATTCCAACACTTTTACCACAAATTATAAATGTTGTAATTGGAATATGCGATATGATTATAGCTAATATAGGAACTATTATTAATGTTGGGATACAAATCTTAATTGCTTTAGTACAAGGATTAGTTCAAGCATTACCGACTTTAATAGAAAATGTTCCTAGAATAATAAATGAATTTTCAGGGGCGATATTTGCTCAACTTCCAACAATAATTATAGCAGGTGTCAAAATAATATTGATGCTTATAAAAGGACTAATACAAAGTATACCTACTTTAATAGCTAATATACCACAGATTATAATGGCTATATTTAATGCTTTAACTTTATTTAATTGGGCTAGTGCAGGGAAAAACCTTTTAACTAAAGTTGGAGAAGGTATAAAATCAATGGGCCCTAATATAGGTAATATCGCCAAAAGTATTGCACAAGGCATAAATAATGTTATTAAGAATATATTTACCGGTGGTGGAAACATAGGTAGAGGATTAATATCTAATATAGGTAGTGGACTTAGGAGCTTAGCTGGAAGTGTAGCAAGTACAGCTAGAAGTATAGGAAGTTCTGTTCTAAATGCTATAAGAAATGCCTTTGCTGCAGCTCCTAGTATAGGGAAGAATTTAATCCAAGGAATTTGGAATGGTATAAGGAACATGAGAGACTGGATTATGGGGCTCATAGGAAATTTTGCTTCTGGAATTATAGCAGGTATTAAGGAAAAGTTTAAAATACATTCACCTTCAAGAGTTATGAGGGATGAAGTAGGAAAATATTTGGCTCAAGGTATAGGCGTTGGATTCTCAGGCGAATCCGATAAACTAAAAAGCTCAATAAATGAAGATTTATCGGGGTTAGTTTCTAAAATGCAAACAACAGTAGATCATGAAGTTGCTTTTACCACTGCAAGAGTAGTAGCAAATAGAAATACACCGACAAGCTCAACAATTACCAACCATAATGATAATGGTTTAAATGTTAATATAGAAAACTTTAATAATACTAAAAATCAAGATATTCAATCTTTAATGGAAGAACTTGAATTCTATAGAAAACAAAATAGCTTAGCAAAAGGAGGGGTATAATTGGAAGATGGATTTATTTGGAATGGTATTCATTCAAGCGAAAAGGGTTTTAAAATTACATCTCTTCCAGATATAACTACTCCCGAAAAACGAGTTGAAAAAATAGTTGTACCAGGTAGGAATGGTCACCTTACAATTACAAGTAATGATTATGAGGGAGAAGTAAAAAAGGTTGAATTTGATTACTTCGACAATCAATTTGATGATATTAAATCCTGGCTAAATAGTGAAGGTAACGTGGTGTTTTCAAATGAACCGGACAGGTATTATAAAGCCACAATAATTAATAAAGTAAGTTTGGATCAAATGCTAAAGAAATTTCATAGTGGTATAGTTCAGTTTGATTGTCAGCCGTTTGGGTATGACAGTGCTAATACAAAAATAATTAAAATAACTGCAAACAATGTAACTAGAGATAGTAAAATAATTCATCCTTTAAATACATTAAATTATACAGGTGGAAATTTAATAGAACCTAATAAATTAGCCACAATATATGAAAACAATTTTATAGAAATATTCAATCCTGGAAATATAGAAAGTGAGCCAGTTATAACTCTCTATGGATATGGAAGTATGAATTTAAACATTAATGATAATATAATTAATCTTACCAATGTAGCGAACCATATAATCATAGATTCTGAAATAATGGATTGTTATAAGGATGGCCAGTTGTTTAATAATTATATGGAGGGAGAGTTCCCTGTATTTAAGCCAGGAATAAATAAAATATCCTGGATGGGAGATATAACAAGATTTGAAATAAAATCAAATTGGAGGTGGTTGTAATGACATATACAAAAACAAATTGGGTTGATGGATTTACTCCCTTGAGCGCTGAAAAGATGAATAATATCGAAAATGGTATAGAGCAAAATACAAACCGATTTAATGATTATGTTTTAAAAAGCGATATTATACAAAAGCAAGGTAACAATGGTAGTATAAAATTATTGAATGGTATAACTATCCAATGGGGAAGGGCAAAGTATGATTCTAATAATGAAGGTTGGCAAAAAGGATATATAAAAGTTAAATTTCCACAAAGCTTTACTAATGAAGTATATCAAATTATAGCTACACCCTATTATATAGGATATACAGACATGATACCCACAATTCAATTTATTGATAATTCATATTTTAATATATATATAAGAAATTTGGATAAAGCTGTTCCAATGATTCCCGTTGATGTAAATTATGTTGCTATAGGTAGGTGATAACTTGATTAAATTATTTGCACCCAATACCATAGATTTTACAACCAATGGAATAACTATACTGACTAATGCTTTAGAATTAGAAATTGTAGAGGAATTAAATGGAAGTTATACTTTAAATTTTAAATATCCCATAGAAGAACCCAAAATTGTAAAGGGAACAATGCAAGCTAATAAAAATATAATCACTAGTAAAAGTACAATAGTGGGAACTAAAACTAATATAAATCTACATCCTAAGAGTTATTTTTTACAGGAAGATTATATAGTGTATGCTAATAAACAAGCCTTTAGGATTTATAATATTAAAAAAGATATGTCTATGATTACTATTAATTGTAGACATATCTTTTATGATTTATTAGATAACTTTTTAGAGGATTGTAGGCCGACTAATTTATCACGAATAGATGCATTAAATTGGGTTTTAGCAGGAACACAATATCCTCACAATTTTACTGCTAGTGGTAATACTGGACCAACTAATACAAGATATTTTGTTAGGAAAAATCCAGTTGACGCCATAATGGGACAAGAAAGTATTCTAGGAACCTGGGGCGGAGAAATTGTAAGAGATAACTTCAATATAGGGATATGGGATAATCGCGGCAATGACAGGGGCGTTTTAATCCAAGGTGGTAAAAATTTATTAGGTATAGAAGAAGATTTAAACACAGATAACGTGGTTACTAGAATAATGCCCACAGGATTGGACGAAAACGACACCGTTATAATGTTGCCAGAGAAGTATATAGATAGTCCATATATAAATATATATCCGCATCCTAAAATTAAACACATGCATTATGGAGATATAAAAGTAAATAAGGAAACCAATATTACTAAGGATGATGTAATAAGGCTATTAAGATTAAAGGTTAAGGAGCTTTACGAAGTAGAAAAAGTAGATATTCCAGAAGTTAATTACAAAATTGATTTTATAGAACTTTCTAAAACAGATCAATACAAAGATTATATATCCTTAGAAAGGGTTGAAGTTGGAGACACAGTCACCATAAGGTACGATAAAACAAATTTAGATATAAAAGCTAAAGTTATAAAAACAAATAAAAAATTAAAAGGTAAAATGTGGGTCAATGAAAAAGTTGAACTAGGTAATTTTAAAAAGGATGTATCAAATTCACTAAATAAAATAGATAATATAACCACCGATGATGGAAAAGTTAAAGGTGAGGCTATATGGGGAACTATAGACGCAACTAAAGCTTCCTTAAAAGCTATGGCCCATAGTGCCGAAACTCAAGTAGAAAGGGCTATAATATTCGAGGATAAAGAGCCTGATTCCCCTACTTATGGCGCTATGTGTTTGGGTACTCGTGGTTTTCAGATAGCTAAAGAAATGACAAACAGAGAGTGGCAGTGGGCTACCTTCGGAACTGGACAAGGTTTTACAGCAGACCTTATAAGAGCAGGAACATTACAGTCTTATGATGGGACGTTGAAAATAAACCTACAGGATAGTAGCTTCATAACACATGACAATAACGGTAACAAAGCGATACAGTTCTCCAACCAAAGAATATTTTTCTATGATTGGGGAGACAACGAAGAAAGAGCAGGAATAATTTATACATCTAGGACAAGAGATCGAGGACTATTCGGACTATCTATTGGTAATTATGCAGACTATGAATTTAATATAGTTTATGAAGAAGGAGAAACCTTCTATCCATATATGACGTTTGATAAGAATCTTAAAGACCACGATCACCGACAACCAATTACATTATATCAGAATATAGATATGAAAAAGCCTATGTATTGGTATTATCCAGACAACACAGCTAAGGGAATGATTGACGGTTGGAACACTGGAATGATAATAGGCTACATGGGTGACAAGTCAAATATAACATTTGGACGAGCATGGTCAAGTACTAGTGAATCAATGTTTGCTTGTCTAAACCATAGGACGTCAGTAGGTAACATAGGATTTAGAGCCTATGAAAACTCTGACTTTTTTAAGAATGTTGACGTATATGGAAACTTCTATGTTAAAGGGTCTAAAAACTCCTTACAAAAAACTGATAACTATGGCGAAGTATTAATAAATGCCTATGAAACAATGTCTTACTACTTTGGGGATTTAGGTTCGGGCATAGTGGGGGAAGACGGAAAAGCTTTTATAGAGATAGATGACATAGTAACAGAATGTATGAACACAGATATACCATATCACGTATATTTTACAGAAGAAGTACCAGAAATGTTAACAGACGAAGAATTTAAGAAACGCTCTCCACTTAGGTTAGTTAAAACAACACCAACATATTTTGTATTAAAAGGAGAGCCAGGAGCAGAGTTCACATGGGAATTAAAAGCAAAACGAAAGGGATATGAACATATAAGAGCTGAAAAACTCCAGGATCAAAGTAGATTAGATTACCCTAGGAGTATGGTTGATTTTGATAAATATGAACCTAAGGAGTTAGACACAATTTTATTAAAAACTAAAAATATAGAAGATGAATTATTAGGAGGAAAATAAAATGAAAAAATTAACTGGAACTGCGATTATTAATACTGCAGAAGGTAAAAGAATAGCTTTTACTTACTCCGAAATAGACGAAGAAACAGGTACTATAATTGAGGATAATAAAAAAGAATCCTTTATAGCTTTGGATGAGAATTTTCTTAATACTATACAGCAAGTAGAAAATTATATAAAAGAAAATAGATTAAAATAAAATGTATTACAGGTAAACTTAATATAAGCGAGGTGATAGGATGGCAATTTATGTGGGTGGAGATAGAACGACCCTAGAATATAATTTCCTTACAAAAGTAGCTGGAAGTATGACAGAGTGCCCTATGAAATGTTATTATGCAGCAAGTTCAAACTTATTAATGCCTACAGATATTAGATGGATAGAGTTATCTCAGGAACGTTATGACAAAATAAAAAATCAAGACAATGTAACGTTAGATTTTTCAACTTCTACAGTAGGGGAGAAAATACAGCTTCTTATAGAATTAGACCTTAACGGGTTATGCAATAGCTTGTATGGGGGAAGTAATGCAATACTTAAACAGAATGTTAAATCAATACAATCAAATGCTGTAATTCGTGGTCAAGGATCAAATGGAGGCGTATTGGGGTATCTTAGTAAACATTACCTATATAGACATGATACAAGTCAATATATAGAATGGGGAGAAAATAGCACAAACTCCCTTATAACTAGTAGTAATGAGGTCACTATGGTAGGTACATCAACAGGCTATATAACTGAAAATAATAAAATTTATATGTTACTTGTAGCTAATTACCCTGCAAGCTCAACGATATTAAGTGCTTTATATTTAGATTATATAAGTATTGGCTTAAAATTAAATAGACAACCAGACAAAATACAAACAATAGACATAGAACTAGGGAAAGAATGGAGTCTATTATTTAAGGGTGTTAGTTTTTACGAAACTAATATTAATAATACATCATCTTCAGATAAGTCTATTTTTGTTACTAGAAATATTAATAATGGTGTAGGTATAAGAAGCTATCTCCATGCAAATAATGGTGTGCTTTATTTCTTCACTCATGATGGTAAAAATACACTCAGTCCTTTTGCAACTATTAACTTGTTCTCAGAAAATCAAAGATTTAAATCATGTAATTTATTGTTTATGTTTAGAGATGGCTACGGAATAGTAAAAGCTTTAATTAATGGTAGCACAATAAAAGAAGCTAAATTTCAAGTAAACACACAATGTGACTTTACTGGTAATTATAAATTTTACCTAGGTGAAGATGAAGGCTATATCAAACAGGCGGATGCTTTTGTGGAGGATGTACAAATTCTATCTGAAACATTTACAGATGAAGAAGCTGAAATAATTCTAAAAAGTAAAAATCCTAATATAGTTCCAAACTTTAATAATGGCGATTGGTATATAGATCCAAATGCAAGTACAAATTTAGAAGGTACAATATTAACATTAGTAGCCACAGCAAATTATCAAGGGAGTTCAATTGTGTTGCCAATATTGCCTAACAATAGGTATAAAATTGACGTAGAAATAGAAGACATTAATAATCTAGCACATGTCGCAATTACACAAAGGTGTAATAATACTAATATAAGCACTACTAGAGTTTTTGATAATTCTGGTACTTATAATGGTGAATTTATAACACATGATAAAATTAACAAACTAGTGATTACCTGTCAAAACACAGGTATTGGAACATTTAAATTTAAAAATTTAAAATTAAAAAGATTAGACTAATAATTATAAATTAGAAAGGAGTTAATATATGTTTTATTACAATGTAGAAAAGTCAATAAGTAATATATATGATTCAAACGATCTCCAGGTAGTTGGTTATGTAGATGTATTTTTAGGAGAAAGAAAAGAAAATAAGTTAACCACTATAAGCTTCAATGAATTAGGTATATACTTACTTTTTAAAGATTGTCCTAAAGACAGAGAAGAATTTGATAACTTTATAGAAAATAAGGCTTTAGAGGAAATTAATAAAGAAGAGCTCCAGGAGAAACTAAACGAAATTAAATTAGCCTATAACATGGGATTACTAGAATAAGATTTAAGAAAAAACTTAGGTCTTTTTTTATTACCCTAAATTACTTAGAGAGGTGACGCATGAATATTGAATTAGGTGTACTTTGTACTATATTAGGTGCAACTATAACGTATTTGAACTTTAAAAGAATTAAAGACAAAGACAGTAAGGAAAATGGTAAGCATGAAGGTGTAACCGACTTAAAACTAGATTATATTTCAAAGGGGGTAGATGATATAAGATTAGACCTAAAGGCAGCTGATAGAAAAATAGAGGATATAAACACAAGATTAATTAAAGCTGAAGAAAGTACCAAAAGCGCACATCATAGAATTGATTCATTATTAAGGGAGGATTAATATGAAACTTTTAAAAGATTTTTTACAAATAAAAAAGATAATAGCCTTATTAACTACTGTAGTATTTTGTATTTTAGCACTAAAGACTAATATATCAAGCACAGAGTTTTTAAGTGTATTTACTTTAATAATAGGCTTTTATTTTGGCCAAAGTTCAGCCAGACAAGCAGCGAAAGAAAGTAAGGAGCAGGAATAAAAAACCTGTTCTTTTTTAATTAAATTTTTAGGAGGTATTTATATGAAAATAGGAATTGATTGTGGGCATACAATGTCTGGTGCAGATTATGGAGCAGTAGGAATAAAAGCAGAATCTAATTTGACTAGAGAGGTAGGAACTAAAGTAATAAGTAAATTACAAGCTTTAGGTCATACAGTTATTAAGTGTTATAAGGATACTTGTAGTAGTTTAAATGATAGTTTGAGTTATAGAACTAATACAGCAAATAGTAACGGTGTAGATTTATATGTAAGTATACATTTTAATTGCTATAATGGTAATGCTTATGGAACAGAGGTTTTTACTTATGGTGGAAAATCTTTTACAGAAGCATCTAGGGTTTTAAATAATATTTGTGCTTTAGGCTACACCAATAGAGGGATAAAAGATGGTAGTAATTTATATGTACTAAAACATACAAAAGCTAAAGCTATGCTTATAGAATGTTGTTTCTGTGATAATGCTGGAGATATGAATAGATATAATGCCGAAAATATGGCTAATGCTATAGTTAAAGGATTAGTAGGTACTACAGTAAGCACACCAAGTCAACCAACCACATCTAATCCAACTCCAACTAATAAGAAACATCCATTAATAAATCAACTCTATGCGGAAATGGCTAGACAGGGATTTAATACTCTTCCTACTTGCAGGCAAGGCGCTAGAGGTAATATTACCAAGACTATACAACAAATGCTTATCAACATAGGTTACCCTGCAGGTTCTTATGGGGCAGATGGAGTTTTTGGTGGTGGCACCGTAACAGCAATAAAAGCATTGCAAAAAGATTGCAATCTTTCTGTAGATGGTATTGTAGGAAGAGAAACATGGAAAGCCTTATTTAGAAATTTAAAATAATTTAAAGGTACTCTTTTTTATGGGAGTACCTTCTTTTTTATTTTTTGGAGGAATTTTAAATAATTTGTAGAATAACATACAAAAGATGAAAATATTAACATTAGAGTATAAAAATAAACTATTGTTGATTGATGCCAAGATGGTTTCTAAAGATCAAATATATTTAACTATTAATGTATTCATTATATAGATATATTTAATAAAGTATAATAGTAATGGGGGCATAAAATTGGATTTTGATGGAGTAATAGTAATAAATAAAGTAATAGTACATATTTTAAATACAAAAGATAATTATATTAAGTTAAGTGATTTTAAAATAGATACAAATGAAAAACTAGATAACTTGATAATAAAACACATTAATAAATCTATAGAACATGACTCTAGAAGATTTGCTAAATTTGATAACGTAAATAATATTGTTAAAGAGAGTTCTATTGAAATTTTGAATGATAATGATTTTGTAGAAAACTCTAAAAGAATATCAAGGGAACTTGCTAGTTCCATGAAAGGGACTAATGCTTCTCCAGCTAATTTTTTAGTTGCTGAATATTTTCATGGAACTAAAAAAGCAGTAGCTTTGTTAAAGTTAGATTTTAATGATAATTTTCATACAGAAACAAAAGAAGAGAATGGTAAATTAAAAGTTGAAGTTAAAATTGAAAGCGCAGGATTTAATAGCAAACAAAAATTACAAAAATCTGCTTTTATTTATAATGATATAGTTACTAATGATGATGCTGAAATATTAATTTTAGATAAACAATCTAAAGAAAATATAAGCAATTATTTTAGAAGTGATTTCTTGAATGTTAATTTAATAAATGATGATAAAATTAATACTAAGAATATGATAAGGGAGGTATTAGATTTTATAAATAGTAAGTTTGAAGATAACCCTAAAATGCAGGTGGAAAAAAGTTATTCATTGACAAGTTATTTCCAAAACGCTAAAGATTTTGACATTAATGATTTATTGAATAAAGTGTTTGATAAAGAAGATATGAGAAATGAATTTAAAGAAGAAATTAAAAATAAAAAAATAGATTATGCTTTTGATATAGATAAACTTACTGTTAAAAAACAATTACAAAGTAGACAAATTATTACAACTAATGGTATATCTTTAAAAGCAAATGCATCATTGTTTAATCCTCAAGATATTGATATAGGTGACAAAGATGAAAATGGGTTAGTTGATATAACTATAAAGAAGGTAAGAATTAAAGATAATAGAATTTAGGAATAAAGGGGGTGTTGAATGTGGAAGTGTTTTATGAATTTATAAATCTACTTAATGAATTAGATTTTAATTATTTTGAAGATAAACAAATATTCAAAGTAGAATTTAAATTCAATGATAAGTTTAATTTTTTTATAAAATACAACACCCTAAATCAAATGAAATGTATATTTGGTAGTTCTATTAGGTTATACAAAGGCAGTTCAATAAATAATGAAAAAGATTTGTTCCTATTTTTAGATTCTAAAGAAGAATTTAATGATGAAATAGAAGATTTAGAGGAAAATATTAATTTTAAGTTAATAATAGATAAAACTAGTTTTATAAAAGAAAAAATAGGAGATTTAAATTGTAATATTATATTTTTTATTAAATGTATTACTTTTCTCAATTTGATTAATAAAGATTTTCGTGAAATGGAAAAACTTTTATTTACTGAAAATGAGAAAAATGTTTTTATACTTGGAGATTGTGACGAGTTCTTTTTTAATGAATTCTATTTAGTAACGAATATAGAAAGAAAAAATTTCAAAGATGAAATAAATGAATTTATTGATAAAAAATGTAGTTTAAATACAGCAGAAATTATTAGAAAAAGAAATGAATTATGCAATTGGGTAGATGGTACTCATTTTTTATCACCAGAATTATTATATGTAAATTTTGATAATAACAACTTTATATATAGCTATGAATTTAAGCAAATAATAGTAAAAAAATCAATGGATTTAATTATTCCATTTATAGCGAATTTTACTGGAAAGGTTGATGGAATTTTTACAAGTATAATAAATGGAAAAAAAAGAATAGAGATAGAGTATAAAGTTAATAAAAAAATATATAAACTAAAGAGCTATAAGGAGTTATATGAATTATATAGGTGGATTTATGAGCAGGCTATATTTGATAAAATAAATATTTGCAGAAATGTGATAAGTATTTTAGTTTCAGCGAAATATAATAGTAAATGTCCTAAGTGTATGTATCAAATAGTATTAGAGAATATTGAATGGATGGTTAAGTCTGTAAAGGATAATTTTAATGATTATTTAAAAAATAATATAGATGAGTATTTTAAGCAAAAACAAACATTAATAAAAGATATAAAAGCTAACATAAATAGCATAAATGAAGTTATTGAAAGTTTAACTAAGTTAATTACCTCAAATTTTTTATCACTAATAGGTACTGTAGTCGCAGGTATTATAGCTTTGCTAATTAAAGGAGATTATTCACTTGCAACATTATTAATATTAATATACAGGTGGTATATTAATATTAATTTTATTTACGTAATACCTAATTTGTTGGTCAAACTTTTTAGAATAAATACAGATTATACTGATATGAGAAATATATATAATAATAATTATATAAGTGATAGTTTTATAGAAAAAAATGATAAGAGAAGAATTTGGAATAATATAATTTTTGGTATTTATTTTTTAGTTACTATAGTTATTATTGTTGCTGTAAATCTTGTACTTAAGAAATTTTATGCAGATGATCAAACTGTTAATAGTTTTATAAAATTTTTGAAAACCAAGGTCTAAATTTGAAATATTTATTTTATATTTAAAGTTTTTTAGTATGATTCTGATTTTAAAATCTAATTTTTAATGTACCTATCTGCGAATGAATTTTGTGATAGATATAATATTAGCTATAAGACTTTCTATAGTTTGAGTATAAATGTTATTATTAAAAATAAAAGAACCCCAATAAATAGGGTTCTTTTGTTGTGGAATTTTTATATTGGTGCTATGTTTTAGCCATTTTTATTATATCCAAAATATAGATATTCTAATCAAAGCTTTTATATTTACCTAAAATATGTTAGGTTAAAACAGTATTGGATATAGAAGAAATCAAATAAATTTGTAAATAAAAACTCTAGATTATTTCTAGAGTTTTTATTTTTCGATAAAATTCTTACATTAATATATATATAGTTTAAATACTATTTTTACATTTAAATAAAACTTATAATTAAAAATAAGAGTAATATTTTACAAATTTCTTTTGACGTCAAAAATACGTCAAAAATAAAATGAAAATATAGATGTCAGATAAAAAACTTACATTTATAATATATATTAAAAATATTGTCTGTTGATGCCTAACGGAAAATATAATTTTAAATATGCAACTAGTACAAGCTTATTGAATATTATATTAATAAGCACTATTAGGAGGAGCAGCTTGTGTTCTTTTTAAGTTACTTATGGGATGTATTAGGAAGTGCATTATTTTTAACAGGCTATGTCACAGGAAATACTTCTTTTCCCAAGCCTTTAAGTGATGAGGAAGAAAAATATTATTTGGATAGGCTAAAAAAAGGCGATGCTCTAGCAAAAGATATTTTGGTAGAAAGAAATTTAAGGTTAGTGGCTCACATAGTAAAAAAATATTCTTATCCTGGAAAAGATATTGATGATTTAATATCTATAGGAACTGTAGGTCTTATAAAGGCTATAGACTCTTTTGATAATTCAAAGGGTACTAGACTTGCCACTTACGCAGCAAGATGTATAGAAAATGAAATATTGATGCTCATAAGAAATAATAAAAAAACTAAAGGTGAAGTATATCTTCAAGATCCTATAGGAGTAGACAAAGAAGGAAATGAAATTTCTCTTATGGATATATTAAGTAGCGATGAGGATTCTATAATAGAAATAGTTTCAACAAAAATAGAAGTAAAAAAGCTATATGGAAAAATAGAAACTTGCCTTAGAGGAAGGGAAAAAAAGGTGATCCAAATGAGGTATGGTTTAAAGGATGGGAGACCTAGAACTCAAAGAGAAATAGCAGGTATACTAAACATATCTAGATCCTATGTTTCACGTATAGAAAAAAAGGCCCTTAAAAAGCTTTATAAAGAATTAAATTATAATAAAAATATTTAAATAAAACTCTAAAGAATTAAGAATTTTATACATATAAGATGATTCTTAATTCTTTTGTTTTATTTTTTATTTATTTTATAGCAGGATATTCTTTACAGAATATTTATAATCGTTATAATATAAGCAGGAGGGTTTAAATGTATACAACAGGTTTAATAGGTAAAAATATTAATTATTCACAATCACCGGAAATACACAATAATTATTATAAAAAAAATAATATACCATTTTTTTATAAAATATTTAATTTAAAGCAGGATCAAATTGATGATTTTATAAAGAACTTACATAAAAATAATATAAAAGGTTTTAATGTTACTATCCCATATAAAGAAACTATATTACAATATTTAAATGATATAGTATATCCAGCAGATAAGATAGGAGCAGTAAATACTGTAGCAGTACAGGAAGATAAACTAGTAGGGTATAATACAGACTATATAGGATTTATAAAAAGTTTACAATATTATAATATACAGGTTAAAAATTTTAGGTGTCTCATTATAGGATCAGGTGGAAGTGCTAAATGTATATATTATGCATTAAAAGAACTAAATGCAAAAGAGATATACATAATTTCTAGAAATCCTGAGGAAGCAAAACTAAAATTTGAAGAAAAAGTTAAAATATTAAATATTAAAGACGAAAATAAAGTAGATAGGTATGATTTAGTTGTAAACTGTACACCTATAGGTGGGCCTAATTTTAAAGAACAAAAGCCTGTAGAACTTAGAGAGCTTAAAAAAAATTGTGTGGTTTATGATTTAAATTATATTCCTAAAAGGTCTAAATTATTAAAAGAAGCTAAAGAAAAGGGAGCATTTATTATAAATGGAGAAAAAATGCTTATTTTTCAGGCCTATAGTGCTATAGGTCTTTGGTGCTTAGATGGTATTGAAGGAGGACGATAAATTGAAACAATTAAAAGAATTATTGGAAAAAACTATTAACTTTGGCGCTTCAGATTTACATTTATCCGTAGGGGTAGAACCAACTATAAGAATAAATGGTCAATTAAGCAAAATATTCAAAGAAAAGCTTACACCAGAAAATACTAATAATTATGCTAAAGAAATATTAGGTGAAGAATTTGAGGATTTATTAAAAAAAGGAGAAATAGATACCTCCTATTCTATATCAGGCTTAGGTAGATTTAGAGTAAGTGTGTTTAAACAAAGGGGAAGTATAGCTATTTCTTTAAGGGTTGTAAGTTTAAAGATTCCTAACTTAAATGAATTAAAATTACCTGATATAGTAAAGGAATTAACAAATAAAAAAAGAGGCCTTATTTTAGTAACAGGTCCTACAGGTTCAGGTAAAAGCACTACTTTAGCAGCTATGATTAATGAAATTAATAATACTAGGTCTAATCATATAATAACTTTGGAAGATCCAATAGAATTTTTACATAAACATAACAAATGTATAATAAATCAAAGGGAGATAGGTAGGGATACTTTTAGTTATAAAAGCGCTTTAAAAGCAGCATTAAGAGAAGATCCGGATGTAATATTAATAGGAGAACTTAGAGACCTGGAAGATATTTCCATAGCCTTAACAGCTGCAGAAACAGGACATTTAGTGTTTTCTACTTTGCATACTATAGGAGGAGCTAAGACTATAGATAGAATTGTTAATGTATTTCCACCACATCAACAAGAACAGATAAGAATACAAGTATCAAGTGTGTTGGAGGGAATAATAAGTCAACAATTAGTACATAAAATTGATGGAGGAAGAATAGCAGCTTTAGAGACCATGGTAACTACAAATGCCATAAGAAATATGATAAGAGAAGGAAAAACTTATCAAATAGAATCTTCCATACAAACTGGATCCAAATATGGAATGAAAACTATGGATATGTCTTTAGCAGAGTTATATAAAAGAGAAGTTATAAGTTATGATACTGCATTAAATTATTCAGTAGACAAAGATTTAATTACAAAGATAATTAATTTATAAAAACATTATAATACTAAAATGTAAAATAACAATTATGCATTTTAATATTATAATGTAGAATAATAATTATACATTTGGTAATATTAAAAAAAGGACCTTTTGGTCCTTTTTTAAAATATCATATAATCTAACATTTTTAGTGAAATTTGATTTTTAGATTTGGATTTTTTCTTTGAATTTATATTATCCTTATTATTAATAGCTTTTAAATCTATGGAACTTAATTTAATAGTATTTTTTTTCATTTTAACATCCTCCTGATAAGTTAAATATTGTTTTAATATTATTAGTAGTTAGTTATTAGAGAACTTACCAGAAAGATTCATCTTTTTTATGAAGTCTTTTTAAATCTAAAAAAAATATTTTTTCGTAGCGCGACATGCGCTAACTACCTCCTTTATAAACTAATATTGATGCATCAATACCAATACTTATTGTTTATGTTTATATAATATCATATAATTTAAGTTAGTACAATTTTAGTTATATATAATAAATATTCACTATATACAATAATTATTTATTGATAAAATTTGTATCTATTTATTTATTAAATTCTCTTATTTTCTTAAGAATATAAATATTATTAAGAATGCATTAAGTAATTTATAATATTTATTTGCAATAATATATAGTAATTAACTAGTATTTATGCTAAAATATTTTTGAACCGAGGGGGGATACTATTGAATATTATAAATGGAATAGTACATTATAGCTCCAAAGCAATAACATACATAGTTTATTTCATATCCATGTATTATCTTATAATTTCTCTTTTTGGTATATATAGGAAAAAGAATAATAAGAATATTAGTGATAAAACAAAATTTGCTCTTATTGTAGCAGCACATAATGAAGAATTAGTTATAGGTAACATAATAGAAAGCCTAAAAATGATGGACTATGATAAAAAATTATATGATATTTTTGTAATTGCAGATAATTGTACAGATAAAACTGCTGATATTGCAAAAAAAAAGGGAGCTATTGTACGGGAAAGATTTGACAAAAAACGAAGAGGAAAAGGTTATGCATTAGAATGGATGTTTAATATAATATTCAAAATGGAAAAAAAATATGATGCCATAGCAGTGTTTGATGCAGATAATTTAGTTCATAAAAATTTTTTGAAAGAAATGAACAAGAAGATGTGTAAAGGATATAAGGTAGTTCAGGGTTATTTAGATAGTAAAAATCCTGAGGATACTTGGATAACAGGAAGTTATTCTATTGCATTTTGGAGTTGTAATAGAATGTTCCAACTTGCAAGATATAATTTAGGATTATCTAGTCAATTAGGTGGTACTGGTTTTTGTATAGATACAGATATATTAAAAGAACTTGGTTGGGGTGCTACTTGTCTTACAGAGGATTTAGAGTTTTCTTGTAAAATTATATTAAATGGATACAAAGTAGGTTGGGCCCATGATGCTATAATATATGATGAAAAACCTTTAACTTTAGCTCAATCATGGAGGCAAAGAAAAAGATGGATGCAAGGTTTTGCCGATGTATCTAGTAGATATTTTTTTAAGCTTATGAAAAAAGCTATTAAAAATTTTAATTTTACTGCTTTTGATTGTGCACTTTATAGTATACAACCTTTTGTAGCTATACTATTAGGTTTGTCAGCTATAATAAGTTTATTCCAATATGCTATGAAAGCAGCAAATATAGTTAATAATTTTAATAATATAGTTTATTCTATAGATTTTAATTTGATAACTATATTAATAATTTTATTTTCATTGTTTCAAATACTATATACACCTTTAATATTGATTCTAGAAAAAAAATTTACATTTAAAGTATTATTATATTATATAGTTTATCCTATATATGCTATAACTTGGTTTCCTATTTCAATACAAGGAATTATGGATAAAAACAATAAAGAATGGAGTCATACAATTCATACTAGAAGTATGAATATAGATGAACTAGAAAAAGTTAACTAAAGGGAAAGCAAAGCTTTCCTTTTTTTGCTTTTTTTATGATGAATTTATAGTGTGTAAATTAAATAATAATTATAATAATTAATAATTTTAAGAGGAAATAGGAGTTTTTTGTTGAATATATATTTTAATGGTTACATTAAAAAGGGGTGAAAACTACATGGAGGATTACGTAATAGGAGTGGATATAGGGTCCTCAAAAGTTTGTGCAGCAGCAGGAAAGCGTGATAAATATGGACAAGCAAAAATCATAGGAGTTACTTCTGCTGAATGTCATGGAATGAAAAATGGGATAATAATTGATATAGATAGTACAGCAGAATCTATTACAAACTGTATAACTAGATTAGAAAGTATAGTAGATACAAATATAAAGAACTTTTATATTTCCCTACCGGGGAGGATAGGTACATTAATATCTAGTCAAGGTATGGTAGCTATATCCTCTGATGATAATGAAATAACAAAAAAAGATGTAAATAGAGTTAAAAGAGCTACTCAAATAATTAATGTTCCTAACGATAAAGAAATAGTTGATATAATTCCTAAAGAATATATTGTAGATGGATATAGTAATATAAAAGATCCTATAGGTATGAGTGGTAATAGAATGGAATTAGATGCTTATTTAGTATTAGCTGAAACTACTATAGTGAATAATTTATTAAAAACAGTTCAAAAGGCAGGTTATAATATATTAGGGGTAGTTTTTGCACCTATGGCAGATGCTAAAGCAGCATTAAAAGAAGAAGAGATGAATCAGGGATCAGCTCTAGTAAATGTAGGAGCAGATTCCATGGATATTTCTATATATAAAGATGGCATTTTAACTAAAACCGATAATATATCTATAGGTGGAAATAGTATAACAAATGATATATCCATATGCTTAAAGATACCTTTTTCTGAAGCTGAAAAATTAAAAATAAAATATGGAGTAATAGGGAAAAATAATTTAGACTTAGAGGGTCAAATAAAAGTAAATATAGGTTATAATAATGATATAACAATTAATCCAGAAACTTTAACAAAAGTTGTAGAAGCTAGAGTGGAAGAATTATTAATTTTAATACAAAAAAAGTTAAAAGAAAGTGGACAATTTCAAGATATATCAAATATAGTTATAGTAGGAGGAGGTCTTTCATTAATAAAAGGTATAGAAGAATTTGGTAAGTACATATTTAATAAAAGCTTCAGAATTGGAAGTCCAGAGTATGTTGGGGCTGCAAATCCTATATATGTATCTTCAGTAGGGGTAGTTAAAAATTTAATTACTCCAATGAAAATTCAAAATGCTAATTTGAAAAATAAAGAGGCTGCTATTACTAAAGAAGATACATCACATTATAAAGTTGAAAACGAAGGAAAAGGTGTGTTATTAAAAATAAAGGAATTTTTAACAGAATTTTTTTAATTACAGATAAGGAGGTTTTATTGTGCTAGATTTCGATGTTGATGTACAGCAATTTGCTCAAATAAAGGTTATTGGATGTGGTGGCGGAGGAAACAATGCTGTAAATAGAATGATAATAGACGGATTAAAAAATGTAGAATTTATAGCTATAAATACAGATAAACAAGCTTTAATGCTTTCACAGGCGTCCCAAAAAATACAAATAGGTGATAAGTTGACAAAGGGATTAGGAGCAGGTGCTAATCCAGAAATAGGTAAAAAAGCTGCAGAAGAAAGTAAGGAAGAAATTTCTCAATCAATAAAGGGAGCCGATATGGTGTTTATAACAGCAGGTATGGGCGGAGGAACTGGTACTGGTGCAGCTCCAGTAATTGCAGAAATAGCTAAATCTATGGGAATACTTACTGTAGGTGTAGTAACTAAACCTTTCCCATTTGAAGGAAGAAAAAGATTACTTCATGCAGAAATGGGGATAAATACTTTAAAGGAGCGAGTAGACACTTTAGTTACAATTCCAAATGAAAGATTATTAAGTATAGTAGATAAAAAGACAAGTTTAATGGATTCTTTTAAACTAGCAGATGATGTTTTAAGACAAGGTGTACAAGGTATATCAGATTTGATTACTATACCAGGACTTGTTAATTTAGATTTTGCAGATGTTAGAACTATAATGGTAGATAAAGGATTAGCTCATATGGGTGTAGGTAAAGGAACAGGAGACAATAGATCACAGGAAGCAGCTAAACAAGCTATATCAAGTCCTTTATTAGAAACATCTATTGTTGGAGCTACAGGAGTACTTCTTAATATAACTGGAGGAAATGATTTAGGATTATTAGAAATAAATGAAGCAGCAGAAATTGTACAAGAAGCTGCAGATCCAGATGCTAATATTATATTTGGAGCAGTTATAGATGAAAATTTGAAAGATGAGTTAAGAATAACTGTAATTGCTACAGGTTTTGAAAGTGATAGATTAGAAAATGATAGTATTGAAAAGGAAGAAAACAATATACCAAAGGAAGATAGTAAAAGAGAGGACAGAGAAGAGCAAGCATCTACATATGAACAGCATATAGATGAAAATGATTTAGAGATACCAGCCTTCTTGAGAAGACAAAGAAAGTAATTATAAGTAGGGAATATTATTCCCTACTTTTTTTATATGTAAATTTATATGATGACTATCAAAGCTAATATTTTTATAATAAACACCTAAACTAAACTTACAAATAGCTTCAGCAAAAAATCCTTTCCTAAACATAAATATATTAACAAACTATTTAAATATACTTTTTAATATATTATTTTTGTAAATAAAAAAATAATATATTAAATTATAAACTATATTGACATATTTTATACAATAAAAACATAACATTTTTATATGAATTGACAAATTTTTAAAATGTTTAATTGTATAATAGTAAATAAATGGTAGCAATCTAAGGGGGGAGATAACTATTGGTGGTTTATTTAGATATTATGATATTAGAAAATTTTATTGTAAACCTGTTTATACTGTTTCTAACTTCTCAAACTTTAAAGGTTAATAGTAAAATTTTATATTTAATAATATCTTCATTTTTAGGAAGCTTATATATATTAGTACTTATTATACCTTCTCTTGCATTATTTAATAAGCTTATATTTAAAATCTTAATAGCTTTTATACTAATTTTGATAGCCTTTAGGAAAAGAGATTTAATATTTAATATAAAGGCTACAGTAGTTTATATAGTTTATTCGATGATTATTGCAGGTATATGTGTTTTCTTAGAATGCAATAAAATGGATTCTGGAACCTCTTTATTTATAGAAAATTTTTCTTATAAAAAGCTTATGATTTCTATGATGATTATATATATTATTGGGAGTAAATTAATATGGTATATAAAAGACAGAAAAGATATAAGTAGTTTTATATATGATGTAGATATAATTCTTCAACAGGATCATAGAAGGGTTAAAGCCTTTTTAGATACGGGTAATGAGCTTAGAGAACCTGCTACAAATCTCCCCGTATTGGTGGTAGAAAAAGATGTTTTTAGTAATGTGAATTTAGATGCTTATGATAAATTTTATATACCTTATAGAGTTGTAAATGGTAATTTTGGTAATCTTAAAGGGTTTAAACCCAATTATATAGATGTGCATGTGGGAGACAAAAAAGAAAAAAAAGAAGTTATAATAGCACTTTCAGAAGGTAAACTTAGTGGTATAAAAGACTATAGAGCACTTTTATCTCGAGGAATTATATAGGAGGGACTTTTATGATAAATTTAAAGGTATTATTAAACAGAATATTAATAAAATTTAAATTATTTTTTAAAAGCGTTTATTACATAGGTGGGAATGATGCACTTCCACCGCCACTTTCAAAAGAAGAAGAAGAATATTTTGTGCAAAGGTTAATAAATGGAGATGAAAAAGTTCGATCTGTTTTAATAGAAAGAAATTTAAGATTAGTAGTTTATATAGCTAGAAAATTTGAAAACACGGGTATATGTATAGAAGATTTAGTATCTGTAGGTACTATAGGATTAATTAAGGCAGTAAATACTTTTAAGCCAGATAAAAAAATTAAATTGGCAACCTATGCCTCAAGATGTATAGAAAATGAGATATTAATGTATTTAAGAAGAAATAGTAAAGTAAAGGCAGAAATATCTTTTTATGAGCCTTTAAATATTGATTGGGATGGAAATGAGCTGTTACTTTCAGATATATTAGGTACAGATAATGATGAGGTTTATAATTTAATAGAAGATGAAGTAGACAAACAATTATTGCTATTAGCTATGAAAAAATTAAACGAAAGAGAAAAGGAAATAGTAAGATTAAGATTTGGTCTTAATGGGAAAAGAGAAAAAACTCAAAAGGAAGTAGCAGATATGCTGGGTATATCTCAATCCTACATATCAAGGTTAGAAAAAAGAATAATTAAGACTTTAAAAAAAGAAATAAATAAAATGGTTTAGTTTGTCCTTGGTATAAAATTAGGTTCCTTTGGAAACAATTTAAATGCAATCATTCTGAAGGGACTGATGACTTTATGGTTATTAATAAAGTTGAAATTTGTGGAGTAAATACATCAAAATTGCCAGTATTAAAAGATAAAGAGATGAAAAAATTACTGGTAAGGATTAGGAACGGTGAAACAGAATGTAGAGAAGAATTTATACAAGGAAACTTAAGGTTAGTACTAAGTGTAATAAAAAGATTTAACAATCGAGGGGAAAATGTGGATGATCTTTTTCAAGTTGGATGTATAGGCCTTATAAAAGCTATAGATAATTTTGATTTAAGTCAAAATGTAAAATTCTCTACTTATGCTGTTCCTATGATAATAGGAGAAATAAGAAGATACCTAAGAGATAATAATTCCATAAGAGTTAGTAGATCTTTAAGAGATATAGCCTATAAAGCTCTACAGGCTAGAGACAAATTAATAAAAAATAATAATAAAGAACCAACAGTGTCTCAAATAGCTAAAGAATTAGAATTACCAAGAGAAGAGGTAGTGTTTGCTTTAGATGCTATACAAGATCCAGTATCTTTATTTGAACCTATATATCATGATGGCGGTGATGCTATATTTGTTATGGATCAAATAAGTGACACTAAAAATGTAGATGAGAACTGGATAGAAAACATATCTATAAAAGAAGCTATGAAAAAATTAAATGACAGAGAAAAGCTAATACTTAATTTAAGGTTTTTTGATGGAAGAACTCAAATGGAAGTAGCCGATGAAATAGGCATATCTCAAGCACAGGTATCTAGGTTAGAAAAAACTGCTTTAAAACATATGAGAAAGTATGTTTAATCAGAAAATGTTCTTAGATTATTAGAGAACACTTTAAGCTACTGATAAATATTTTTTATCAGTAGCTTTTTATTTTTTTAATCTTTTTCATAGAATAGAATAAGGAAACATATATTATAATATAAAAACTGTTTAAGGGGGGATACCATGGAACAAGTAGAATTATATTCCATAGAAAGTTTAAAAAATATGGAGGTAATAGACTTAAATACCGGTAGTAAAATGGGATACATAAAGGATTTGATTATAGACTGTGATTCTTATAAAATATTATCTATAGTTCTACCCACTGAGAAAGTAGGATTTTTCAATAAAAAAGAAGATTTAGAAATAAGTTGGGACAAAATATATAAAATAGGTACGGATGTTATACTAGTAAATGGAGATAGCTATTTTGTAGAAGATAATTAGTTTGTTTAAAAAGGATTTTATACTTTTAACCATTGAAAATTTAAGTATATAGTAGAAAAAATGGAGAAAAAGTGTATAATTAATATATATAGCTAAATTTTAGTAATCTAAAGAAAAGGATGTGGATTAAATTGAAGTGTCCCTACTGTGCATATGGAGAAAGCAAAGTGGTAGATTCAAGATCTACAGAGGATGGAAGTTCCATAAGAAGAAGAAGAGAATGTTTAAAATGTAATAGAAGATATACTACCTATGAAAAAATAGAAACTACACCTATTCTTGTTATAAAAAAAAATATGAGTAGGGAATATTTTGATAGAAATAAAATAGTAAATGGTCTTATGAAGGCTTGTCAGAAGAGACCAGTATCAAGAAAGCAAATTGAACAAATAGCAGATGAAGTAGAAAGACATATAAGCAATGAAATGCTTACAGAAGTAAATACAGATGAAATAGGACAAATAATAATGAAGAATTTAAAAAAGATAGATGAAGTATCCTATGTTAGATTTGCTTCTGTATATAGACAGTTCAAAGATATTAATACTTTTATGGAAGAGATTAAAAATCTAATGGAGAAGAATTAGATATAATTTTATTTTTATAAACTTAAATTATTAAATCTTTAAAAGATGAAGTATAAAAACTTAAAATTAATTTAAATATATAAAAACTTAATGCTATTATGGTAATAGTATTAGGTTTTTTATTTTGTAAACTTTATATTAAAATAACTAGAATTAATTATAGGGAAGTTAAGAACCCTATGTTAAAATAAAGTTAAATAGGTTAAAAGTCATAAATATTTTAAAAATAATATAAAATTAATGATAATATATTTATAGGAAGGATGATGTGTATTATGAATTTTGAAAAAATTAATGTGGGTGCATATACATTTCTAAAATTAGAATTTAAAAATGCTAATTTTATATTTTCTACTGGAGAAAATCACCTAAATTTTAATAAAAGTATAGATGAAGGGAAAAAAAATTTAAATAATATAAAAAGGTGGTTTTCATTAGAGGAAGTATGTTATTTAAATCAGATACACAGTAATAGAGTTAGAAACTTTAAAGATAAAGATAAAGAGGGAGATGCAATAATAACTAATAAATTTAATAGAGCTGTAGGGGTTTTTACAGCAGATTGTGTCCCTATATTATTATATGATAAAAAAAATGAGGTAGTAGCTGCAGTTCACAGTGGATGGAGAGGAACTTATGAAAAGATAGTTATACACACCATAAATAAAATGAAAGAGGATTATAATACAAAAACAGAAAATATTATAGCCTCAATAGGTCCTCATATAAAGGATTGTTGTTATGAAGTTAGTTATGAGTTAATAAATAAGTTTAAAGAAGACAAAATATATAATGATTGTAATATAAGTTATAACAGAAATTTAAATCTGGAAGCATGTATATTGATACAATTAAGAAATATAGGGGTTAAAAATGAAAATATAATTAGAGCAAATTTATGTACTATGTGTAGCTCTGATCCTAAATTTTATTCCTATAGGAAAGAGGGGAATATAGGAAGACAATTTTCCTTTGTATATTTAAATAAACAATAGGAGGGGTACTATGGCCATGGAAAAAATACTTATAGTAGACGATGAAGAACATATATGTGAATTAATAAAATTTAATTTAGAAAATAATGGATACGAATGTATTTGCGCTTTAAATGGGATAGATGCATTGAATATAGTTAAGGAAGAAAAACCGGATTTAGTACTTTTAGATCTAATGTTACCAGGAATGGATGGGTATGATGTTTGTAAGGAAATAAGAAAAAATAATAATATAGCTACTACTTCTATAATAATGATTACAGCTAAAGGGGAAGAATTGGATAAGGTTTTGGGCTTAGAATTAGGAGCTGATGATTATATAACTAAACCTTTTTCTGTTAGAGAAATGGTAGCTAGAGTAAAAGCGGTACTTAGGAGAAGAACAACTATAAATATAGAATCTAAATCCTATGTTTTAGGGAATATTGTTATAGACTTTGAAAAACATTCTCTTACAAAAGAAGGAAAAAAAATAGAGCTCACATTAAAAGAGTTTGAGCTTTTAGAGGTGTTAATAAAGAATAAAGGGAAGGTTATGACAAGAGATTTTTTGCTGGATACAATATGGGGATATGAATATATTGGAGAAACTAGGACTGTAGATGTGCATATAAGGCATTTAAGAAAAAAAATAGAGGATGACGATAAAAATCCTAAGTATATTGAAACTATAAGAGGAATAGGATATAGATTCAATAGTGAATTTTAAAAGGTGAAGTTATGAAAAAAAAATTAACGTTATCAATACTTATAATTTTAATATTTACATTAACAATAATATCCTCACTTTTCTTAATAACTATTAATAATCAGTATATAGAAAGCAGTAAAAGTAGATTAAAGAATAATAATTCTCTTATATTAAAAGTAATAGGAAACGAAGATCCTAAAAATATTGTTAATTTTATAAAGAATAATTATAAAGATAATGATATAAGGGTAACTTTATTAGATTATAAAGGTAATGTTTTAGTAGATTCTAAAGAAAATAGAGTAGAATTAGAAAATCATAATAAAAGAGAAGAAATAATAAATGCAAAAAAAAATGGAGAGGCTTATAGTGTAAGATATAGTAATACAAGAAAAGTAGAAAGTGTTTATTTTGCAAGCAAAGTTAATAATGATTATATAATAAGAAGTGCCATAGATATGAAAGATATAAAATTATTAGAAAAAAATTATAGTAAATACTATATTTCTATAATATTATTTTCTTTTATACTATCTTTTTTATTTTCATCCAGAATATCAATGGCTATGATAAAACCTATAAAAAATCTTGAATTTGTAACTGCGAGAATAGCAAGAGGGGACTTTGATAGAAGAGTAATAATAAATTCAGAGGATGAAATAGGGCGACTTGGAAGAACCTTCAATGCTATGGCAGATATATTGGAAAATAGCTTGGTAGAAGTTAGAGATAAGCAAAATAGACTAGAGGCTATACTTAAAAGTATGGATAGTGGTGTTGTAGCCATAGATAAAGAATTTAAAGTTATCATGATTAATCCCTATGCTAACAAATTATTTGGTATAAAAAGAGATATAATAGGGGAAAATCTTATGGATAATATAAGGGATTTTGAATTAGAAAGAGTATTAAAGGATAAAGAACCTGGCTATAAAGAAATAAATATATTATGGCCAGAAAAAAGAACCCTTAGGATTAAAACTACAGATATAATAAGTAAATATGATAATATAGGTACTGTGGCAGTAGTACAGGACATAACAGATATAAAGAAACTAGAAAATATGAGAGAACAATTTGTAGCAAATGTATCCCATGAATTAAAAACTCCATTAACATCTATAAAGGGTTTTTCAGAAACTTTAAAGTATGTAGAGGACAAAAAAAATAGAGAAAAATTTTTACAAATAATAAACGATGAAGCGGATAGACTTACAAGATTAATAAATGATATATTAGTATTATCCAATATAGAGAAACAAAAACAAGAGTTAATAAAAGAGGAAATAGATTTAAATGAATTAATTGAAAAAGTATATTGTTTAGTAAAAAAATCTGCAGAGGATAAAAATATAAAAATAAATATTGTAGGAGGAAAAGTACCTTTATTAATAGGAAACAAGGATAAATATAATCAAATGATAATAAATTTAATAGATAATGCTATTAAATATACAGAGCCTAATGGTGAGGTAAATATAGGTACGAAACAAGATGAAGATAATATAATATTTTGGGTAGAGGACACAGGAGTAGGTATTTCGAAAGAACATTTAGATAGAATATTTGAAAGGTTTTATAGAGTAGATAAGGCACGATCCAGAGCAGAAGGGGGAACGGGGTTAGGTTTAGCTATAGTAAAACATATAGTTTTGGGGATTAATGGGAAAATAGAAGTAAAAAGTGAACCTAAAAAAGGTACTAAATTTATAGTGAAAATACCTTTAAGTATAATATAGATTAAAATAAAAATATAGAGTGAAGAAGTTTTTGATATTTATAACAAAAACTTCTTCATTTTTCTATATATAGAATTTTAGGCCTATTTAGAAATAAATAATTGCATAAGTCAAGAAAAAAAGCAAAAACTAATGTTAAATTTAATTAACTTTACTATAATAATTGCTTAACTTAGATGATTTAAAATATAAAACATAATGATTAAGAAAACATAAAATAAAAAATCTTGAACGGAGGTTTTTATTAATGAAAAGAAAAGGACTTAAATTAATAATATCAGCTTTAACAATTACTATGACCTTAGGGATATTGGCGGGTTGTGGTAATAAACAAGAAAATAAGGAAGAAAGCAAAAAAGAAGCTATAAGTGGTAGTATAACAGCATTAGGTTCCTCAGCATTGCAGCCTTTAGTTGAACAAGGAGCCAAACAATTTATGCAAAAAAATCCAGATGCTACTATAAATGTTCAAGGTGGAGGAAGTGGAGCTGGAATAAATCAAGTAGTTTCAGGCTCTGTTGAAATAGGAAATTCTGATGTAACAGCAGAATCCAAATTAAAAGATAAAAATGAAGTTTCATCTTTAGTAGATCACAAAGTTTGTGCCATAGGATTTGGTATGATAGTCAATAAAGAAGTAAAGGTAGATTCTTTAACAAAAGAACAAATACAAAAAATATTCACAGGAGAGATTACTAACTGGAAAGAGGTTGGTGGTCAAGATGAAAAAATAAATGTTATAAATAGATCTAAATCCTCAGGTACAAGATCTACTTTTAAGGATACTATAATGGATGGAAAGGATGAAAAAGAAGGCTTAGGTACAACTCAAGATTCTAGTGGAAGTGTTGTAAAAGCCATAGGACAAACAAAGGGAAGTATAAGTTATGTAGCTTTTTCACATCTTAATGATGAAGTAAAAGCTATAAAAATAAATAATGTAGAGCCAACAAAGCAAAACATAATAGCTAAAAAATATCCTTTTTGGTCTTATGAACATATGTATACAAAGGGAAAACCAGAAGGATTAACAAAAGCTTTTATAGACTATATGATTAGTGATGAAGCTAAGCCATTAATAGAAAGATTAAAATATATACCAGCTAGTGATATTAAGTAATTATTAAAATTTAGTAAAGCTTAACTTTTAGTATTTTAATTTTTATAAAAATTTATGTAAACTTAAATGTTATTTGATGTAGAGTAAAATATAAAACTTTAAAAGTGAAGAAGGTAACTATTTAGATGGGGTTTAACAATAGGTAATAGGTTATAACCCCATTTAAAATAATAATTATTAGAGGAAGATGAGTTATGCATATAAGCAATAGGAAGATTTACAATAAAGAAATAACTAAAAGAAAGTTATTGAAAAATTTAAGAAATGAATACATAGGAAGAGGATTATCAACCATATGTGGAGTGTTAATAGTTTTTTTGACTTTATCTATAATATTTTTTGTAGCCTTAAAAGGCGTAGCGGTGTTTTCAAAGGGAGTTTCATTAAAAGAGTTTTTATTTTCTACTAATTGGAGCCCAGATAAGGATGTCCCTAAATTTGGTGCATTAAATTTTATAGCAGGATCTACTTTTGTATCTATTGGTGCAGTGATATTAAGCGCACCTATAAGTATAGCTTTAGCTATATTTATAAATTATATATCTCCTAAATTAGGAGAAAAAGTTTTAAAACCTGCCTTAGAATTATTTGTAGGTATTCCTTCAGTAGTATATGGATGGTTAGGTATAAGTATATTATTGCCAATTATAAAAAGGATCTACGAAGGAACGGGTTTTAGTATTTTAGCAGGAATAATAGTTTTAAGTATAATGATATTACCAACTATAGCTAGTATTTCTGTAGATGCAATAAAAGTAGTACCTAAATATTATTTACAAGCTTCCTATGGATTAGGAGCAACTAGATGGCAAACTATAAGTAAGGTTATAGTACCTTCAGCTAAAAATGGAATATTAACAGGCATTATATTAGGGCTTGCAAGAGCCTTTGGAGAAGCATTGGCTGTTCAAATGGTAATAGGAAACTCTATTCAGTTCCCTAATAAATTATTAAATCCAGCTTCTACATTAACAAGTGTTATTACTATGGATATGGCAAATACCATAGGAGGAACAGTATGGAACGATGCACTTTGGGCTTTAGCACTATTGCTTTTAGTAATATCCTTCCTATTCATAATATCCATTAGAATGATAGCTAGAAGGAGGGAAGATTAATGAATTCTAAATTAATAGATAAAATTTGGACGGCTATATTATATTTTATTTCCGCATTGGTAGTTTTATTGTTATTAGTACTTTTAGGATATATATTAATAAAAGGCGTAGGTACACTAAATTTAGAATTTTTGTTTTCAGATCCTAAAATAGGAGAAGCAGGAGGAGGAATAGGGCCTCAATTATTTAACTCCTTTTATATGCTTTTAGTATCGTTAATAATTACAGTACCTATAGGAATAGGAGCTGGAATATATCTTGCGGAGTATGCTAAAGAAGGGTTCTTTTTAAATGTGGTTAGAGTTTCTATAGAAACTATGGCTTCCCTTCCTTCTATAGTAGTTGGATTGTTTGGCTTTTTAGTTTTTGTAAAAATCACTAATTGGGGTTTTACTCTTTTGTCAGGAGCGTTAGCTATATCAATATTAAATTTACCAGCTTTAACTAGGGTAAGTGAAAATGCTATAAAGGAGGCTTCTAAAGGAATAAAGGAAGCAAGTTTAGGCCTTGGAGCCACAAGATTTCAAACAATAAAAACAGTAGTGCTTCCTTCAGCTATTCCTCAAATTTTAACAGGAATAATATTAGCAGCAGGAAGAATATTTGGAGAAGCAGCAGCACTTTTATATACAGCAGGAATGAGTGCCCCTAGTTTAAATTTTACAGCCAACATAACTTCAAAGGCTTTTCCACTTAATCTAATGAGACCAGCAGAAACATTAGCAGTTTATATATGGAAAGTAAATTCAGAGGCTATGATACCTGATGCTGCTAGAGTAGCTAATGGAGCTTCAGCGGTTTTAATTATAATGGTTTTATTATTTAATATATTAGCTAGAATAATAGGCAAAAAAATACACAAAATGTATACAGGGGATAATTAAGGAGGGAAAGGCATGGCAATTATTAAAACAGAGGAGCTAAATTTATATTATGGTAATGTAAAAGCTTTAAAAAATATAAATATAGATATAGAAAAAAATAAAGTTACTGCTTTAATAGGGCCTTCAGGATGTGGGAAATCCACATTTTTAAGAACTCTAAATAGAATGAATGATTTAATAGATTCTGTAAAAATAGAAGGTAGCGTATATTATGAGGGAAAAGATATATATAAAGACTATGATGTGATAGATCTTAGAAAGAAAATAGGAATGGTATTTCAAAATCCTAATCCCTTTCCTATGTCTATATATGATAATATAGCTTATGGCCCTAGAATTCATGGAATAAAAACTAAAGAGAAGTTAGATCAAATAGTAGAAAAAAGTTTAAAAGGAGCAGCCCTTTGGGAAGAGGTAAAGGATAGGCTTAAAAAAAATGCATTGGGGCTATCAGGAGGACAGCAGCAAAGACTTTGTATAGCTAGAACACTAGCTGTAGAACCAGAAATATTGTTAATGGATGAACCAACTTCAGCACTAGATCCTATATCTACTCTTAAAATAGAAGAACTTATGGATGAGCTTAAAAATAAATATACAGTAATAATAGTAACACATAATATGCAACAAGCAGGAAGAATATCTGATAACACAGCATTTTTCTTAAATGGAGAGATAATAGAAGTAGGAAAAACTGAAGAATTATTTTATAAACCGAAAGATAAAAGGACAGAGGATTATATAACAGGTAGATTTGGTTAGAGTTAGTTAAATGAAAGGGGAAGAATAGATTGAGAAAGGTATTTGATAAAGAACTTCTAAAGCTTCATAATAGTATATTAAGAATGGGCAGTATTGTAGAAAAGCAAATAAATACATGTATTCAGGCATTAGTAAAAAAAGATGAAAAATTAGCAGACGAAGTGATAAAAAATGATGATTTAGTAGATGATTTAGAAAAAGAAATAGAAGATGAATGTATAGTTCTTATAGCAAAAGAACAGCCTTTAGCTACAGATTTAAGAAAAATATTTACTACTCTAAAAATTGTTACGGATTTAGAAAGAATGGCAGATCATGCAGTGGATATAGCTAAAATAGCAAAAAAAATAAAAGATGAAGAATACGTTAGGCCTTTAATAAAAATACCTAAAATGGCAGAGCTAGTTCAAAATATGATAAAGGAATCTTTGGATTCTTATGTAAATGAAAATAAAGAAGGAGCTTACAAAGCTTGTACTTTAGATGATGAAATAGATTATATCTATAAAACTGCCTTTAAAGAGTCCATAGATACAATGTTAGAAAGAAAAGAAAGTATAAATCAACTCACACAATTTCTATTTGTGTGCAAATACCTAGAAAGAATAGCGGATCATGCCACTAATATATGTGAATGGACTATTTATTTAATAACAGGAGAACATATAGATATGAATGAATAAAACTTTAAAAAAATAATATATAATAAAATTATTATATTAAAAAGTTAAGAAAATTTATTTAAATATATTTTGTAGCGCTTCTAAGATAAAATGGAAAGTATGTATTTTAAAATGTTGAGCTTCCATAAATCTTATGAAGTGTTTTGTTTTTTTTATACTATATATTTGTTTATAATGTTCAAAATAGTAAATAATATTATAAATAGTAGGGTATATTTAATTATTTCAAGAATATGGAGTAATTATTAGGTTCAGCTGGAGTTTGATTAAAATTATTACTTTTCTATTTTTAAAATTGAATTTTAAGTTGTAAATTGACTAAATTACTATATTAATGTAATATAATTTAATGATAAATATAAAATTTGGAGTTGAAAAAATGAAAAAGGAAATACTAAAAGTAGAAAGAGGTAGTATAGCAGAGGAACTTGAAATAGAAAAGGGAGATTTTTTACTGTCTATAAATAATAAAGAAGTTAAAGACATTATTGACTATAAATTTTTAGTTTGTGATGAATACTTAGAAGTTGAGATAGAAAAAAGTAATGGGGAACTTTGGGAGCTTGAAATAGAAAAGGATTATGATGAGGATTTAGGAATAGAATTTAAGGCAGCCATACTAGATGTACCTCAAAGATGCCATAATAATTGTTTGTTTTGTTTTATAGATCAACTACCAAAGGGTATGAGAAAAACTCTTTATTTTAAAGATGACGATTCAAGATTATCTTTTCTTCAAGGAAATTTCCTTACTCTTACAAATATGAAGGATGAAGACATAGAAAGAATAATAAATTATAAAATAAGTCCTATAAATATATCTGTACATACCACAAATCCAGAACTTAGGGTTGAACTTTTAAATAATAGATTTGCAGGAAACATATATGAAAGAATGAAGAAATTAGCTGAGGGTGGTATAAAAATGAATTGTCAGGTGGTTTTATGCCCCGGACTTAATAATGCAGAAGAACTAAAAAGAACCATAGAAGATTTATATGCTCTTTATCCTCAGGTAGAGAATTTAGCAGTAGTTCCTATAGGAGTTACAAAATTTAGAGAAGGTTTATATCGGTTTGAACTTTTTAACAAGGAAACTGCTAATAAAGAATTAGATATGGTAGAAGAATATCAAAATAAATTTATAAAGGAAATAGGAAAGCCATTTGTAAGACTATCTGATGAATTTTATGTTATAGCAGAAAGGGAAATTCCTAAAGAAGAATTTTACGATGGATTTCATCAATTAGAAGATGGCGTAGGTGTTATAAGGATATTTAGGAATAATATAAAAAATAATGTAAAAAAACTTTCAACCAAAGTTAAGGGGAGTTTTTCACTTATAACAGGACAATCTGCTTATAAAGAAATACTAGAGGCTAGTAGAATAATAAACAATTATAATAATGACATAAATATAGAAGTTATAAAAATAGATAATAATTTTTTTGGAAAGACCATTACTGTAGCTGGACTTATAACAGCCAATGATATAATAGAACAAACACAGGAGAAAAATTTAGGAAAGTATGTTATAATTCCAGATGTAATGCTTAGAAAAGGATATGAATTAGCAGATATATCCGAACAAGTTTTCTTAGATGATGTAACACTAAAAGAATTAAGCAAAAGTTTAAAAAGAGAAATTTTAGTATGCGATTATACAGGAGAAGACTTAATAGATATAATAAACAAACATAGCAGGGAGGAATAAAAATGGGAAAACCTATAGTTGCAATAGTAGGAAGACCTAATGTAGGTAAATCTACACTATTCAATAAATTAGCAGGAAAAAGAATAGCTATAGTACAAGATACACCAGGAGTAACAAGGGATAGGATTTATGCAGAGGCTGAATGGCTAAATTACAAATTTACAATGATAGATACAGGTGGTATAGAACCAGAAAGCGAAGATATAATAATATCTCAAATGAGAAGACAGGCGCAAATAGCTATAGAAATGGCTAATGTAATAATATTTTTAGTAGATGGAAAAGAAGGATTAGCACCAGCAGACGAAGAAGTAGCACAAATGCTTAGAAAAAGTAAAAAACCTGTAGTACTAGTAGTAAATAAAATTGACAAACTAAAGGATGAAGATAATGCTTATGAGTTTTATAATTTAGGTATAGGAGATCCTGTAACTATATCCTCATCACAGGCATTAGGTTTAGGTGATATGTTAGATAGAGTTGTAGAACATTTTAAAGATGATAAATCAGATGGAGAAGAGGATGAGAGAATAAATATAGCTTTTGTAGGTAAACCAAACGTAGGAAAATCCTCTCTTATAAATAAATTGCTAGGGGAAGAAAGACTTATAGTAAGTAATATTCCAGGAACTACAAGAGATTCTATAGACAGCTATGTAAATACAGATTTTGGTGAGTTTACTTTAATAGATACAGCAGGATTAAGACGTAAGAGTAAAGTGAAAGAAGAAATAGAAAGATACTCTGTAATAAGAACTTATGCATCTATAGAAAGAGCAGATGTATGTATCCTCATGATAGATGCCACAGAGGGAATATCTGAACAGGATCAAAAAATAATAGGATATGCTCATGATTTAAATAAGGCTATTTTAGTTATAGTTAATAAATGGGACTTAGTAGAAAAGGATGATAAGACTATGGATAAATTTAAAAAAGAGTTAAAAGTTAATTTATCCTTCATGGCTTATGCAAAATATTTATTTATATCTGCTAAAACAGGTCAAAGAGTTGTAAAAGTTCTACAAACTGCTAAAGAATGTTATGATAATTATACTAAGAGAGTAAAAACAGGGGTCTTAAATGATGTAATAAGTCAAGCTATTATGATGAAAGAACCTCCTATAGTAGGGACAAAAAGATTAAAAATTTACTATGTAACTCAAATAGGAACAAAACCACCAACTTTTATTTTCTTTGTAAATGATCCAGCTTGTATACATTTCTCTTATCAAAGATATTTAGAAAATCAATTAAGAGAAAATTTTGATTTCCAGGGTACAGGAATAAAATTAGAATTTAGAGAAAGAAAAGAAAAATAAATTTAAAGATATCCTATAGATAACTGCCACTAGAACAAAGAGTTTTAAGTGGCAGTGAATATATAGGAATTTTTAATATAAACCTATTTATTTAAATTAATTTTAAATATCAATTGAAAATAAAAATTAGGTTAATAATTAACTGATGGGGAAAGGATGGAATAAGATGGATTCAACAGTTTGTTTTTTAGGGGCAGGTAGTTTTGGAACAGCTTTAGCTGTGATGTTAGGTAAAAAAGGATTGGAAGTTAACATATGGCATAGAAAAAATAACATAGTAGGGGATATAAATATCAAAAAAGAAAATATAAAATATTTACCTAAAGTAGTAATACCTGCAGGGATAAAAGCTTATAATGAAATAGAAAAAAGTATAGAGCAATGTGAATTTATAGTATTAGCAGTACCTTCTCATGTGATAAGACAGGTATGCAAAAAAATACAACCTTTCATAAAAGAAAATCAAATAATAATAAGTATAGCTAAAGGTATAGAAGAGGGTACAGGGAAAAGATTATCTGAGGTTATAGAAGAAGAATTGCCTAATAATCCTATAGTAGTGTTGTCAGGGCCTAGTCATGCAGAGGAAGTGGCTCAAGATATACCTACTACGGTAGTCGTGTCTTCAAAGCATATGGATATAGCTAAAAAAGTTCAAGATCTTTTCATGACTAATAAATTTAGAGTGTATACCAATGATGATTTAATAGGGGTCGAAATAGGAGGAGCCGTTAAAAATATTATAGCTTTAGCCGCAGGTGTATCTGATGGCATAGGTTATGGTGATAACACAAAGGCGGCTTTAATGACAAGAGGTATGAGTGAAATAATAAGAATAGGTACAAAGCTTGGAGGCAAACAGGAAACATTTTCAGGTCTCACTGGTATGGGAGATTTAATAGTTACTTGCACAAGTATGCATAGTAGAAATAGAAGAGCTGGTATATTAATTGGTAAAGGTTATAGCACAGAAGAAGCAATAGAAAAGGTAGGTATGGTAGTAGAAGGGATAAAAGCTTGTAGAGCCTTTTATACATTAAAAGAAAAGCTAGATGTAGAAATGCCTATAACAGATACATTATATAAAGTTTTATTTGAAAATAAAGAACCTAATTATGGAGTTTATGAACTTATGACTAGAGATAAAAAAATGGAAATGATTTAAATTAAAAATACATTAATTATAGATAAAGCACTAATCTAAAAAGTTAGAAGATGTTTTCTAACCTTTAGATCAGTGCTTTATTATATTATTTTAACAATAGAAACTGTTACTGGATTAGTAGTTCTTGTAGTTCCAGGTATAGTAGTGGATGGGACAACAGTTAAAGTCTGAGTGGAAACATTTCTAATTTGGAAGGTAGCTGGAGCGGTGTCTACCTCAACATCTACTATTCCTACCATTTGATTGTTACCATTTGCTGTATGAGCAGAACCTGGTACAGGAACATTATTCATGAAAATTTCACCTATTCCATTAGAGGTTGAGGTTAATACAGTATAAAATATTCTATAAATTCCTGTTTCATTTATAGTTATATTAGTGCTTGGAGGAGTAAAACTATATAAGGAGGCAGGAGTTATTGGACCAACTTTATTATATGATATAGCTTCATTAGTGGCAATGCTCAAAGAAGTTGTAAGGTCTCTATAAACATATATAGTTTCAAGTTGGTTAGGTCCAGTAGTGCCGGTAACACCTTGAGGCCCAGTAGAACCAATGACGCCAATAGCACCAGTAGGTCCGGTAGTGCCTCGAAGTCCAGTAGTGCCAGTGACACCTTGAGGTCCAGTAGAACCAGTGACGCCAATAGCACCAGTAGCAACAGTAGGTCCGGTAGTGCCTCGAAGTCCAGCAGGCCCAGTAACACCTTGAGGTCCAGTAGATCCAGTACTGCCAATACCACCAGTACTGCCAATTATGATACTAGTAGGTCCAGTAGGTCCGGTAGGTCCCCGAAGTCCAGTAGATCCAGTACACTTACAACAACTTGGTACCCATATTATTTTACATTTATTACCCAAATAAATCACCTTCTGTTTAAATAATTATATGTTAGTTAATATAACATATACTATATAATATGATGATTTATTTTTTGTGTATAAAAATTAATTTAGCATATTATTGTAAAATTTAGATAATTAATATAATGATATAATTAGTTAATTTAAACATAAAATGTATAAATAAGAAACCGCATTTTCATCACCTAATTTAATTTATAATATGAAAGGATAATGATATAAATTAATATATAAAAAATTTTATAATGCTTTATTTTTAGGAATAAATGTTAGTAATCAGTAGTATATATATAATGTTAATATTATAATATTGGGGGGTATAATTTGGATAATTTTAATATATACAAAGATATCGCAGAAAGAACCCAAGGAGATATTTATGTAGGAGTAGTTGGACCTGTTAGAACAGGGAAATCTACTTTTATAAAAAAATTCATGGAAAAAATGGTTATACCAAAGATAGAAAATGCTTATAAAAAACAAAGGGCTAAAGATGAACTTCCTCAAAGTTCTTCAGGTAAAGCTATCCATACTACAGAACCAAAATTTGTACCTAATGAAGCTGTAGAAGTAAGTTTAGAAAATGATACTAAATTTAAAGTTAGAATGGTGGACTGTGTAGGTTATATTGTGAATGGAGCTCTAGGCTATATGGAGGAAGAGGATAAGCCTAAAATGGTTACAACACCATGGTATGATTATGAAATACCTTTTGAAGAGGCAGCAGAAATTGGAACTAAGAAGGTTATAAACGAACATTCTACCATAGGACTTTTAATTACCACAGATGGATCTATAACAGATATAGATAGAGAAAGCTATGTAGAAGTAGAAGAAAGAGTTGTAGAAGAGTTAAAATCTATAAACAAGCCTTTTATAATAGTTTTAAACTCATCACATCCATATGAACCGGAAACTATAGAACTAAGAAAGAGTCTTGAAGAAAAGTATGATGTACCAGTACAAACTATGGATATTTTAAATATGAAAGAAGAAGATATGACTAATGTTTTCCAAAGAGTACTTAAAGAGTTCCCTATAAAAGAAGTGAATATAGATATGCCAGCTTGGATAGAAGAACTAAAGCCAGAACACTGGTTAAAAGCTGACTTTATAAATGTAGTAAAAAATATGGCAAAGGAAATATATAAAGTACGTGACATAAAAAAATCTATGGAAAATCTATATGAATTTGAATTTTTAGATAATTCTACATTAAATGAGATGAATATGGGAGAGGGGACAGCTCGAATAGCTTTAAAGCCAAAAGAAGATCTGTTCTATAAAATAATAGGGGAAGTTTGTAATAGGGAAATAGAAAACGAAAATGATTTATTAAAAATAGTTGAAACTATGAATAAAGCAAAAATAGAATATGATAGAATAGCAGAGGCTTTGGAGGATGTAAAAGATACGGGGTATGGTTTGGTGGCACCACAACTTACAGAAATGAAATTAGAAGAGCCTGAAATAGTAAAACAAGGCAATAGATACGGAGTTAAATTAAAGGCTAGTGCACCTTCATTACATTTTATAAGGGCCGATATTGAAACAGAAGTATCCCCAATAATGGGAACAGAAAAGGAAAGCGAAGAAATGCTAAAATCTTTGTTAGAAGAATTTGAAACAGATCCATCAAAGATATGGCAAAGTAATATGTTTGGTAAATCCTTAGAAGTATTGGTTAAAGAGGGACTACAAAATAAATTATACAGAATGCCAGAGGATGTACAGGTTAAGATACAAAAAACTCTTCAAAAGATAATAAACGAAGGTAATGGAGGGCTTATCTGTATCATATTATAAGGAAATTGTGACTTAAAAGGAAGTTATGCTACCTTTGGTTTAAAAAAGGGATATGTGGTTATAAAGGCAATTCACTTCAATAAGAGATTATAATGTGTGTAAATTCGCCTAAAATTCTTGAGTTTATTTTTACTTAATACTGTTTAACAAATTATTTTATAATATTATAAAATAATTTGTTAAACTTTAAATATCTAATTTTTAATTTAAAACTTACAATCTACAGGTAGTATTATATATTATAAATAAATTTTATATCTTCTTTTAAGCAATATATTATTGTGATAATACATATTGTTTTGTGGATTCTTAGTATAATAGTAAAAAACTTATAAATGGTAGTCATATAAGTTTTTAATGTATGTTTTAAAATTTAATATATCAACTAAATCAAATAAAAAATAATAATCTTAGTTTTCTTAAATTATTTTATATTAGTCTAATCTTTTATATATTCTATTATATCTGTAATATCACAATTTAAGGTTCTGCACATTATATCTAAATGTTCCTTACTTATATGTTTAAAGGTATCATTGCAATAAGCACCAGTAGTTGATCTTCTTGTACCTGTTATTCTAGAGAATTCTGTTTTAGTCATTCTATGTTCAGATAATTTTATATGAAGCTTAATTTTAATTGTGAAATAATTTGTTAAACATTGATATTAAATAATAAATTAAATAAAATAATTTGATAATAAATATGAGCTAAAAAAGTGATCAAAAAAATGATTAATGATTTGATAGAATCATTAAAACAAGAAATACTTTTAGAGAAAATAGATATCTAGAAAAATAATAAGAATACTTTATTTGTGAACTAATATTTAAGCGTAAAGTAAACAGGACGTTTACTTAGCTCTGTTGCCACAGGACGTGGCATGAGAGCGTTAGCTTAAATATTAGGACACAAATATTAGTATTCTTTATTTTTATAGCTATCTATCGAGCAAAAGTATTTCTTATTTTAAGTCTCAAACTTTAAAAGCTGTTAAGTGGCAATTTCCTTATGTGGTTTAATATTCGGTTAGTGACAGATGGGATACAAAAATGTATAATTAATTTTGGAACATTTTATATTAAAAATAAAAAATTTCAATATATTTTATTATAGAATTAAATAATAAAAATTTAATACTATTGTATAGATAGGGGGAAGTTATGAAGATATGAAAAAAGTAGCAGTTGTTTTTAACGGAGGTACTATTTCCATGAAGGTAGACCCTAGAATAAAGGCTGCAGTACCAAGTTTATCTGGGGAAGAAATTATGGCTATGGTAACAGGCATAGAGGAATATGCTGAAATAGAGAACTATGAATTTTCTAATTATCCAAGTCCTTATATAACTCCTGAGCAAATGATGGATTTATCAAAGTATATAAAAAACATATTAGAAAGAGAAGATATTTGTGGAGTTGTAGTTACTCATGGTACGGATTCTTTAGAAGAAACAGCCTATCTTTTAGATTTAACTATAAAAACTCATAAGCCTGTAATCGTTACAGGAGCTATGAGAAGCAGTTCTGAATTGGGTTATGATGGACCTGCTAATTTGGCAGCTTCAATTTGTACAGCTATATCTAAAGAGGCCATAGGTAAAGGTGTTTTAGTTTGTTTAAATGATGAATTAAATTGTGCTAGTGAGGTTACAAAATCTAATTCTACTGCGTTAAATACTTTTAAGAGTCCTATATTTGGACCTATAGGCATAGTAGATAATAACCAAGTAATATTTTATAGAGAAAGATTAAAAAAACAACATATAGAGACAAGTAAAATAGAAAGCAGTGTAGCTCTTATAAAGTGTGTATCAGGTATAGATTCAAGTTTTATAGATTTTTGTTTAGATAGAGATTATAAAGGTTTGGTAATAGAGGCTATGGGTAGAGGTAATGTACCTCCCAATATGGTACCTGGTATAAAAAGAGCAATAGATAAAAATATACCAGTAGTGTTAGTCTCCAGATGCTATGAAGGTAGAGTACTGGATACTTATGGTTATGAAGGTGGAGGAAAACAATTAAGAAAAATAGGAGTAATATTTGGAGATAGTCTTCCAGGACAAAAGGCAAGGATAAAATTGGCTCTAGCCTTAACAAAATCAAATTATGATGTAGAAAAAATAAGACAAATATTTGAAGATGGCCTTTATAAATATACCACTAAATAAATTAACATACTAAAAATATAATTATTTTAATAATTATAAAAATATAGTGTTATAATAATGTAAAAAGCATAAATTGTGTTATAATTTTATTTGAAAAACAGAGTATTTTAAAGTAAAATAGAGATTATGTTGTAAATATCCTTTAGTTTATGTATAATTATCATATCTGGCTGTTTGTGGAAGGATGAAGAATATGGTTAAAAGTATGACGGGTTTTGGTAGAGGTTTTTTAGAACAGGATAAAAAAAGTTTTACTGTAGAAATGAAAAGTGTAAACCATAGATACTGTGATATAAACATAAGAATGCCTAAAGCATTTATGGCTTTAGAAGAAAAAATGAGAGCTACAATACGAGAAAAAGTACATAGAGGTAAAATTGATGTTTATATCACAGTAAATACATATGATAAAGATGATGTAGAACTTATATACAATGAAACCTTATCAGACAATTATTATGAATGCTTAAAAAAGATAAGTAAAAGATATGATGTTAAAAACGACATATCAGTATCTTTAATAGGAAGATTTCCAGAAGTAATAACTGTAAAACAAAAAGAAGAAGATTTAGAAGAAGTCTGGAAAAATTTAAATACTCCGCTGAAAAAAGCGGTGGATGCTTTGGTATCCATGAGAGAGAGGGAGGGTAGTAAATTATATAAAGACATAAATATAAAATGTGATGAAATAAAAAAAATGGTTGATAGAATAGAGGAAAAGGCACCAAAAGTAGTGAATGAATATAATAAAAAAATTCATGAAAGAGTAAGTGAGCTTTTATCCCAATCAGAAATTGATGAAAATAGAATAGCTATGGAAGTGGCATTATTTGTTGATAAATCTTCTGTAGATGAAGAAATAGTTAGATTAAACAGTCACATAAACCAAGTATCAGAAACCCTTAATTTAAAAGAACCTGTAGGAAGAAAATTAGATTTTATAGTCCAAGAGATGAATAGAGAAGCAAATACTATAGCTTCTAAATCTACAGACCTTGAAATAGTTAATTTAGTATTAAATATAAAAAATTATATAGAAAAAATTAGAGAACAAATTCAAAATATAGAATAATTAGGAGGATTTTTAATGGCAATAAAATTAATAAACATAGGATTTGGTAATATAGTTTCAGCCAATAGATTAGTTGCAATAGTAAGCCCAGAATCAGCACCTATAAAAAGAATAATACAAGAAGCAAGAGATAGAGGTATGCTTATAGATGCAACTTATGGAAGAAGAACAAGAGCAGTTATAATAACTGATAGTGATCATGTTATTTTATCAGCAGTTCAGCCAGAAACAGTAGCTCATAGATTAGCTTCTAAAGCAGAAGAGGAAGATATAAATGAGGGAGAAGAGTAATGGCTAAAAAAGGACTTCTTATAGTTATTTCTGGACCATCCGGTGCAGGAAAGGGAACTATATGCAAAGAACTTTTAAAAAAGGAAGACCTATGGGTATCCGTGTCTGCCACCACTAGATCTCCAAGAAAGGGCGAGGAAAATGGAGTACATTATTTTTTCTTAAATAAAGATGAATTTAATGAAAGAATAGAAAAAGATGATTTCTTAGAATATGCTAAAGTTCATCAAAATTTATATGGAACTCCAAAATCTAGTGTTTTAGAAAAGATTAATAATGGTAATAATGTAATATTAGAGATAGATATTCAAGGAGCTTTAAAAGTAAAAGAAACTTACCCAGAAGGAATATTTATATTTATATTGCCTCCTTCTATGGAAGAATTAAAAAATAGAATAATAAATAGAGGTAGTGAAACAGCAGAAACTTTAATGATAAGATTTAAAGCTGCTTACAAAGAAATAAATTATGTATCAAAATATAATTATGCAGTAGTAAATGATACAGTGGAGGACGCAGTTAATAAGGTCAGAAGTATTATATTAGCGGAAAGCTGTAGAGTTGATAGAATGAAGGATACAATATTAGCATCAAAGGAGGAATTTATTCATGAGCAATTCTATGATTAATCCATCAATAGTAAATTTATTAGAAAAGGTTGATGACAGATATTCATTAGTAACTATAACATCTAAAAGATCAAGACAATTAATAGATGGAGCAAAACCACTTGTAGATATAGATTCAACTAAACCTGTTACAGTAGCAATAAATGAAATACATGAGGGAAAAATAACTTATAAAACAGTTAAAGAAGGAATAAAATAAAATGAATAAAAAATGTGTAGTATTAGGTGTAACAGGGGGAATAGCTAGTTATAAAGCTCTAGATATAGTGAGCAAATTAAAAAAGCTAAATTATGATGTAAATGTAATAATGACAAAGTCTGCCCTACAGTTTATACACCCACTACCTTTTCAAAGTTTAAGTGGTAATATGGTTTCAAAGGATATGTTTGAAGAACCAAAGGCCTTTGAGATACAACATATATCCTTAGCTAAAAAGGCAGATATGATATTGATAGCTCCTGCTACAGCTAATATTATTGGTAAAGTAGCTAATGGTATAGCTGATGATATGTTATCTACTACTATAATGGCAGCTACTTGTCCTGTAGTATTTGTACCAGCTATGAACACAAACATGTATAAAAATCCTATAGTAAAAAATAATATAGAAAAACTAAAAGGTTTTGGTTATGAATTTATTAACCCTATATCAGGAAGATTAGCCTGTGGAGATGTAGGGGAAGGTAAAATGGCTGATACTGAAGATATAGTAGAAATAGCAGATAGTATGCTTTATCCTATAAAAGACTTAACGGGAAAAAATGTATTAGTTACTGCAGGTCCTACTCTAGCGCCTATAGATCCAGTAAGATATATAACAAATAAATCTTCTGGAAAAATGGGATATTCTATAGCAAAGGAAGCTAGAGATAGGGGCGCAAAGGTTACATTGGTATCTGGTCCTACAAACTTAAGAACACCTTTAGGCGTAGATATAATAAAAATTAATACAAATGAAGAGATGCTTAAGGCTGTTAAAGATAATTTTAAAAATCAGCACATAGTTATAAAATCTGCAGCTGTGGCAGATTATAAACCTAAAGAATATAAAGAGCATAAAATAAAAAAAACTGGTGATGATTTGAATTTAGCACTAATAAGAGATAAAGATATTTTAAAAGAATTAGGACTAATAAAAGAAAATCAAATATTGGTAGGCTTTGCAGCAGAAAGCAAAGATCTTTTAGATAATGCTAAATCTAAATTGGAGAAGAAAAATCTAGATTTTATAATAGCAAATAATATATTGTCTAAGGAAACAGGATTTGCATCAGAGGATAATTTGGTTACAATAATATCCAAGGATGGACATATTAAAAATTTAGAAAAAATGTCTAAAAGAGAAGTAGCTAAAGAGATATTTGATACTATATTAAATAAAAAATAATATGAAAATAAAAAAGAGGCAATAACCTTATAAGTTAAGCCTCTTTTATTTAGCGGATAAACAGAGTTCTTGGCTTCAGAGGGAGTTTTTACTCCTACTAAAGATTAGAAATCGTTATCCAGGGACATACCCGCTCTTTACTCCCACTTTGAAGAAGATGGGAGTATTAGAGTGGGTAGTCATCGGATAAAAAAATTTCCTTAAAAGGGTGATAAAGTGTTTAAATATGCAGATATTATAGTAAATAATTCTTCTATAAAATTGGATAAATTATTTACTTATGCTATTCCAAAGGAATTAAATAAAAAAATAAAAATAGGACATAGAGTAAAAGTCCCCTTTGGTAAAGGCAATAAAAAAATAGATGGTTTTGTTTTAAAATTATATGAAAATTATAAAGATGAAGATAAAGTTTCTATAAAGGATATAAGAAATATATGTGAAGAGGATCCTTTATTAGATTTAAATAGAGTAAAGCTTGTAGAACAAATGAAGGAAAGATACCTTTGTACATATTTAGAAGCCATAAAAGTATTAGTACCACCAGGGATTACAAAGGGAAACAAAGAAAAAAAGGAAAACTTTATATTTATATATAAAGATTTAGAGGGTAAATATTTAAAAGAAAATTATGAGCAAATATATGATTTTGTAAAATTAAATGATGGAGTTTATAATAAAAATATATTAAATAAAAAATTTGGATTTTCCCTATCATCTATAAATACATTAATAAAACATGGATTTTTAATTCAAAAGAACCAAGTAGTAAATAGATATAATGAAAAAATGTATGGAAATTATGAAGAAAAGATACTAAATGGAGACCAAAGTTTAGCTATTTATAGAATTTTAAACTCCAATAGAAAATTATTTTTAATACATGGTGTTACAGGTAGTGGAAAAACAGAGATATACATGCATTTAGTAAAGAAATTAATGGAAAAAGATAAAGGTTCTATAATTTTAGTACCAGAAATATCACTAACTCCTCAAATGGTGGAAAGATTCAAAGGTAGATTTGGGAAAAATATAGCTGTATTTCATAGCAAACTCTCTGATGGTGAAAGATTTGATGAATGGATGAGAGTAAAAAGAGGAGAAGTTAAAGTAGCTATAGGAGCAAGATCTGCAGTGTTTTTACCTTTTAAAAATTTAGGATCTATCATAATAGATGAAGAACATGAAAGTAGCTATAAATCTGATAGTAATCCTAAATATAATGCTAGAGATATAGCAGAACTTAGATGCATGAATGAAGGCTGTAAGATTATTTTAGGATCAGCTACACCATCTTTAGAAACTTATTATAGAAGTAAAAATAAAATAATAGATTTAATTACCATAAAAGAAAGAATAGAAGGGGCGTCTATGCCAGAGGTTAAAATAGTTGATATGAGAGAAGAACTTATGTCAGGTAATAAATCTATATTTAGCAGAGAACTATTTGAAGATATAAGCATAAGGTTAGAAAAAAAAGAGCAAATAATATTATTTTTAAATAGAAGAGGCTTTTCTACATTTGTATCCTGTAGAGAATGTGGGTATGTTTTTAAATGTAAAAATTGTGATATTTCTTTAACCTATCATAATAGGGATAGTAGCTTAAGGTGCCACTATTGTGGAGCAAGTATGAGAATACCAAAACAATGTCCTAAATGTAATAGTAAATATGTAAAATATTTTGGCGCAGGAACAGAAAAAGTGGAAAAAGCCATAAAAAAATATTTCCCTGAAGTTAGAACTTTAAGAATGGATTTAGATACTACAAGGACTAAGAATGCTTATGAAAATATTTATAATACTTTTAAAAAGGGTGAAGCTGATATATTAATTGGAACTCAAATGATAGCAAAGGGATTAGATTTTGAAAATGTAACTTTAGTTGGAGTTTTAGCAGCAGATATGTCTTTAAATTTACCAGACTATAGATCAGGAGAAAGAACTTTTCAACTTATAACTCAAGTTTCAGGAAGGGCAGGAAGAGGAAAAAAACAAGGAAAAGTTTTAATTCAAAGTTATAATCCAGAAAATTATAGTATAACCTCTGCGGCTAAAAATGATTATGAAGGATTTTATAATAAAGAGATAAAAATAAGAAAAGATATGGATTATCCTCCCTTTTCAAAAATATTGCTTATAAATTTAAGTAGTAAATATGAGAATAAATTAATAAAAAATACACATAAAATTGGTATAATATTAAAGAATATTGTATCTAAATATGATAACTTAAATATGTTAGGCCCTTGTCCTAGTCCATTATCTAAAATAAAAGAGATGTATAGATGGCAAATAATATTAAAAGGAAATGTGACAGGGGATATAATGAATGAAATACAAAAAATAGTTTATACTTCATTGGAACAAGTTTATAATGATATAAGAGTAAGTATAGATATAAATCCTAACAGTTTGTTATAATTTTTAAATTTAGGAGGTAGTAAAAATGGCAATAAGAAATATAAGAAAATATGGGGATGAATTATTAAGAAAGAAAAGTAGGAAAATAGAAAAGATTGATGATAGAATTTTAACTCTTTTAGAGGATATGGCAGAAACTATGTACAGTGCAGAGGGTGTGGGACTTGCGGCACCTCAAGTAGGAATATTAAAAAGAGTGGTAGTTATAGATGTGGGAGAAGGATTAATAAAACTTATAAACCCAGAGATAATAGAGACAGAAGGAAGTCAGAAAGATGTAGAAGGATGTTTAAGTGTTCCTGGTGAGCAAGGGGAAGTAGAAAGACCATATAAAGTTAAAGTTAAAGCTTTAAATGAAAAAGGAGAAGAAATAGTATTAGAAGGAGAAGAATTATTAGCTAGAGCCTTTTGTCATGAGATAGATCATTTAGATGGAATCTTATTTGTAGATAAGGTAATAAATAAATAGGGAGGAGAAAATTAATTTGAAAGATACAACTATAGTTTTTATGGGTACTCCAGATTTTGCGGTACCATCTTTAAAAAAATTAATAGAGAAATTTAATGTAAAGGCAGTATTTACGCAACCAGATAGACCAAAGGGGCGAGGTAAGAAATTAGCTATGTCAGCGATTAAAGAGGTGGCCTTAGAAAATAATATAGAAGTATATCAACCAATAAAATTAAAAAATGATGAGATTTGTATAAAAAAGTTGAAGGAAATAAATCCAGATTTTATAATAGTAGTAGCTTTTGGACAAATACTATCAAAGGAAGTTTTAGATATACCAAAGTATGGATGCATTAATTTACACGCCTCTCTACTTCCTAAATATAGAGGAGCAGCCCCTATAAATTGGGCAATCATAAAGGGAGAAAAGGAATCTGGAAACACTACTATGTTTATGGATGAAGGTTTAGATACAGGTGATATGCTTTTAAAAAATACAGTTAAAATAGAAGACGATATGACCGCAGGTGAGCTTCATGATATATTAATGGAAAGTGGTTCAGAACTTTTAGTATCTACTATAGAGGGATTAAAAGAAGGAACTATAAAAAGAGAGAAGCAAAAGAGTGAAAATATTATATATGCCTCTATGCTAAACAAACAAATGGGGAAAATAGATTGGAATAAAACTTCTAAGGAAATAAATTTACTTATAAGAGGTTTAAACCCATGGCCAGTTGCATATACTCAATATAAAAATGAAACTATGAAAATTTATAACAGTAGTATATTAAAGGAAAGCTCAAATAAAACTCCAGGTACTATATTAAAGGTATCAAGAGAAGGTATTAAAGTAGCTACCCGTGATGGAATTTTATCTATTACAACTGTACAATTTCCAGGGAAAAAACCTATGAAAGTAGAAGAATATATAAAGGGACATAATATAGAAGAGGGATTAGTATTAGGAGAATAGAGGAAGAATTTTTTATTTATGTTTAAAATATTTAGTAAGGTTTAAACTAGATATAATTTATTTTTTATTTTATAATTAGTTAGTATTAAATAAAAATAGAGAAAAACCTAGATGAATTTGAAATTAAATTCAATATATATTTATGCAAAAGGTATTGATAAATTAATTAAAAGTAAAAATAGTATTTAACTAAGATAAATGATAATTGGGTGTTAGAGTTTAAAGATAGAGAGGAAATTTATATTGAACTATATTTAAAGTTGTAATAAGAGGATATAGGATGAAATAAAAGGAGGTGAACTTTAGTAGGAGAGTATTGATAAAATACTTTTTTACTAAAGATAACAATATGTTTTATTATGATAGTACATTTTTGATATTGATTCCTGCTATGCTCATAGCGGCTTGGGCTCAATTAAAAGTATCTTCATCTTTTGATAGATACTCAAGGGTTTCAACAGCTAAGGGATATACAGGAGCTCAGGTAGCCAGAATGCTTTTGGATTCTAAAGGACTTTATAATGTACCTGTGGAACTTATACCAGGAAAGCTTTCTGATCATTATGATCCTAGTAAAAGAGTTATGAGACTTTCAAAGGATGTATATTATGGAAATTCAGTGGCATCCATTGGAGTGGCAGCTCACGAAACAGGTCATGCTATACAGCATTTAGAAAGTTATTCTCCCCTTGTAATAAGAAATACTATAGTTCCTATAGTAAATATTAGTTCCCAAGCTTCTTGGATATTGTTTTTTATAGGTATATTAATGGGAGCTTCTAGTCTTACAAGAATAGGTATAATTCTTTTTTCAGCAGTAGTTTTATTTCAACTTATAACATTACCTGTAGAATTTGATGCTTCAAAAAGAGCATTGGTTTTATTAGAAAACAAAGGTATACTATATAAGGAAGAAGTAAATGGAGCAAAAAAAGTTTTAAGTGCAGCGGCTATGACATATGTAGCAGCGGCATTAACGGCTATATCACAATTACTAAGACTTATAGTTTTAAGCAACAGACGAAATGATTAAGAGAAAGGTTTAAGGATATAATGGATAATGCAAGAGAAGTAGCTTTGGATGTATTAAAGGCTGTGTTATATGAAGGTGCTTATTCAAACATAGTTTTAAATAAAAAGCTAAATAAAAGTAATTTAAAGGATAATGACAAGGCCTTAATTACGGAAATAGTTTATGGAACATTAAAATATAAGGAAACTTTAGATATTATAATACAAAGTTATTTAAAAAATCCCATTAAAACTATGGATAAAAATATAGCTAACATATTAAGGATAACTATATATCAAATAAGATATTTAGATAAAATACCTTCCTTTGCTGCAGTAAATGAAGCAGTAGAGATGTCAAAAAAAATATCTATAAAATATTCAAAGTTAGTAAATGGAGTTTTAAGAAATTATATAAGAACTTACAAAAATAAAAAATTTTATGATGATAGAAACAACTTAGAAAAATTTAGCTTTATATATTCCTATCCTAAATGGCTTATAAAAATGTTTATAAGTCAATATGGTATAGAAATAGCAGAAAAAATATTAAAAGGCTTAAATGAAAGACCTAATATAACCGTTAGAGTTAATAATCTAAAAATAGATTATGATGAAGCCTTCGAAAAATTAGATGAATATGGGTATAATATAGAAGAAGGATATATATGTCCAGAGGCTATACAAATAATTAAAGGTAAAAATATAGAAAAAAACCCTTTGTTCATAGAAGGAGATATTACTGTGCAGGATGAAAGTGCAATGCTAGTGGCACCTTCTATGGAACTTACTGAGGAAAGTATAGTTTTAGATTTATGTAGTGCTCCAGGAGGAAAAACTACACATATTTCAGAAATTATAAATAATAAAAGTAAAGTATATGCCTATGATGTACATCAAAATAAGTTATCTTTAATAGAAGAGAATGCTAAAAGATTGGGTATAAAAAATGTAGAAACGGATGTATGTGATGCAGCTATTTTTAATAAGGAGTTAAAAGAAATAGCTCATAGGGTGCTTATGGATGTACCTTGCTCTGGGTTAGGCATTATAAGAAAGAAACCAGAAATAAAATGGACTAAAAATGAAAAAGAAATTAAAAATATTATAGATATACAAAGGAAAATAATGAATAATGGAGCTTCTTATTTGAAAAAAGGAGGTATACTTTTGTATTCTACCTGTACTTTAAATAAAGAAGAAAATGAAGAAAATATAAACTGGTTTTTAAAAAAACATAAAAATTTTAAAATAGAACCTTTATATTATGGAGATGTAGACAATATAATATATCATAAAGAAGGATTTGTATCCATATTGCCTAATGATAAAATGGACGGTTTTTTTATAGCTAAATTGAAGAAATGTTAGTAGGTGTTAAAATGGAAAACATATTAGATTTGACATTAGAAGAGTTAAAAGAGTGGTTAGTTTCTAAAGAAGAAAAGGCCTTTAGAGCAAAACAGATTTTTAATTGGATTTATGATAAGCTTATTTTTGATTTTAATAATATGAAAAACATACCTGAGAAAACTAAGAATTTGCTTTATGATAATTTTTATATTGGTGTACCAAAAGTAGTTAAAAAATTAATATCACAGGATAAAAACACCTATAAGTTTTTATTTGAGTATAAGGATGGAAATATAATAGAATCTGTGGTTATGAAATATAAACATGGAAATTCTATTTGTGTATCTACTCAAGTTGGTTGTAGGATGGGGTGTAAATTTTGTGCATCTACTTTGGATGGCGTTATAAGAAATCTAACTAGTGGAGAAATATTATCTCAAATAATGGCAGCACAAAAAGAAATAGGTGAAAGAATCTCTAACGTGGTTTTAATGGGAAGTGGAGAACCTTTAGATAATTTTGGAAATGTAACTAAATTTTTAGATTCGGTTACATCTGAAAATACACTAAATATAGGACAAAGACATATAACCCTATCTACTTGTGGTATAGTACCCAAAATAAAAGAATTGGCAGATAAAAATTATAATATAACTTTAGCTATATCCCTGCATTCACCAGAGGATTTATTAAGAAAAGAAATGATGCCCATAGCTAATAAATATTCTATAAAAGAGCTTATGGAAGCTTGTGATTATTATATAAATAAAACTAATAGAAGAATAACTTTTGAATATGCATTAGTAAAGGGAAAAAATGATTCTATAAAAGAAGCTAAAGAATTAAGTTCGGTGTTAAGAGGAAAGCTTTGTCATGTTAACTTAATTCCTGTAAATGAAATAAAAGAAAATAGCTATGAAAAGTCTACATCAAAAAATATAGAATCCTTTGGTAATATCTTAAAAGAAAATGGAATAGAAACAACTATAAGAAGGGAAATGGGAGCAGATATAAATGCTGCCTGTGGACAACTAAGAAGAAGTTATGTTTCAAAATAGAGCAAAGGGGTGGAAAATATGTTGGGGATACTATCTGATATAGGTAATGTTAGAGAGATAAATGAAGACTTTGTAGATTACTATGAAGGAGAACGATTTAAAATATATATAGTAGCAGATGGAATGGGAGGCCACAATGCAGGAGAAGTAGCTAGTAAATTAGCAGTAGAAGAAACTATAGACTATGTAAAATATTATGAAGATTTAAAAGATATGAAAACTTTACTTATAGATGCTATAGAATATGCTAATACAAAGATTTATAACTATGCAAAAGAAAAGGAAAAGTTTAAAGGCATGGGAACTACCATAACCTGCTGCATATTAGATAATAATGGTAATATGATTGTAGCTAATGTTGGAGATAGTTCTTGTTATATATTAGCTGAAGGTGGAGTAAAAAAAATAACAAAGGACCATTCCTATGTACAACAATTATTAGATGAAGGAACAATAACAAAGGAAGAGGCAAACACTCACCCTAATAAAAATGTGATTACTAGGGCATTAGGTACAAATTTATTTGTACAAGTGGACACTTTTAATATAAAATTAGATGAAGTTTGTAAGGTACTACTTTGCACAGATGGATTAACTAATTATGCTAATGAACAGGAAATGTGTGATATATTACTACGAAATGAAAAAAACAATAAAGAAACCTGTAAGCAACTAGTAGAACTTAGCAAGTTAAAGGGTGGTAAGGATAACATATCCGTTATTTTGTTTGAAGGAGAGTGTGAATATGATAGGAACCAAATTAGGTAATAGGTATGAACTTCTTGAAAAAGTTGGAGAAGGTGGTATGGCTACAGTTTATAAAGCTAAATGCCATTACTTAAATAGATTTGTTGCGATAAAAATATTAAAGGATCAATTTTGTAGCGACAAGGAATTTGTAGAAAAGTTTAAAAGAGAAGCAACTTCAGTAGCAAGTTTATCAGATAATAATATAGTAAATATTTATGATGTAGGTTCTGAAAATAATATACATTATATAGTTATGGAATATGTAGATGGTAAAACTTTAAAAGAATTGATAGTGGAAAAAGGCAAAATAGAATCTAAGGAAACTGTTAGAATATCAAAACAAATAGCTAGTGCTTTAGTTTGTGCTCATAGAAACAATATTATACATAGAGATATAAAGCCACACAATATATTAGTTACAAAAGAAGGCATCATTAAGGTTACAGATTTTGGTATAGCTAAGGCTTCAAATTCAGCTACTATAACTAATTCTAGTAAAGTAATGGGATCAGCTCATTATTTTTCACCAGAACAAGCTAAAGGGGGATTTGTAGATTCAAGAACTGATATATATTCTTTAGGTATAGTAATGTATGAAATGCTCGTAGGAAAAGTTCCCTTCGATGGAGAAAGTCCTGTATCTGTAGCAGTAAAGCATATACAAAATGAAGTAGTAGCACCAAAAGAAATAGATGATAAAATACCAGAGAGTTTAAATAGTGTAGTACTAAAGTGCTTGGAAAAAAATCCTGTAAAAAGATATCAAACTATAAAAAACTTAGAAGAGGATTTAGCCAGAATAGAAAATAATGAAAGTATATTAAATGGATCTAGTAATATATCAGAAAACGATGTTACTAGAGTAATGGACACAGCGGTTATAAATGACAAAATAAAAGAAATGGCTCAAAATGATGAGTATGAAGATGATGATGAGGAATATGAAGATGATGAGTATGAAGATGAAGAGGATGAAATAGAGGATAAAAAGAAAAGAAGTAATAAGGGTAAAACAAATAAAAAATTAATATTAGGAATAGCTATGGCAGTTTTATTTCTAGTTGTAGGATCTGTATCTGCATACTTGGCCTTCAATAAATCAGGAGGGAAAAAGGTAGAAGTTCCTAATGTAGTAGGACTTACTAAAGAAGAAGCCCAAAAGGTATTAAGTGAGAAAAAATTAAAATTAGTAGTAGCTCAAAAGGTTAAAAATGAAAAAAAGGAAGGAACTATAATAGAATCTTATCCAAAATCCGGTGAAAAAGTAGCAGAAAATTCCGAAGTAAGAGTTAGTATAAGTTCTGGAAATGTAGTAGTTGTGCCTAATTTAAAGGGAATGGAATTAGAGGCCGCTAAAAAAGCAATACAAGATCTTAAATTAAAAGTAGGGAATGTAAAATATGAATTTAATGACAATGTAGCTGCTGGAAAAGTAATAAGTCAAACTCCAGATATAGATGCAGAATTAAAAGAAGGAGAAGAGATTAGTTTAGTTATAAGTAATGGTCCAGAAATTAAATACTCAACAGTACCTAACTTAATAGGAAAATCTATAGATGGAGCTCAAAATGCTTTAGCCAATGCAGGATTATCTATGGGAAGCTCAAAGGCTATTATTACACAAGATCAATCCTTAGATGGTCAAGTGGCATCACAAAGTATAGGTGCAGGCCAAAGTATAAAACAAGGTTCTTCTGTAAGTATATCTTATTATAAATATAAAAAACCAGAAGTAAAACCAGATCCAAAACCAGATACAGATAAGAACCCAGGAACAGACACGGGTAAAAATCCAGGAACAGACACAGGTAAGGATCCAGGAACAGACACAGGTAAGGATCCAGGAACAGACACAGGTAAGGATCCAGAAAAACCGGATCCGGAAAAGCCAGACCCAGAAAAGCCAGACCCAGAAAAACCAACTAATCCACAAAAATAATATAAATTATTAGAAAGAATATTATAAAATCAAAAAAGTAGGATTATAGAGGGAGTTTGGAATTAATAAAAGTTTCAAGCTATTTAAAATGATAAATTCTTATTTAAAGACAATAACACTCTATCTTTTATAAGATGGAGTGTTATAATCTATAATAATAAAATAAAATATGATTTGTATAAATATTGGAGGTATTATGAAAGGAACTATAATAAAAGGTATAGGTGGATTTTATTATATTAAATTAGATGATAGTGAAGAAATTATAGAATGTAAGGCAAGGGGTAAGTTCAGACATACTGAACTTACCCCTATGATTGGTGATTATGTAGAAATAACTATAGATAAAAATAATAAGGGTGCTATAGAGAAGATATATGATAGAAAAAGTGAATTGTTTAGACCGGCCGTTGCAAATGTAACTCAGGCTTTGGTGGTATTTTCTTTTAAAGATCCTGATATAAATATAGATCTTTTAAATAAGTTTTTACTTTTATGTGAATATAATAATTTGAAAGCTATAGTATGTTTTAATAAAATGGATTTGGTAAATAAAGAAGAATATAGGGATATTATTTTCATGATAGAACAAGCTGGGTATGATATAATATTTTTAAATGCTAAAGAAGAGAAGAATATGGATATAATTAAAAAATTAATAAAAGATAATGTAACTGTATTTTGCGGCCCCTCTGGGGTAGGTAAATCTACCATGTTAAATAAAATTATAGGTAAAGAAACTATGATAACAGGTAATATAAGTGAAAAATTAAAAAGAGGAAAACATACTACTCGTCATAGTGAACTTATATATGTAGATGAAGGATTATTGGTAGATACTCCTGGATTTTCTTCTTTAGATATAAATTTTATGGAAAAGGAAGATTTATTGCATTGTATTCCAGAATTTCGTGATTTTATAGGAGAATGTAAATTTACAGGATGCCTTCATCATAGAGAGCCTAATTGTTCAGTTAAAAAAGCAGTAGAAGAAGGTCATATACACAAAAATAGATATGACTTCTATATAAAAACTTTAGAAGAAATTATGAATAGGAGGAAGAAAAAATGGTAAAAATAGCGCCATCAATACTTTCAGCAGATTTTTCCAAACTAGGAGAGGACATAAAAAATCTAGATAAATATGAGGCAGATGTTATACATATAGATGTAATGGATGGTAGATTCGTTCCTAACATTTCTTTTGGAATTCCAGTAATTAAAAGCATAAGAAATTTAACGAATAAACCTTTTGATGTGCATCTTATGATAGAGGAGCCTTCTAAATATATTGAAGATTTTGCAAAGGCGGGGGCAGACATAGTATCAGTTCATTATGAAGCAGATAAACATATAGATAGAACAATAAATTATATAAAAAGTTTTGGAATAAAGGCAGCGGTGGCTTTAAATCCAGGTACACCTGTAAGTTGTATTAAGGATTTAATTCCTTCTTTAGATATGGTGCTTATTATGTCTGTAAATCCAGGTTTTGGAGGACAAAAATATATTAAATATGCTTCAGAAAAAATAAAGGAAGTTAAGGCTTTAAGTGAAAAATATAATAAGGAATTAATAATAGAAGTGGACGGAGGAGTTACTAAAGATAATATAAAAGAAGTAGCAGATTGTGGTGCTAATCTTTTAGTAGCAGGTTCAGCAGTATTTAAAAATGGGGAAATAGAAAAAAATATAAAGGTGTTAAGAGAGGCATTATAAAATGAAAGCCATAATAATAGCAGGGGGAAAGGCACCTTCTAAAGAACTTTTGAAGGAAGAAATGAAAGATTATTCTTATATAATATGTGCAGATAGTGGTGCTAATTGTCTTTATGAATATGGTATAACACCTGATTTTATATTGGGAGATATGGATTCCATAGATAAAAAAACTTTTTCTTATTTTAAAGAAAAGGGAGTATATATGGACAAATATCCAAAGGATAAAGATTTTACAGATGGGTTAGTAGCTTTAAATAAGGCTATAGAGCTTAAAGCAGATACTATAGCTTTATTAGGATGTATAGGCAATAGAATAGATCATATATTAGGGAATTTAGGATTTTTAGAAATCTGTTTAAAAAATAATATAAAAGCCTATATAAAGGATGAAAATAATGAAATATTTTTAACAGATAAAAATATTTCATTAAAACCTAGAAAATCGAATTATTTTTCATTGCAAGCTTATGGTTCTAATGTGGAAGGAGTTACACTTTTTAATGCTAAATTTCCATTAGAAAACTATACATTAAAAATGGGAGATACCTTAACAACTTCAAATGAATTTACGGATAAAGAATTACATATACACATTAAGAGCGGAACGTTAATTGTTATTATAAGCAAAGATAGTGATGATTAGAGTTTAGTATGAATTTGCAACAAATTTTACTTCAAATTAAAATTATTTGATAATGCCTATATAATAAACTTTATCAATGAAATGGATTTTATATTGTTAGAACAAAAGTATATATTTCTAAAAATTCTATACAAAAATAAAATTAGGGTGTATTAAAATAGACTTGATTTTAATATAGTAAAGATAAAAAAATACACGTAATAAACCATATGAATAAGCTTTAGAACTTCTTAGTAAAATGAATTGGTTTATGAGTGTATTTTTTATCTTTGAGGCGTTAAAATTAAATCTAAGATATGAATTTTTTAATATTCACATTTTTGTATAGGTTTGCATATTATAGTATATAAGCTATAGGAGGGCATATATATGGGAAGAAAAAGTAACAAAAAATTAGGAATTATAGTTGGCTCTATTGGACTTGGAATAGTTGTTACTATTATAGTACCTATATGGGGATGGCTTTTAGCAGTGGGATTTGGACTTATATATATAGGTTGGTGGATAATGAATAAGTGCAGATAGTGTTAATATAAAATAGCAATTTATAATGATATATATTTTATTATACAGCTGTTAAATTTTATAACAGTTTTTATTTATTGATAAAACATATTAAAGAATTAATTTATGTAGAGGTGTATTATATGAAAATAGTTGCAATAAAGCTTCCCAAATTTTTATCAAATATAATAAAAAAAATAAAAAGAGTTAAAAAATAAAAAACATAAAATAAAAAATGCAATTGTTTAAACAACTGCATTTTTTGTGTTATATAGCACGTTGTACCTTTCCTGAACGTAGGCATCTAGTACAAACATGAACTCTTTTTGGAGTTCCATTAACTATTGCTTTAACTCTCTTTATGTTAGGAGCAAAGGATCTTTTAGATTGACGATGTGAATGGCTGTATTGAACACCGTAAACAACGCCTTTACCACATATTTCGCATTTTCTTGACACTTAAAAACACCTCCCTAAAATTGTGAAGTTTATACTTCTCAATTCAAACATTAATAATTTTACCATAGAATATATGCTATATGCAAGTAAATAGTTTGGAATATAGCAAAAAAAGCATTAATAATAATATATTTCCTTGAATAAATCTCTTATTTAATATAAAATAAACTATATGATATGATATAAGGAGGTTTCTTTCATGATAGGAAAGTTAACTAATGAATATGGACATATAGATTATGCTGAAGATGTAGTTGCTAATATTGTAGGTGTATCTACAATGGAATGTTATGGCGTGGTTGGGATGGCATCTAAAAATGCAACAGATGGTCTTTGGGAACTGATTAAAGGAGAAAGCTTCAATAAAGGGGTTAAAATTCGTGCCGTTGAAGGTAAATTAAACATAGAATTATATATAATAGTAGAATACGGAACTAAAATATCTGTAATAGCTAATAATATTATACAAAAGATAAGATATAACATAGAAAACTATACAGGACTTAAGGTTTCCAGTATTACTGTAAATGTTCAGGGTGTTAGAGTTTAGGAGGTAAGTCATAAATGGAACATATGAAAATAAAAGGTGCAGATTTTTATAATATGGTGATAAATGGGAGTAACAAATTAGAAGAAAAAAAAGAATTTGTAAATTCTCTAAATGTTTTCCCAGTACCAGATGGTGATACAGGAACAAATATGTCTATGACCTTTAGATCTGCGGTAAAAGAAATAGAAGGATTAAAAAAGGAATCCATAGGAGAAATAGCTAAAAAAGTAGCTAAAGGAGCTCTTATGGGAGCTAGAGGTAACTCAGGAGTTATACTATCCCAAATATTTAGAGGAATATCTAAAGGCCTAGAGGATAAGGATGAAGTGAATGCAAGGGAATTTGCAAATGCACTATTAGAGGGATCAAAGTCTGCCTATAAAGCTGTAATGAGACCTACAGAGGGGACTATACTAACAATTATAAGAGCTGCAGGAGAGAGTGCGGTAAAAAGTGAAGCAGAGGATGTAACTTCTTTACTAAAGGATGTTTGTGAACATAGTGAAGTAGTATTAAATAAAACACCAGATATGCTTCCTGTACTAAAAAAGGCAAAGGTAGTAGATGCAGGCGGCCAAGGTTTATTGATAATATTACAGGGAATGTTAGAGGTATTAGATAAGGATCTAGAAGTAGAAATAGGCGGAGAAAACAAAGTCTCTAATACTAGCACTAAAGTTCAACAATATGAAGAGAATATAGAATTTGGATATTGTACAGAATTTTTTGTTATGGCAGAAAATGTAGACGTGGATAAATTCAAAGGCCAATTAGAACCTTTAGGAGATTCTATGATAGTAGTGGCCGCAGATGGCTTAGTAAAAGTTCACATTCATACAAATGATCCAGGAGATATACTTTCTAAAGCTATAAAGCTTGGCCCACTTTCTAAAATAAAAATAGATAACATGAGAGAGCAGCATCAACATATAATAGATATGAGTAGCGAAGAAAATAAAGTGGAAAAAGAAGACAGTGAATTAAAAAAATATGGATTTATATCTGTAGCATTAGGAGAAGGCATAACAGAAATATTTAAAGATTTGGGTGTAGATGAAGTTATAGAAGGCGGTCAAACTATGAATCCAAGTACAGAGGATATAGTTAAGGCTATAAATAAAATAAATGCGGAAAATATATTTATACTACCAAATAATAAAAATATAATTATGGCAGCTACACAAGCAGCAGAGTTGTCAGAAAAAAATATAATAGTTATACCTACAAAAACTATACCACAAGGCATAACAAGTATAACAATGTTTAATCCAGAGGCAGAATCAAAAGAAAATGAAAATAACATGAAGGAAGCTATAAAAGCAGTAGCTACAGGTTCTATAACTTATGCAGTTAGGGATACAGAAATGGACGGAAAAATAATTAAAGAAAATGATATACTAGGCTTAATAGAAGGAAAAATATCTGAAGTAGGAAAGGATATTTTTGAAGTTTCAAAAGCTGTCTTAGAAGAAATGATAAATGAAGATAGTGAACTTATAAGTATATTCTATGGAAAAGATTGTGATGAAGAAAAGGTAGAAGAATTTATAGAAGAATTAGAAGGAAAATATGAAGATTTAGATATTCAATGTTATAATGGAAAACAACCATTATATTACTTTATAATGTCTGTAGAATAAAAAAAGCCTAAGGGCTTTTTTTATTGTATTTAAAGTTTATTTATACAATTTAAATTTCTATTACTTCTTTATAAAAAAATAATATTGGGAAGGGATTCTTAGTTTAGGTTAAAGTTTTTTTAGAAGGAATATTTATCTTAAATTTAGAAGAATTTGTTCTTTACTATAGAATCCTTTATATAGGAGGAAGTTTATGAATGTATATAGTCCTATAACTACATTAAAAGGAGTTGGCCCTAAAACTAAAGAACAATTAGAAAAATGCATGATATTTAATATAATGGATTTACTTTTGTATTTCCCAAGAGATTATGAATTTATAGATAACTATAGTAAAGATAAGTTATCAAATAAAAAAGTAATAATTAAAGTACAGGTAGAAAATATAAAAAGAGATGTAAGAACAAGAACAGGTAAAATTTTAACTACAATTATATTTAATGATGGAGAGAAAGCTATAGTTGGTAGTTGGTTTAATCAACCCTATATTAAAAATTACTTTAAAATAGGTGAAGAATATATACTTCAGGGAAGTTTAAGAGAATATAGGGGAACTTTAACTATAAATAATGCTCAAATATTAAAGAATAAATATGCAGAAAAAGTAGAGGAAAGAAAAATAATTCCTAAATATCCTTTAAAGGGAGATTTAAAAAATAATTTGTTAATAAAACTTGTAAATAGTGCCTTGGGAAATATTGCTATAGGTGAGAATTTACCTAGATGGCTTATAGAAAAATATAAGTTTATATCCTTAGACAAGTCTATAAGAACTATACATAAGCCAGAAAATCAGAAAGAATTAGAAGAGTCTATAAGAAGATTAAAATTTCAAGAGTTATTAGCATATTGTTTAAAAATAGCTTCTTTAAAGGAATACTTGAAAACAGCTACAGAGGGGATAGCTTTTAAAGTTTTAGAAGAAACAAGTGATATTATAAGATCATTACCTTTTAAACTAACTAATGCTCAAAATAGAGTTTTAGAGGAAATATTTAAAGATCAAAAAAAAGAAAAACCAATGAATAGACTTTTACAGGGAGATGTAGGTAGTGGTAAAACTATTATAGCTTTAATTTGTCTTTTTAATGTGATAAAAAATGGATATCAAGGAGTAATGTTAGCTCCTACAGAAATATTAGCAATTCAACATTATGAAGAAGCTTTAAAATTATTTAAAGATTTTAATTTAAACATAGCGCTTTTGGTAGGAAGTGTAAAAGCATCTTTAAAAAAAGAGATAAAAGAAAAGCTTAAAAAAGGAGAAATAGATTTAATAATAGGTACTCATGCTTTAATTGAGGATGATGTGGAATTTTATAATTTAGGTATGGTTATAACAGATGAGCAACACCGTTTTGGGGTTATGCAAAGAAGTAAAATGTTAAATAAGGGAAGAAGTATAGATACTTTAGTTATGAGTGCAACCCCTATACCAAGAACTCTTACTTTGAGCTTATACGGAGATTTAGACTTATCTATTATAGATGAACTTCCACCTGGAAGAAAAAAGATAGATACCTATTATGTAAATGATAGCTATAGAAAAAGAGTGTATAACTTTGCACTAAAAGAAATAAATGATGGGAGACAGGTATATATAGTTTGTCCTCTAGTAGAAGAAAAGGAAGAATTGAATTTAAATTCTGTAGAAAAATTATATAATGATTTGAAAGAGGATTATTTTAAAGAAGTGGAAATTGCTATTTTACATGGTAAAATGAAAGGAAAAGAAAAAGATGCTATTATGAAGGAGTTTAAAGAAGGGAAAATAAAAGCTCTAATATCCACTACTGTTATAGAAGTAGGGGTAAATGTACCTAATGCTACTTTAATGATTATAGAAAATGCGGAGAGATTTGGATTAGCTCAACTTCATCAATTAAGGGGAAGAGTAGGTAGAGGGAAATATAAATCCTATTGTATATTAATTGCTAAAGTGAAAAATGATATTATAAGAAAAAGAATGGAAATAATGAAAAGTAGTAATGATGGTTTTTTTGTGGCAGAGGAAGATTTAAAGCTAAGAGGTGGAGGAGAGATATTTGGATTTAGACAGCATGGTTCTAGTAATTTACTTCTAGCTGATGTAATAGAGGATATACATTTACTCAAAATAGCTAATGTTGAAAGCAAAAAAATAATAGATAGTAATAGTGAAGAGGATAATAAAATAAAAGAAGAAGTAAAGACCAAAATAAAAAATAATTCGAAGTTTATATGTTTTAATTAAGATAACAAATTTCTACAAATTACTATAAATAATTTTGTATGGTAATAATTTATATGTTAAAATAATAAGGATTAAGTTATTTTTACACTCAAATCTGACTTATTTATAAGAAAAGGATTTCTAAATGTGAGATTTAGAAGAACTTATTAATAGGTGGCGCTACCATTGTATGTGAATAATTCTAATATAATAGAATAACAGTATTAGTGAAACTAGTCCTAGAATAAATTATTAAATAACAAATAATAAGGAGGATTTTCATGAGAATTATCTCTGGATCTGCTAGAGGCAGAAAAATACTATCACCCCAAAGTAGTGTTACAAGACCAACTTTGGATAGAATAAAAGAATCTATATTTAATATAATACAAAATCAGGTATATGGATCTAGAGTTTTGGATGTTTTTGCAGGAACAGGCAGTTTAGGATTGGAGGCAGCTAGTAGGGGAGCAAAGTTCTCTTATTTAGTAGATAAAAGTCCTGAAACCTATCCTTTATTAAGAGAAAATATTAAGAATTTAAAGTTTGAAGATTTGTGCAAGAGTTTTAATATGGATGCTTATAGCGCCCTAGAGGAATTTGCTAGGAAATCTATAGTTTTTGATTTGATATTTATAGATCCTCCCTATGCAAAAGAAATGATTCCTCCAGCTATGGAGAGCATAGATAAAAAAGAACTATTAGATAAAGATGGATTAATAGTTACAAAAATAGATTCTTCAGAAGAAATATATGAGGGAACTGAAAGAATAAAATTATTTGATCATAGAAAATATGGAAACACTACCGTTTGTTTTTATAAATTTAAGGAGGATTAAAATGAAAACTGCAGTGTACCCAGGAAGTTTTGACCCTATAACTAAGGGACATTTAAATATAATTAAAAGGGCTTCTAAGGTTTGTGATAAGCTAATAGTAGCGGTACTTGTAAATCCAGAAAAGAAGGGACTTTTTTCAGTAGATGAGAGAGTAGAAATGATAAAAAGAGTTACTAAGAACCATAGAAATGTAGAAGTGCAGTGTTTTAGTGGCCTATTAATAGATTTTATGAAAGAAAAGAAATCTAAGGTTATAATTAAAGGACTTAGAACCATGTCAGATTTTGAATATGAATTTAAGATGGCTCTTATGAATAACAAATTAGATCCTAATATAGAAACAGTATTTATGATGACAAATGCAAAATACTCTTATTTAAGTTCATCCTCAGTAAAGCAGGTAGCTATGTTTGGAGGATGCATAAAGGATTTGGTACCAGATGAAATAATACCAGATATTAAAAAAAAGATAAATCATAAAAAGGAATGTATTTAGGAGGGTTACTTAATGGATGTTATTAAGCTTTTAGCATATCTAGAAGAACTAATAGAATCAGGTTCAAGTATTCCTTTAACAGGAAAAGTTACTATAAATAAGAAAGAATCCCTAGAGGTACTAGATAAGATAATAAATTGTCTTCCGGATGAATTTAAAAAGGCTCAATGGATATGTGAGGAAAAAGAAAGAATACTTACTGAAGCTATGGAAGAAGCGGAACATATTAAAAAGGAAAATATAATAATACTTAAAAAGCAAATAGAGAATCATAGTATAACAAGAGAAGCAAATATTAAGGCAGAAACCATAATAAAAAATGCTGAAAAAGAATCTAAATATATAAGAGTAGGGGCTAGGGATTACGCAGATGAATTATTGACGGATTTAGATAAAGAAATAGAAGAAAAATCTCAACAAATGATAAGTATATTAAGAAAAAATTTAGAAGCCTTTACGGCTTCTTTAGAAGAAAGTGTAGAGCTAAAAACAGATACTATAAGAGAAAATATAAAGGAATTAAGAAATATAAAATAATTAATTTTTATTTAAAAATTTTATATAATATATTATTAATGGTACAATTAGAAGCAATAAAATAAATATAAATAATAAATTGTTACTTAAAATTAAATGAGTATTTTTATCTGTAAAAGTATCTAAATACATTGAAAATATAGGTATTTTATATAAAATAACACAGGTTGTAGAGGCTATAAGTCCTTGTATAAATTTTATTTTTATATATCTTTTAATATTTATACCCTGCTTATAAGTAAAAGAGTAAACTTGAGATATTATAGAAAATCCACTAAAAGCTAATAAGAAGCTTATTAATATTAATTTTTTAGATATATCAATAGAACTTGTGGAAATTAAATAACATCCATTGGTCATTTCTACTAAGCCTAATAGGAATCCTTCTATTAGGTTTTTATCTATATTAAAAAAAATACATAAATTATTTAATAAAAATTTAAAAAGAAAATTGTTTCTTAGTATATTAAGCAATAAAGAGAACAGTATTACAAATCCTGCTACACCTATACAAGTTTTTATAGCGCCGTCAATACTATTTTTTAAAGATTCACCTATGTTTTTATTTGATATTTTGAAATTTTTTTTAAAATCTCTATACATTTTAGTATTTCTACTAGGTAAAATAAGCCCTACTATAATACAGGAAATATAATTGGATAAGAGTAATACATATCCTGCATAAGGATTACCCAGCATAGAAGTGCCTACAGATCCAATTATAAATAAGGGACCAGCATTAGAGGCTATATTTATAAGTCTTTCCAAAGTAGAAAAATTAATATCGCCATTTTCGTAAAGATCACAGGAGTACTTCGCTCCTAAGGGATAACCACAAAGGGCACTTACTATTAAGGGGAAACTACATTCCTTTTTTAGTTTCAGAGGAGCACATAGAATTTTTCCGAATAGTTTAGAATATATATGTACTCCACCATAATTTATTATTATGTTTGTTAGTATTAAAAAAGGAAATAAAGAAGGAAAAACCTTATAAAAGAATAACTTAGCACCAGATAAGGTAGCTTCTATACAAAACCTAGGTGCTATAATAATATATATAATTAAAATTGAACATAAAAAGGTTATTATTATATTTTCATTTTTAAAAAGCTTAAACAATAAAATAAATATTAAAAATAACATTATATAAAAAAATAAAGTCACTATAAGACTCCTAGAATTGATTTATTATAATTATATTTTTAAAATCAAATATTATTACATTAATAGATAGTATTTTTTATTATAGTAGGACTTCTAAAATAATCTTCATTAAATCTTATATTATTATTTAAAATAGAATAAGCATTGGTAGCCTTTATATCTAAGTTTAAGAGAGTATTAGTGTTTTTCGGTACTTTTGTATATATCTTAGTAGAGGAATGTTTTTTAATTTCTTTTAATATTTTTAGACCCTTTTCATTAGAGGCTAAAACCCTTATATAGTTTGGAGTGCTTTTAAGTAAGGTGTTTAAATTATAGTTTTCAAAACCGATAAAATATTGACATAAGATTCTTCCTATGCGACTATAAGCATATCTTTTACTTTTTATTTCTCCTACTAAGCTGTCATAAGTAAAATTTTTTTCTAAGGCTTTATAGATTCTATTATCTAATCCTTCTGAAACATCAATAAGACTATGCAAATTTTTATATCCACATATATATTTATATCTTATATAATTAATCATAGAATCTTCCATAGAGAAATTATAGCTTTTAGTAATTAATTTTTTAAATTCTAAAAAGCATTCTAAAGGTAAAAAATCTTTTAAAATATTAATATTTTTATTTTCTTTTAAATATTTTCTTATGGAAGATGCACTAGAATATTCTTTGTGTAAATTTTCATCTTTATAATTTGCACCTTCCCTTGTTATAGTAAAAGGTTTTATGGAACTATTAAGTAATAGTAAAGATTTCAAATATTCTATTCCAAGAATATTATTAGATAAGGATAGTATTTTATTTATATCTTCACTCATAATTTTATTGTCCTTATTTAGTTCTACTAAGGCTAAATTTCTGGCTTTAGCAAAAGATACACCTTTATCTAAATAATTTTTTAAAAGAATTTTGTATTCTAAGGGTTCCTCTAAAAGAGTTTTGGCTATATCCTGTAGGGCATTAATATTGCCTATTTCACTTCCAAAGCAAATATTTTTCACTACATTTAAATTATTTAAAATGCTTATAGCTCCAAAAGAAAAAAATTCTGCAGAGGAAAGACTATATAATGTAGGTAATTCTATAACTAAATCCACTCCTTTTGATAGGGCTATATCAGCCTTTGTCCATTTATCTAAAATTGAAGGAAATCCTCTTTGTACAAAATTACCACTCATTATACAAACTAAAGCATCACAGTCTGTTAATTCTTTTGTTTTTTTTATGTGATATAGATGCCCATTATGCATAGGGTTATACTCTACAATGATTGCAGATACATTCATTAAAATCAATCCTTTTCAAAGTTAAATTCTATGAATTTTAAGATGTAATTTTTCTAAGGATGTCTTAAAATTCAATTAATATTCCGATGTTTATTAGAGGATATATAAATTGTTTTATGAAAAAAATTTTTCTTTTTATATTTTATAAAAATTATTATAATATGTAAGAGGACAAGTTATAATA